>CAZHKN010000250.1:0-7227 GCA_964532725.1 uncultured Occallatibacter sp.
CGGTAAACAGCCCTTGCGAGCAACGGTCGGAGACGGTAAGAACAGCAAGCAGCATGAAAGTGATTGTAGAGCGAAACCAGGGCGCTTGTGTCCGGGTGAGTTTTGCGCGAGGGCACCGGCGACGGCTGTTCGCGTCAACTTGATGGTCATGCTTTCGAGATAAACCATCCCAGGCTTCGTTATAGCCGGACCGGACTCAGTCGATGGGAAGCACGCCAATGGTTCTCAACCAGGTCTCGACGCTCGCCGGCCAGGTGGTCACCGGCAACGATGTACGGCGCAGGCCGTAGCCATGTCCGCCCTCGGCATAAATGTGCAATTCCGCCGGGACTTTCGCGTTCTTGAGCTGCTGGTAGTAGACCAGCGCATTCTCCACATGCACCGGATCGTCCTCGGCCTGCGCAATGAATGTAGGCGGCGTCTTCCCGGTTGGATTGATCTCTGGGTTCGCGGCGAAGTTCTTGTCCGCCAGCGCCAGATAGCCGGGATAGAGGACCACGGAAAAGTCCGGCCGGCAACTGAGTTGGTCCGCCGCGTCCACAGGCGAATAAAGGCGCTGCTCGAAATGCGTCGAGAGCGCGGCAGCCAGATGGCCGCCCGCGGAAAAGCCTAAAACGCCGATCCTGCTGGGGTCGATCTTCCATTCGGCTGCGTGAGCGCGCACCATGCCGACGGCGCGCTGCGCATCCTGCAACGCCGCTGACGATTTGGGATAAGGTCCCGAGTCCGGCACGCGGTACTTGAGCAGAATGCAGTTGATCCCCGCCGAATTCAGCCATTCACAAACCTCGGTCCCTTCCAGGTCGATGGACAGAATCCGATAACTGCCGCCGGGAAACACCACGACCGCCGCGCCGGTGTTCTTGCCGCTGGGCGTATACAACGTAATCGTCGGTGCGGAGACGTTGCCCAGACGCAAAACAGCTTTGCCGGCGACGATTTTGTCTTTGGCGGTAGTGGCATTTACTTCAGCCGGCGGATTGGCCTGCGCTCCCGGAGCGCCATTCGGCCAAAGCGGCAATGTAATGTGGCCGGGCGCGGGCTGCCAGGCGGGTTGTTGAGCAAACAGGCCAGCAGAAAAGGTAAGAGCCGCAGCAGTAAGCAGGCGCAGATTCATAATCAGAACTCCGAAAGATCTTTGCAGCGATGATCGCAGCCTTTACGCTGCCTGCGCAACCGGCGATCTGGAGGCCGCCGATCTCTTCCGTATTGAATTGCTCAGATTGAGGTCGAGAAGCGTGAAAAACTCAATTCGGCATGGAAAGAATGCTTGCAAATTTGAAAGGAGTAACAAATGCTTGGAACCGTCTTGATCGTGCTGTTGATTCTGGCGCTGCTTGGCGCTCTGCCTAGCTGGCCGCATAGCAGGAGTTGGGGATACTACCCGTCCGGAGGTCTGGGATTGGTGCTGGTGATTATTGTGATCCTTGTTGTCCTTGGCCAGATCTGAGCCTTGCCATCAAAACGAAAGTTGACTAATACCTTGTTGCGCCGCCGCAAGTGTTTTCGCGTTGTTGCGCTGCTGTTTGCCCTGTTGTGCATGGGTGGGAATTCGTTTGCGTACTCGGTCTTGACGCACGAGGAGATTGTCGATCTCCTTTGGTCGTCTGAGATTCAACCGCTGTTGCTCAAACGCTTCCCGGGCCTCAACCCTGACCAGTTGAAGCAGGCCCATGCCTACGCCTACGGCGGCTCGGTAATTCAGGATCTTGGCTACTACCCATTCGGGAGCAAACAATTCAGCAATCTGGTGCACTATGTTCGAAGCGGAGATTTCGTTCATGAGTTGCTGGCCGAGAGCCAGGATGTGAACGAGTATGCCTTTGCGCTCGGCGCGCTCTCGCACTACACGGCAGACGCCAATGGACATCCAGCGGTAAACCAGGCCGTAGCGATCCGCTATCCAAAGCTGCGCGCAGTGTATGGCAAGTCGGTGCGATATGCGGATGACAGAACCGCGCATTTGAAAACAGAGTTCGGATTCGACACCGTGCAGGTAGCCAGAAACCGCTATGCGCCGCAGCAGTACCACGACTTTATCGGCTTCATGGTCTCCGAGCCGCTGTTGGAGAGGGTATTTCCGGTTGTTTATGGTATGGATTTGAAGGACGCCCTGGCCCACGAAGACCTGGCAATTGGCTCTTATCGCTTCGCCGTCGGTCACGCGATTCCGCAGATGACGCAAGTCGCGCTTGAAGCGCATAAGAAAGATCTGTTGCGCGAGACGCCAAACTTCAACCGCAAGCAATTTCTATATCGCCTCTCCCGGTCCGACTATGAAAGAGACTGGGGCAAGACGTATACCAAGCCGGGACTCGGCATCCGCATCTTATCCACGCTGCTGCGCTATGTACCGAGAGTTGGTCCCTTCAAAGGTCTTGGATTTGATAGTCCGACTCCGCAAACAGAAGATTTGTATATCAAAAGTATCGACACGACCACCGATCATTACCGCGCCTATCTGGAAGAAGTGCGGGCCAACTCGCTGGTTTTGCCAAACTTCGACCTGGATAGCGGACAGCTAGCCGCAGCAGGAGAATACTCGCTCACCGACGAGGCCTATGCAACTCTGCTCGCTGAGCTGTCTGCCAATCACTTCGAGCAGACAGCGCCGCAACTGCGCGAGAATATTCTTCAGTTTTATTCGGATCTCTCAATTCCCGTTGAGACAAAGAAAAATGCAGTACGCTGGCAAGGTGTTCTCACCGATCTTGACCAACTGAGGTCTGCCGCGCCCGCTCCGGTCGCAGGGGTTGCAGTTGGAACGCCATTACGTTAGCTCATCGCTCGGCTTGCGCAGGAATCAGCAGCGTCAAAGCGCGCGGCACAATCTGGATCTTCGCGGGCAGCTCGCCCAGCAGCTCGCCATCTGCTTCAACAAAGATGCGTGTTTTTGAGCCGGGCAGCTCTTGGCAATCCACTGAAACCGCGTCGGTGAGTTCAATCTGGCGCGCAAAGGTCTGGCGCCCCAGCAGGACAGCGAGAATGAAGCGGAAATAATGCCAGCGGCTGCGGGTCTTGAAGCCCACCAGCCGCAAATGTCCATTGCGCAGTGAGGCTCCCGGAGCCAGATGGTGCAGCACCCCGCCAAAATCCCGTATCCGCACCGACAAAAGCTGCGAAACGTTGATGGTCCGTGACGGGCCTGCGTGCTCTTCGGCAATCTCCGCCGCGAACAAGGGAAACGAGTGCAGGATCATCACTCGCAAACCCTCGATGAGATACAAAATATAGCCCAGCTTGCGCTTCAGCCTCGCATCCATGCGCGACATCAACAGCGCATCCGCGCCGATGCCCGCTGTCACCGTGAAATACCGTGCCGCCGTGCCGCCGGCGCTCTCCCGATAGGAAATACGCCCCACGGAAACTCGCGTCGGCTCGGCCTCGAGCAGCATCCGCACCGCTTTGGCAGGCGTCAGTCCTCCATTGCCAATTCCAGAACCCAACCCTGAACCAAGCCCGGCGCGCGGACCCACGCCCAGCCCCAGATCGGCAGCCAGCGCGTTCGCTGTGCCCAGCGGAACCACCCCTAGCGCTACTTCTGTACCCACAACCGATTGCAGCACCTCATGCACCGTGCCGTCGCCGCCGCAAGCGAAGATCGCATCGCAGCCCTGCTCGATCGCCTCCGCTGCCAGCACCCCGGCGCTTCCCGGTGCATTGGTCGCCAGAGCCTCGGCCTCAACGCCCGCGGCGCGCAGTACCGCCAGCGCCTCTTCGATGACTGCCTTCCGCCTTGGGGAATGTTGGCCGGATTCCGGGTTATAAATCAGTGCAACGTGCCGCAATGCCAACCGTCCCTATTGTTAATAAACGATGAATTTTTCTTGCTGCAAACCTGTATCGTATGCCTGAATCCTATCTGACGCAAGTTTTCCGTGGAGGTTTTTGAGTCAATTCCCAGCTGAGCTGGGTACGACGGTCACAACAGTGAATTTCAGGGATCCGGCTCATTCCTGTCACAGGCAGGCCTGTTTCGGTACTGTCCCAGGTTGAATTTTTGTATGGGCTGACGAGTGGCTCCTAATTGAGTGCTGCAAACGCTGGCGCGTGGTGCAGCTCCCCGGTTCTAGCAGAGAGCGGTGGCGATAGCTCGAGCACCATAAAGTGAGTTCCGGCGTAGGGGGACGTGAAACCTGTGGCTGCCTCTCTGTCAAAACCGAACCGCTCGTAGTACTCCGGATCACCCAGAACGAAGATAGCCTCCCAGCCTTCGCTGCAAGCACGGTTCACAGCGCCTTTCACCAGGGCTGATCCAATATCGCTCCGCTGCCGTGCGGGAATAACTGATACGGGAGCAAGCGCCAATGCCGGAAATGGAGCTTCCATCCTGGAGAGCAGAATATGGCCGACAATCTGGCCGTCCTCCTCGGCCACCAGAGAGAGGACGCTATCGCCGGCCTCGCGCAATGCTTTTACCAGTTCAGCCTCGGCCAATTGGCCGAAGGCAGACGAAACAGCCTCATAAACAGCTTCCCAGTCGAGCGGGCATTCATCGCGGACTTCAATCATCTCCTCGATTTGAGCACAGTGCGGTACGGCCAGCAAGTACGGAACAGCGGATAGGGAGCGGAAATGCCAACTGAGGCGCCAGCCAGCTTCTGAGAGCGCCACCCGCCGCCCTATAATCGACATGGGATCACGAGCCTGACTCATCGGTTTTGCGTCTTCCAAAAATCTTTAGAAACATTCCTTGAGGAACCAATGGCCGCACTGATCGAAGCCATCACCGTTAAGCGCAAGATGTATTTCGAGTTTGAAAACACCCCGTATTACTGCCTGGAAGCCGAGGTTTCCACCCCCACGGCGCGCGGCGGCCAGACTCTCGTCCGCCTCAAGATGCGCAACCTGCTGACGCGCGCGGTTTTTGATAAGACCTTCAAGGCCGGCGACCGCTTCAAGGAGCCGGATCTCGAGTTGGTCGAGGCCTCTTACCTTTATAGCGACGGCGACGGCTCGCACTTCCTCGATCAGGAGAGCTTCGAGACTCACACCCTGAACACCGATATGGTCGGCAACGCGCTCGAATATCTGGTCGAGGGCGCGATCATTCAGTTGCATAAATTCAACGGCAATCCCATCGGCCTGCAGCTCCCCGACCAGGTCGAGTTGGAGGTCAGCTACACCGAACCCGGCGCGCGCGGCAACACCAGTGGCAACGTGACCAAGCTCGCGCGACTGGAGACTGGACTTGAGATCAAGGTCCCGCTATTTGTGGAGACCGGTGAAAAGGTAAAGGTATATACGGAAAACGGCGAGTTCGCTGGGCGCGCGTAATTCGAGGATTGCTGCTGAGTGGCTGACAATCGCGTACTATCCGAGATTAGATAGATGACTCCTGACACCACGCTGTCAGGAGTCCCGGCGCATGATCCTTTGCATGGACAAAGTAATCAGTTGGTTTGAAATTCCTGCGCTCGACCTTGGCCGGGCGCGCGCCTTTTACGAAACCATCTTTGGCGTCAACTTGCAAGACTATAAGACGGACGTGCATGAGATGGCCATCTTCCCCTACAACCGCGAAACTGCCACCGGCGGCTGCCTCAAGAAAGCCCCCGCATTTAACCCTTCGAGCTCAGGCACCTTGGTCTATCTCGAAACCGGCGCGGAGCTGGACGCCGTCTTGACCAGAGTCGCCACGTCTGGCGGTTCCGTTGCGCTGCCTCGGACCGCGCTGCCGCCCGGCATGGGCGCATATGCCCACATCGTCGATACGGAAGGCAACCGGGTGGGTCTACACGGCACGACCTAACGCACGCCTGAGCCGGCGCAGCCGCAAAGCTGATACAAAGGAGATCATGCGTCGCGCTGACCGGCTCTTCCAGATCGTGCAACACCTGCGCGCGCGGCGGCTTACCACCGCCGCGCGTCTTGCTGAGTTGCTCCATGTATCTGAGCGAACCGTTTACCGGGACATCCGCGATCTTTCACTCTCCGGCATCCCCATTCTCGGCGAGGCCGGCGTCGGTTACTCGCTCGACCGCTCTTTTGAGCTGACTGCGCTCATGTTCACTCCTGAAGAAGTCGAAGCCCTGGTCGTAGGCCTGCGCATGGCGCGCGCCTTTGGCGGGCAACGCATTGCCGATGCCGCGGGTCCGGCGCTCGACAAGGTGATTCTTGCTCTGCCCAAGGAGCGGCGGGCCGAGGTCAACTCGACGCAGGTTTACGCTCCGGCCGTTCATGGTCATCGCGGTCTCGATCCGGTGATGGACGCAATCAAACTGGCGATAGCCGACCACGCGGTGCTCCGGCTCACGTATGCCGATGAAGACAGCAAGCCAACCAGTCGCGCCGTGCATCCGCTCGCCCTCAATTTCTGGGGTGCGGTTTGGACACTGGTCGCATGGTGCGAGCTGCGTAATGACTTCCGCAGCTTTCGCCTGGATCGCATCCGCAAATGTACCCGTACCGGCGCGACATTTACCGATGAGCCAGGCCGCACGCTCGACGATTTTTTGCGCAAAGTCGGCGTTCGGACCGGGCGCTTTCCGGCAAGTTAGCTCTCAGCTCCATACTGGTGCTAGCACCGTGACGGCGTGATTATCTAAATAGCCGGAATGCAGCGCGAGCCGGAATGTAGCGCCGGTCTCCAGACCGGCTGTTGTGCAGGCGTCTCGCCTGCACTCGTTCAGCGACAATTACCAAATCACTTGGTCCAGGCCACGTTTTGCGATCAGTGAGTTCGCTTACGGATGCCGTGTAATTGCAACAATGGCAATCACCGGTATTCGCTTCTTGCCCTTGATTTCATCGGGTCCATAATGCCAGAAGATGTGGTATGCGCCGGGAGTATTGTTCTGCGCGTATGCCTCGAAGATTTTCTCTCCGTTTGCGCCCGAGAGCGAGAGAAATTCGTGGGTTTGCAAGCCGGGATGGTGCGGATCGATTTCCAAATAACCGAGAGCTTTGCGGATCTGCCCAAGCAACCCGGCTAGGGAGGGACTCTCTTCCAGTGCTGTCAACTGCACGTTGGCTGTCGGAGTAAATCGGAGCGTACGCTGCATCGCTATTCTTCTGCGTACTTGGCGAACGAGCCGAGGTAAACGCCCTTTCCCTCTGCCGAATCCCGCAGGCCCTGCTTTACCTGAGCCAGCGCCTCCGGATTCTCATACAGCCACATCTCGGACGCGGGAACCGTCTTCACCGGGTCCAGAATCAACTGCCCAAGCGGATTGCGGTAGATGCTGAAGGCCGTGGCTCCGCCCAACGCTTCGCCCAGCGAGAGCC
>CAZHKN010000250.1:7237-7521 GCA_964532725.1 uncultured Occallatibacter sp.
GAAGGGTGGCCGTGTTCCTGCGGTCACCATCGGGCTTCGCCCAGCGAGAGCCGCTTCTTCGCGTCCGGCTGCGCAAACTCGGTCACAAGTTCAAAATCGGTATTTTTCAAAACAGGGACAGTCGGCATACTGGGAGAGTAGCACTTATAGGAGAGTGGCACAAGTGGGATGATCCTACTTGTGCCAGATTCCTACTTTGCGGTCAGTTCCAAATCCTGTAGCGACTCCGCATACGGCGCGTGCAGCACGCCACGCTCGGTGATGATCGCCGTAACGTACTTTGC
>CAZHKN010000251.1:0-7444 GCA_964532725.1 uncultured Occallatibacter sp.
TCTCCGCGGTTCATTAGGCATTCCGGACTGGCGGACACGGCACACAGAACCGATTTTCGAGTCGAGCCCCTGTTCATGAATGTTGGTTCAACCAGCGTTGATCACCCACCTGCTTTGCAGGCCGTCTTCTATTGCGGAGTCTATGGGTACTGGCCGGGAATTGCAAGTCTTGTCCGAAGCCGGCGGATTGTGGTAGTTTTCCAGGCCGATTCCATGCGGGGTATTCGAGCATTTTCGATAGACTTGTTGAGGTTCGGAGAACCGCTGTATCTGCACATTTTTTGGCGCGACTTGGAGAGATACTGTGGAGAGTTATCATGGCGAGCCGCTAACTTTACTGTGTTCCACCAGTGGCGTTGCCTGACGGGACAGGCGCGGGTTTGTGGCTATTCGCCTCGACGGCTTTCGCAATCAGCTTCTTGAGCTTGCCCTCGATGTTTGCGTCGCCCACATGCTGATCATCGAGTACGCTGTCCGCGTCAATGGTGAAAGTGGCTGGAATAGCCTGCACGTTGAACTGCCTGGAGAGCGGGCCAGTGAATCCGCCGTCGCGATACTGCAGCCAGGTCATTTCGTTCTTCGCTACAAAATCCCGCCACTTGGACTCGTCATTATCAAGGCTCACGCTCAGCACCACGAATGGCTGACCGGCAAATTTCTGCGCAATCTGCCTTACATGGGGCAGAGCCTCGCGACAGGGGCCGCACCAGGTGGCCCAGAAATCAAGAAGCACCACCTTGCCAGCCAAGTCATCCATTGAAAGGTGCTGGCCATCAATCGTAGTGACAGAAAACGGCGGCGCCATCTTGGCGCGGGCCAGTTCAATATTCTCCCGGTAACGTCCGGCACGCTGGCGCATATCCGGATTCTGCGTGTCTTGCTTGAGGAAGGCGTCAAACTCGGCGCGCGCCGCATCATCCTGGTGCAGATGCGCCAGCGAAACGCCGCGCATGTAGTGAGTCAGCGAGAGCGATGGCATTAGATCTGCCGAGGCCTTGAACTCCTCGCAGCTATCGCTGAAGCACTTGTCTTTTTTATCTGCGATGCCCTTTCGCTGCAAGGCAACTGCAAGCCGGTAATGGTTGAATCCCTTCTCTGCATCTGTCGCGGATATCGCCAGCCAATCTCGCGCCACATCGGCTGCCTGGTCGTATAGGCCATTGTTCAGCGCCAGAGAATAGGCGCGCTTTAGGCATTCCGTGCAGTGGCCGCCATCCTGCTTGTTAGCCTTGCGGTATTGGTCGATTGCTTCGATGATGGCATTTTTGTGCTGCCACTCGACGGCCTCGGCAAATGTTTTTCTCGCTTTGGGGTCGGCTGGCTCGCCCGGCTTGGGCGCATCGCTTGAGGGGCCGCCGGCAGCGCGAAGGGGAATTGTGCAGAACAGAAAAGCTACCAAGGCGACACAACCGGGCAGATGAGTGAAACGACGACTCCGTACCATGCGCGTACTCCAAAAAAACAACCAGGAAAACAGCCAACAAAAACTCGGGGAATTAGTAGATTATGAGCCGGTCATCCGCTCGCCGGCGAGCACTTCGTCCAGCAACCCGCGGAGGTTAGCGGCGCGAGTGCGGGCCTGGCGGGAATCGGCGCGGGGCTGCGGGGCGGCCTGCATCTGCGAGACCTGCGATAGCTCATCGGCCAGATTCAGCGCGGCCAGCACCGCTACGCGCAGCGAGTCGACGGTGCGCCCCTGCTTGGCAACGGCGCGCATGGTGCTGTCTACCCGCGCGGCCAGACGGCGGATATGCGCCGCGTCGGCCTCGCGGCCAGAGAGGTAATAGGTCTGATCATAGATCTGGACTGAGACGTAGCCATCCCTGCCCGTTGCCCGATCGGAAGCCACGTTTGCCTCACAGTTCCAGAGTATCGAGTTGCGAAAGCAGCCGCTCGACACGCACACGTACGTGGTCGCGTTCGGCACGCAGGGCACTCAGCTCTTTTTGCTGCTCTTCCACCAGAGGCGCCTGTTCGCGCAGTTGGATTTCAAAATGTGCGGCGCGTTCTTCCGCCTGGGCGGAGAGCGTCTCAAAATGAGCTGCCTTGGCCTCGGCAGCCGCGCGGGCGACGCGCTCCCGCTTGACCAGATCAACGGCGCGCAAGACCCGCTCTTCGAGCGCTGAAAACTCATCTACGCTCAGCGAAAGCGTCTGCGGGGGTGCGACCGGCTCCGGCGCAGGCTCATCATAGGCCTGTTGGTACGGCTCAGGCTGGCGAGGCTGGAGCTCTTCATCAACACCTGATTCAAAGGAAAACTGCGACATGAAACCCTCCGTGTACTTGTCTGGATTTTTTGTCCAGCTCTGCGATTCGCCCAAGTATAGCGCCAAATCTCCCTGTGGAGGGAGCTATGTTCTCAGCCGCGCCCCTGCTTTGCCAACAGCTTCTACCACCTGCGCCTGGAAGCTCTGCAGTTCCTCTTCGCGCAGCGTGCGGTCCTGCGCTTGAAAGGTCGCGCCGAGTAGCAACGAGTATTCGCCGGCCAGCTTGGCATCGCGGAAGACCTCGCGCACGCGCCAGTCAACCAATTCCGGGATCTGCAGGCCGGCCAGCGACTGATCGATCTTCTCCCACGCGATGCTTTCGTCGAGAATCAGAGAAAAATCGCGGCGCACGGACTGGAAGCGCGAGACCTCTCGCGCGATGGGCTTGCGCAGCGGCAGTTTGTAGAGGCGGTCCAGATAGATCTCGCCTACCAGCACCGGCTCCTTGAGCTTGCGCGTCGCGGCCTCGCGGGGATGCAATTGGCCAAACCAACCAACGGTTGTTCCATCAACCGCTGCACGGGCCGAGCGATACGGATGGAGCCACTGGGGTGTGAGACCAGCTTCTGCCGGGAAGCGGTCAAAATAAACGGCCTTGAACTGGAAGCGGGCGAGGAGTTGCTCGACGACGCCTTTGAGGTCGTGAAACTCGATGGCTCGGGGGGCGTGGAGCGGGCTTTGAACAGCCAAAGCACCGGATGCTCCGAAAGCCAGCGCTGCGCGCTCGTCGACTTTTTCAGTGCTGCCACTGAAGACGGTACCTACCTCGAAGAGGCGCACATCGCTCACGTCACGATGGAGATTGCCGGTGATGGCCGTAAGGATGCCGGGGACGAGCGAGGGGCGCAATACGCCGGCCTCGTCGCTTAAGGGGTTGCCGAGCGGGACGACGAGGCCGGGCTGCGGCGCGGCAAGCGCGGCCTCGGTTGTCGAGCAGAAGGTGCTGGCGATGGCCTCGTGAAAGCCGGCCGCGAGCAGGGTACGCCGGATTTCGGATTCTTTCTCGGCCCAGGGCAGCGCGCGGACGCCTTCGCCGAAGGCCGGCAGCGTGTTGGCAAAGCGGTTGTAGCCGTAGATGCGGGCGACTTCTTCGATGAGGTCGATTTCGCGGTCTAGGTCGAGACGCCAACTGGGAAGGGTGACGTGCCATGTATCTTGAGTCGTGCCAGTACCGGCGGTTGACTCGCTGACTCGCTGATTCGCTAACTCGCATCCGAGAGCCGATAACACATTCTCGATTGTTTGCGTGGCAATTCCCTCGGTGTCAGTGGTTGTGCCGAGGATACGCTTCACTTCGCTGAGCGCCAGCGCGATGGGTTTGCGATTTGCGGTGCGCGCTTCGATGGCAGGCACACGGACATCGACGAGATCGCTTTCGATGAAGCCGCCATTGGCGAGAAGAATTTTGCTGACGAGAGCCGAGGCAACGGGCGCGGCGTTGAAGTCGGCCCCGCGCTCGAAGCGATGGCTAGCGTCGGTGTGCAGGCCGTGACGGCGCGCTGTTCTGCGCACGGCGACTTGATCGAACCACGCCGCCTCGACCAGCACATTTTTCGTCGCGGGGGTGATCATTGAATCCCAGCCGCCCATCACTCCGGCGAGGCCGAGGGGCTTGACGTGGTCGGCGACGATGAGGTCTTCGGGGTCGAGAGTACGCTCGACACCGTCGAGGGTCTTGAGCTTTTCGCCTTTCTTGGCGCGGCGCACGACGATGCCGCCTTCGATCTTGTCAAGGTCGAAGGTGTGCGTGGGCTGTCCCATCAGGAGCCAGGCGTAATTGGAGGCATCGACTGCGTTGGAGATTTTTTTCTGTTCGAGGAGCGTGAAGTAAGTGGAGACTTCAGCGCCCGGGAACCAGTCGCGTGAGTCGCCGATGGTGACATCGCGGAGGACGCGGGCGGTGAAGCGACCGCAGGCGTCTTGGGATTCGATCTTTATTGAATAGGGAATCGGCGCTGGACGGAATTCGGGCAGCGAAAAATCGAGCGCGGGTAGAGCCAGACCATAGATTGCCGCAGCCTCGCGCGCAACACCGTAGTGGTTCATCGCGTCGACGCGGTTGGTGGTGATGTCCATCTCGAAGAGGGAGCCATTGCCCTCGCCGAGATTGTAAATGCCTTCAACGGCGATACCGCGCAGGGTCAGGTCTTCTGCGAGTTGTGCATCATCTACAGGCAGTCCCGGCAAGATTGCACGAAGCCATTTTGTCAGTATCTTCATCGATTCAAGTTCTCATTTCGCGGGTTGGCGCGCTTGGCGCGATGGCAAGTTGGCAGGTTCGCGCGCCTCGGTGTGTTCCGTGTCAACATCAAGCACTCCGAGGAGGCCATTGATCAGCTTGGCCACACGCGTACCGAGGTCCAGCAAGTCTTCACTCGTAGCACTCTGAAAAAAGCCCAGGCTCGCTGCCAGTTCAGTTTGCGTCTGCAATTCATTGATGGCAGCGCGCGCTGCTCCGAGTCCCTTGCGCATCTCGGCATCGTTGAGCCGCCCATGCGCTTCGGCGATGTGGCTGGCTACGCTCACGGCAGATCGGCGCAGTTGCATCCGCAGCCCGAAGGTTTCGGATTTTGGAAACTCCTCGGTCTGCGCGTAGATGGCACGGGCAAGCTCCATTGCCTTCTGCCATGCGATCAGATCGCGATAATGCCGTGTTCTGCTCATGCCGCCAACCTGCCAACTTGCCATCGCGCGCAGCGCGCGAGCCTGCTAAACAAACTGTGAAAGAAACCGCATATCTCCCGCATAAAACTGGCCTATCTCCGACACGCCGTACTTCATCATTGCGATGCGCTCGACGCCCATGCCGAAAGCGAAGCCGGAGATCTTTTTGGGATCGTAGGCTGGCTGTTTTTCCGCGGCGAAGGCAAAGACAGCAGGGTCCACCATGCCGCAGCCGAGCAGCTCGATCCAGCCGGACTGCTTGCACTTGCGGCAGCCTTTGCCGCCGCAGAAGATGCAACTGATCTGCACGTCCGCGCTCGGCTCGGTGAACGGGAAGAAGGAGGGAAAGAAGCGCGTTTTTACCGCTGAGCCGAAGAGCGCCTTCATGGCGTGGTCCAATGTGCCTTTGAGGTCGCTGAAGGTGATATTCGTGTCCACGCACAGGCCCTCCACCTGATGAAAGATCGGTGAGTGGGTTGCGTCGGCGGCGTCGTTGCGATGTACTTTGCCCGGAATGACAATCCGCACCGGAGGCGGCTGCGACTCCATCGTCCGCATCTGCACGGGAGAAGTATGTGTACGCAGCAAAAGCCGGTCACGCTGGGCGCGGCGCTCCTGGCCGGCGACGACGAGCGTGTCTTGCGTGTCGCGGGCCGGGTGGCCGGGAGGGAAGTTCATGCACTCGAAGTTGTAGAAGTCGGTTTCGACCTCGGGGCCGACACCGACCGAGTAGCCGAGCGCTGCGAAAACGCTGGTGATTTCATTCAGCGTCTTGGTGATGGGATGTTCGGCGCCGGTAAGACGGCGGGTTCCGGGCAGCGAAATGTCGATGGCTTCGGCGGCGAGAGCGGCGTCGCTTGGCCCCGCACCTGCTGCCTGATCCAACAATCCCTCAACGACCGCTTTGAGCGCGTTGAAGCGCTGACCGAGGAGCTTTTTTGCCTCGGCGGGCGCGGCTTTGAGCCAGCGGCTAGAAACTTCGTTGAGCAGCCCCTGCTTGCGTCCCAGCCAGGCGAGGCGGAAGGCTTCGACGGCTTCGTCACCGCTGATTACCTCCGCAGCCGCGCGGGCGCGGGACTCCAGTGCGCCGAAGGCTGCTGCAAGCGAAGGCTCGTCAAATGAGTTTAGATCGGGAATCTCTTCGTTCATAAGCGTAAGCATCAGGATAAACCAGCGTACGGGGGAGAATATTTAGGAATAAAAATAGAAGCGCAAAACAATCTTCTATTTTCCAGGCGGATATGCCCGGACCCATCACCAGCAAATTTCTTATTTGAAATGCATTTAATCCAGCTTGCGGAATAAAGACTATTCGCCAGTCTTGAGCTTGCCTGTAAGAAGTGTGATTAGAATTGTTAAGGCTGCGCTCATGACTGGATTACCGAGCAGAGGATCGCCCTTAAGACTGAGAATGCCGCCCACAACCAATGCCGCCAGTGAACCGAAAAGAACAATGCGCCGTTCTGAAGCACTGTGCTTGAGTTGCTCTAACCTGTACTCTTGATCTCTCTGGCTCTGATGATCTCGCAATTCCAGGGTTGCTTTGTACCCTTCGAGCTTTTTCTCTTCCGCGTGCCGTTCTGTCTCGGCAATGATTTTCGCTGTCTCTGGGTCAGGTCCGACGCTGGCAGTCATTTCAATGAGTTGCTGCGTCAACAATCGGACTGCCTCTGTAGGTAGAGTAAGCTCCCCTTTCAGCCCATCGCTTTCGGACGCGGGCTGCGTAACATCCGCCTGACCTACAATACGGGAAATCTTTCCTGTATGCGCGATGTGAGAGTCGCTCTCGTCCGTCATTTAGACGCACTCCGACGCGATATGCGAGCAAGCCTGTGACGCATACGCTCTTTCCACTCAGCAAAAACCTCGCTTGCGGATACCTTCACAATAATGAACTCGTCTGTCCCGACTTTCTTAATGCGGACGAACGTATCTGGCTCTACATTACGAATTTCACTGGTCTTCTGCACTGCTTCGCGAAGCGTGAGGCGATCCGCAGTTTCGGTTTCAAGATCGAAATCATCGTAGTCGAGAATCACGGAATCCATCGTATGTCCCTCGCTATCACAACTGATGCTTGAAGTTGAACTTGGACTCAAATCAAAAACCAGATTGGAACTTGTTTACCGCTTTGGGGCGCAACATGTCAACCCGGAATCGCGTAAGAAAAGCAATTCCGGGCATACTAAGTAAGTATCAGGTTGAAATTGACCTCGTGTTTTCACGAGTTCTTACGCTACTGCCTTCTCCGCAGCGAGCGCGGCTTTGGCTTTGTTGACGAGGTCGGTGAAGCCTGCGGCGTCTTTGATGGCGATGTCGGACAAAATCTTGCGGTCCAACTCGACGCCGGCCTTTTTGAGGCCGTTGATCAACTGCGAGTAGCTGAAGTTGTTGAGCTTGGCGGCGGCGGAGATGCGGACGATCCAGAGCGAGCGGAACTGGCGCTTCTTCTGCTTGCGGCCGGTGTATGCGAACTTGAGTCCGCGCTCGACGGCTTCCTGCGCTGCCTGGTA
>CAZHKN010000252.1:0-7350 GCA_964532725.1 uncultured Occallatibacter sp.
TATGGAACCGACAGGACCTGGCCCTGCTTGAATGTGCCGTCACCGTTGCCCAGCATCACGATCACGTTGCTTCCGCCGCCATTGAGGCCGCTGCCAAAGCCGACCACTATATCCTGAATGCCGTCTGCGTTGAAGTCGCCGGCTACCATTCCATTGACACCGACGAGAGTCGGGTCGGTGGTAACCACCGAACCAATGCCGGACTGGAACGTTCCATCTCCTTTGCCCAGGTAGACCATCAGTTGAGTGGCCAGGTTGGCGCTCGTGGCGGCGAAGTCCGGTATCCCGTCTCCGTTGAAATCGCCCGCGACAATCGTCGCGTTTTCGCTGCCCTTGGCCACAGGAATCTCTGGAGAAGGCCCAAAGGATGTCGCGTTTGGATCAAGAGCGAAATTGTTCAACGCGACGTTGAGGCTTGGCTCTGCCAGATTCAAGGTTCCCGTCGGCGCTGTTGAACCGCCGGCGACAACCATTGCCGTAACGTCGTAGTTCGCCGGCGTGCCCACATCGCTGGTCGCGCTCACGGAGGTGGTCGTGATCTGCGTGCCGGTCACTGTAATCGGCGCCATACCATTGCCGAAAGGATGAATCAGATTTCCTGCTCCGCTGTAGATACCTACAATCTGGTGTGTTCCAACTGCTAACCGGGTCACGAGCGTCGCCGTGCCGCTTGTCGCGCCAGGGGCGGGATTCAGCCCGACCACCTGCACCTGCGCAATCGACTTTCCGTTGTCGAGGAAGTTAACCGATCCCACGGGGACAGGAGCGCCATTGATTGAAACCGTAGCCAGAATCGTTACCGGAGTGGTGTTGGTGGCAGTAGTAGTGCTCGAGGTCAGCGTCATTTGGGTGCCCTGGCTACCGTCAAGGCTGACAAAGAACGATGTGGGGGATGTCGATGCAACAAAGTTCTGATCGCCCGAGTAAGTGGCAACCAGCAGGTTGTTGCCCGCCGCAATTTGCGAGGCCGGAACAGAAAGAGTGGCAGTATCAATTTCCGCCAGGGTAACCGGGTCCTGGCTCGGAACAACATTGGATGTGCCAATCACGACGCCATTCAGTGAGAAGGAGACCGAACCGGTGGGCGCGCTTGCGTGGCTGCCGGTGACCACGGTTGCGGTCAGCGTCACTGGGCTTCCGGGGGAGACGATGCTTGCATTGGCATGCGCCTCAATCGACGTGCCCGCTTGAACAACGCTGTAGGATTGCGTGACAGCGCCGCTCGAGTTGTAATTGGCGTCGCCGCTATAAGCAGCGGTCAGGCTGTAGCTGCCAACCAGGTTTGCCACGCCAACGGTATACGCGGCGGTATTGCCGGTCAGCGCTACCGTTGCGAGCACCTTGCCGTTTGAGGAGAAGGCGACGCTTCCCGTCGGAGCGAGGACTCCAGGCGCGGCGGGCGCACCTTGCAACGTGACCGTCGCAACAACGTTGTTGCCATACGGAATCTGACCGTTGCTCGTGGGCAGCGTCCCTCCGCTGCGCACATCTGTTGAAGTAAAAGCAAGTGTACTGGTGGCGGTGGCCGCGGCGATCGTCATCGAAACAGGTTGGGAGATGCTGCCCAGATATCCGCCATCGCCAATGTAGTTCGCCGTGATGGTGTACGCTCCCGGAAGCAGCCCCGCAACCGCCTGGCTGTAAGAGCCATTCACCACCGGAATCGATGCCTGGTTCAGTTGCATTCCCTGGATCGAAACCGATCCGGGAGGTATCCCCGATCCTGTAAGTGGAGTAACCGAGCCAGAAAGAGTAACCGGCTGGCCGTAAGAAGTGAGCGTGTTCGACGCTGTGAGAGTAACTGCGGTAGGCTGCGCGGCTGCTGACAGCGTCGCCCAGTTGTTGACCAGATTCTCCGCATTGACCGATCCAAGCCCGGTTGCCAGATCGTATCCAGGATTTGCAAAGTATCCCGTCATAATGCCGGCGTAGTTCAACGGACCATTGATGCAGTCCCAGCTGTCAATCAGGCACGGCAACGCGTTGTTACCCACGGAGACGTCGTAAAAGGTGCATGTGTTGCTTCCGCCCTGATTCAAAGAGGAATTGCATGAGTTGGTCTGGCTGCTATTCGGCGACGCTGTGCTGCCGAATTCCTGGCCGGCCATTGAATACAGATAATAGTTGGCCAGCCCTTGCTGCGAATTGGTCTTCTGGTTCACCAGCGCGACGATGCCGGCGAAGGCTGGCGCGGCGAAGGATGTACCGCCACCGGTCGAATAGAGCAATCCATTGGGCGTGTTGTAATTGCACGAGGGCAACTCCGAGTCCGTCATGCAATAGAGGTAGGAGCTATTAAACGTCAGGTAGGAAGAAAACAGCGACACGTCCGGCAAGTCGCGCACGCCGTCGTTGGGAATTCCGTTCACCCCTGCCTGCCAGTCAGGCTTGGGATAACCGGCGGCACAGTAGCTCCGGTTCGGATAATCGGCGAGGTTAAAACTCGAGCAACTGCTCACGCCGCCGCCGCCCGCCTCCGGAGTCAGGTAGTTGCCGGGAAGCAACGGGTCGTCGCACCACTGCGCGGGAGAACTATCGCCGGATCCCCCTGCATAGGCGGCGAAAACCTCCGGGCTGGCGCAACTGTTGTTCCATGGAACCTCGGGAAGATAGGAAAGCGCTGAAGCCTGGGTCGTCGGATCGTTGGTGGCGCTCCAGTACGCGGTGGGATTGGTCTGGCTGACGAAAAAGTCGGTCCCGCCGACAGCGACGTCGTAGGGAGTCGAAGCGAAACCGTTGACTGCCAGGCCGTTTTGAGCTATCTGGTAAGGATCGATGTCGCAACCCGCCGAGCCGCTATCGCCGGCAGCCACTATGACCGTAATACCCTCAGCCGCCGCCTGCTGCCAGCTCTGGTAGTAGAACAGATTCCCGGCCGGTCCCAACGCGCTCTCGCAGGTTTCATAACTCTCGCTCAAAACCGGCGCGACGGCATTATCAACTGCATAAGTAATGGAAAGAAAAACGCCCGCGGTTACGGCGGTCGATGTTGACACCACCTGGTCAATGGTCGCATTCTTCGCGATCGCGCCTGCCCATTCCACGTCGATCGACGCCTCCTCCTGATCCGAATCGTCCAGAAGTCCAGGAGCTGCGCCGTTATGAATGACGTTCAGGTGCGTGGCCGGCAGGCCGAACGCTGCGCGAAACTGGTCGACATCGGAGGGACTGATATCGCTTTCCGCAACAATGGCAATCTGTTGGCCGGTACCATCCAGGCCCGCATTCCAAAGCGGCGTTAGGTTATAAATCGTGGCGAAGTCATAGGGGGTCACTGCATAAATAGTGTTGCCGCCGGTGGTCTGGTTTGTGGTCAGATCCGGTCTGATCCTCTGCGTTCCCTCTGTCTGCGTCCCCCGAACCGGTCCACTAGTTGCCTTATCCGCAACCAGTGACCAGGTCTTCGTGGATTTGTCCAGCTTCACGGTCTTCGGGGTTGAATGCGCGCCTTTGATGGGGAAGTTGTTCAGCGAAGCAAAGCCCGCTACAATCGGAGCCAGCGCCGCCGGAATCTCCGGGTCTTTAGCGTTCGCCGTGTACGTCTTGCTGTTCCACAGATACGAGTGGATCTCTGTATGGAACGCCGAGGAAACCTGCTGCGCCGTGCCTGAGAACTCGATAACACCGCGCGCCTTTGAGACAGAGCTTACGCTGAATCCAGCGGTGGTGAGCCAGGTTGTGACCTTGTTCACGTCGTCCTGCGATACACCATACTGCGCGCCAATCTGCTCTGCCGTCATCCACTGATGAAAGGTCTTCGAGCCGGGCCGCTCCATCTCCTTGATCGCCGCTGCCAGCGCCTTGTCTTGGGCGGCTGATCGCTTCAGTACCAGGAGCATCCGCTCCACCGGCATCGACGGCATTACCGCGCCCTTGTCGTACTTGGGTTGCGCCAGGGGGTGGACGCTACCCTTCAGGACGACACGACGGTTGTCGTTAATCGGCTCGGGTATGCGCGAGACGGGTTGCGACTGAGGCGGGTTCGCGCAAAGGGCCGGAACGGCGGTACCCAGAACGAACGAGAGACTGAGGCAAGCGAGCAATCTGCGTATCATGGCTGTCCTATTTGTGGAGGCGGCCGGCTCTTCGAGCGTCTGAAGTCCGTCCTGCGTCTCATGGTGTGTTGCGGATGAATTGGGTCAAAGCGCCGCCGCTATCGTGCTCGGCGGTCAGAACATTCGGGCAGTCAGCAAGTCCGTTGACGGAGGTTGTTATGCAAGTCTGCGCTCTTCGAGTTCCGGCTACGAACGAATGCCGATGAAATGAACAGGCAGGGTCAAACAAGTACCGGGAGCCGCGTCCCGAAGATTGGTCAAGCAACGATTGACATAGCCTACTTGAGATCGAAGCCGGTGCTCTGTCCTTAAAAACACATCTTTACCTCCGCGTTTTATCTGTGGGGAACTTATTTATTTTCATTTCTTTATAGAAGAGTATCTGCTGGTGTTTTGAGCTTGAAGATGGGAACTACCCTCCCCATCGCTGCAGCTTCCAAATCGAATTGACTGGCTTCGAGTCGGACGAGGCCGCAAACGAGCTTCGAGAATTAACAGATTGCATAAAGCGGAGACACTTGCCCCCAGTCCCTCGCGCTTGGGGATCTGGGATCGCACGAACTTTCCGGCTGGGCGGTCGTCAAAGCGGAATCAATCCAAGGACTCGGATTGATTCCGGGATCAGGAATGGCGCGGACCTTGCCGCGCTACGGCTGATGCGGCAAGGTCAGATCCGGGTTCTGGTCAAAGAAGTTGACAGGACGGATGAGGAACTCGTGCCACAGTGTCGGCATCACCGGCCAGTCTTCCAGACGGACAACGTGGTGGAATCCCAGCGTGTACCAGGCCACGATATCTGTGTTCTCAATCGGGCGGTCGGCCTTGGTCCAGGCTGCCAGGCCGTCCGGTTCCTTGTTGGTTGTGACGTATGTCCCCGCGGCATATCTTTCATCGGGATCGTACGGCGTGACCCAGAGCTGATGCGTGGAGAAGGCGCCGATCTGCTGCGCCGGATCGTCCGCCGAGGCGTTCGAAACACCTGTCGCTCCGGGCATGATCTCGTATCCGGTCGGGTAGCCGATCACCCCGCGCACCGAGGGATTGAACAGATGCCACATCCCTGGGTGGCGAAGATCGACATCGAGAATCGCGTCCTTCTCCGTGTGGGCGACGCTTGATTGCGCTGCCCAAATCTCCTTGCGCGGGCTTCCCTCAAGTCTCTCCGGCACAAGCCGGTCTACCATGAAGCTGTTCTTCGGCCCGTCCACGTCGAGATCGAGACGGTAAGAGAAGTAGTGGTCATGATTGACCGCAAAGACATTCGGCGCGACCAGGGTGCCGTGCGTGAGCCTGGCCGGATTCTCATCCATGCCGTGGTCGGCCATCACATCCTTCACCGCCTTGGTCTCAACAATGCCGGTGGCCCCGACGGCAACGCGGATGGTTCCATCCTGCTGAAAAACCCAATCCATCAGGTAGTCGTAGTTGCCGGCCACGGCGGAGGTCCGCAACACCAGCTCGCGGCTGGGCCGGCCGCTGATCAGGCCGCCTTCGGAGTGACGCCAAGCGGGTCCGTCCGTTGCATGCTCAAAAAGACAGGCCAGTTGCGGCGTGAGCACCGGCGTTCCCTTGTCTGAAGGAATTACCCCCGTAAAGTACTGCGCGTGGGCGGGGCAATCGTCGGGACCGACCGGCTTGATCAGGCCGCTGAGAAGAAACTCGCCTGCGTCGAGAAAGGCGCGCGTGCTCCACCATTGACCCACGTCCATATACGGCACATACATCTCGGAGAGGGAGCCTTCGTACATCACGGAGCGCAGCCGGTTGCCATCCTGATACGAGACCATGTTGAGCACCGTGCCCACGCGCGGATCGAGCCGGAAGCGGAAGCGCCAGTTCTGCCAGGCAATTTCCCCATGGTCGATCTTGTATCCCGGACCCGCGGGCTGCGTCACCAGCAAGGGCGTGGTTCCCTCGCGCGGAGTCGCGTCTCCCTCCTCGTAATCCACATCTCCAGTGGGCATGGGTCCGGACGGGTGATCGATCACATCCAGAATCTTTTCCGCGGTCATATCGGCCACAATGTACAACCCCTCAACGCTGCGCCCCCACGCGTGATACACGCCATGCGAGTCCGCGCAGTCGCCATAGCCGATGCGGTGGCTGGCCTGCTCGGGAAAGACCTTGAAAGTAAGCGGAATCGGTTCGCAGCGGACCGTTGAAAGATCGGTGATCCCGCGGGCTTTGAGCGCCGCAATCACCCGCGAATCCTGCTTGGCCACATCGCTCATGGTGTCCAGCTCCGATCCGGTTATCGGTGCTTGAACTCCGGCCACCTCCTTCCAGAATTCGATCTTTCTCGCGCCAATATCCACGCGCGTCTCGATGGTCTTTCCCTGGTCCTCAAGGATAACGTCCGCTTCGCGCGGGATAGGATCGCCTTGCTTCCAGGTCAGCACTTTGTCCTTCGCGGGCTCGTGCAGCAGCACGCTCGAATAGAGCGCCTTATCGCTCAGATGGCCGCTCTGCGCGAGAACGCCATGGATGGTCCAGTATTCCGCGGTCGTTAGCCCATCCAGCGGATGCGCCGGCGTCCGTGCGATTTGCGCTTGAAGCAATGTCTGGCCCAATGCCTGGCTTGATGTCAGCTTCGATGCAAAGAATGCGCAGATTGCAATCAAGCTGTACAGAAGGGTTTTCTTGATCCTCTTCAACGTCGATCTCCTCCCCGGGGAATGCTCGTATGGCCCATATGCGGAACCGTGGTTCATGTGCGGAACGGTGGTAGAAGAAACTTTAACATACTTCCTAAACTTTAGTTAATATCTGTGCCGTGACCGCTTGAATATCTAGTGCTGTGATCGCGTGATTGTGGAACAGCCTGACTGTAGCGCCGGTCTCCAGACCGGCTGTCGTGCGGGCGTCCTCGCCCGCACTCGTTCGGCGGCAATTACCAAATCACTCAGTCTAGGCACGAGTCAATATCCTCCGGTAAAGCCGGAGGCTTTGGGTTGGGACTCTCAGAATCTGTCCAAAAACTCAGTTTTGGACTGTTTCTCAAGGGGGCTTGCACAGAAAGAATCGCTCCGTGCCGGACCAACCCATCGACGACACACCACCCATCAACGACACGTAACCCATCGGCTGGACGCAACCCGTTGACTTGACGTAGCCCGTCCCCTGCGCCGTAGGTGCAAGGGTCATTAGCCCAGCGCTTCAGCGCTGGGAATGCGAATCCAACCATGTAACCGGAGTCCCGTAGGGACGGCGCTCATGCTCTACCCCCGCAAACGTCTCTGCGAGAAGAGAGGTTCGCAGATAGAAGTTCTTGCCGAGATCGCGGTGCTCAATGCTC
>CAZHKN010000253.1:0-1099 GCA_964532725.1 uncultured Occallatibacter sp.
TTCAACCCAATCTCACGGTTCCCGAGCATCCGGAAATCTTTGTGATCGGAGACACTGCCTCCCTCGATCAGGATGGACGGCCGTTACCCGGTGTTGCACAAGTTGCTATGCAGCAAGGAACGTACGCGGCGAAATCCATTTCCCGGAACGTGGTAGGAAACTCTCCGTTGCCGCCGTTTCGCTATTTTGACAAAGGAAACCTCGCGGTTGTCGGCAAGAACTTCGCAGTGCTACAGAGCGCCGGAGTGCAACTGAGCGGCTTTTTGGCATGGCTCGTTTGGGGGCTCATACATATTCAGTTTCTGGCCGAAAGCAGCTTGCGCTTCAGTGTTTTCCTTCAGTGGGTCTGGACCTACGTGAGCGGCAAGCGCGGCGAACGCTTGATCATCCGGCGGAGAACCAGCGTCTGATGGGACCGCTCCGTTGAATAGGCTGGCTGAACAAGCCGACGACTCGTCAGGCTCCGCATGGTCAAAACGGCTGCAGGCATTAAGAATATGATTGAGCCGCATACCCACATGAGTGCGCCAGCAGCAATCTGGTCGGTCAACGGAGTGATCCCGAATGGCCTTTCCACAAACGCGTAGCTCGGATAGAGCAAACGGCCGGAGAAACATAAGAAAGCAGAGACTGCTGTGTTCACCAGGTCAGCCGTCAGGAGATAAGGAATCAGTTTCCAAGTTTCGAATCGTTGGCGCGAAGGCCACGGAAGTGCAATTGGCCACCAGAATAGAGTGCTCGTTAGAAAGAAGCACAGATGCTCAACGTTGTGCCAACCTTCAGAAGATAGTGCGAATTCGTATGCCCTCGGTATATGCCAGCACACGTAGGCAAGGTTCATCGACAACCAGGCAACGCCCAGCCCATCAAGCCGATGCCGCAACTTGCGCAGCGCCATTGAGCGAAACGTGGGCCCTCCGATCTTTCGAATGATCCAGCCTGGCATGCCGCGAAGAACCGGCACAATCGGGCTTCCCATGACAATCAGCGGCGGCGCGACTGACATCAGCACGAAGTGTTGAGCCATGTGCATGAAGAGGAGTGTTTCACTGAAGGTATCGAGCGGTGATGCGATAGCGACGAACAGACTGGTCATTCC
>CAZHKN010000253.1:1199-7326 GCA_964532725.1 uncultured Occallatibacter sp.
AGAGCAGTAACTTCTGAGGGGGAGAGGTTCTTGCCGTATGCGGGCATGTTTCCGCCTCCTTGCAGGACCTGGCGAATCAGTTGGTCTTCCGTCATTCGCGATGAGACGAGGTCAAGCGCTGGCCCCCTCTCGCCTCCCACCCCTGCAATTGAATGGCAGTTGCGGCATTGTTTGGACTGAAAGATAATCGCGCCCTGTCGTTGCAATGGACTTGCAATATGCGTGTAGCGGGTTGGAATCGGCGGACCGCCGCTCCAGGCGTTCATCTTCGGGCTCCAAGGCGTAAATGTGCCGAGATGCGTCAACACGCCCCAGGTCATTGCGATCGAAGTCAGCATCAAGATAGCCACCGGACGGCGATGCCAGCTTTTTTCTCCTTCTCCTGCGTAAAACGGAAGCCCCACGAGCCCCGCGATTCCGAGCATCGGTGCGATTAATAAAAACGGGGTTTCGAGGCTAGGCGGAAGGTAGGAGAGTACCGCATAGAGCCAGAGGAAAAAGAAGTCGGGCTTCGGAGCGGTCTGAATGATTGTGGGATCTGGCTGGCCTCCTGGTCCATATGGTCCGAAAACCGACGCACAAACCGCGACGGCAGCTATGATGGCAGCGGAAAAGAAGGCATCTTTCCACACGGCGCCCGGCACAAACGGTCTGCCATCGGCTTTGGTGAGGGTGCGATATTCGTCCAAATAGGTCGAGCGGCGAACAACGCGCCCAGGCATCGGCCACTCGTTGATTCCAAGTTTGAGGACCATCCAAACATGAAGGCAAGCGAATGCCAACAACATCCCCGGAATTACAAACACATGGAATGCAAAGAAACGGGACAGGGTCGCGCCGGCGATGATGGGGCCGCCGAGCATCATATGCACAGCCCAGTTTCCAATGAATGGCACTCGGCTGGCGATCGAAGCCCCGATACCTAATCCCCAGTATGCGTCCTGATCGAAGCGAAGCACCTGCCCGGTAAACGCCATTCCCAACGTCATCAACAAGAGAAACACGCCCAGAACCCAAGTGAGTTCGCGCGGATACTTGTACGCACCGAAGAGAAACACTTGTGCCATGTGGATCAATACGACCGCAACCATGAAATTCGAGCCCCATCCATGCATCGCGCGGAGGAACCAGCCCAGTGTCATTTGATGATCTAACGTATTGAGACTGCTCCATGCGTGACCTGCAGATGGCACGTAAACAAGCGCTAAGAGTACCCCGGTGGCAATCTGCAACATCAGCAAGACGAACGCAGCGCTGCCGAACACATACCACCAGCTGGCAGTCTTGTTTGGCACCGGGTGCAGCGCCATCTCCTTGATTGGCTCGCCAAGTTGCAACCGACTGTCGGTCCACTTGTAAACCCGATTCAACCAGTGCATGGGGAACCTCGATCAGGGGTTTGAATCTGAACAAGCCTTGCGGTATTGGCCAGAGTAGGCATCTGCCCCGCGTTGATCTGAAGATTGCCCGCCACGATCTTCGTGTCGTAGGTAAACAGTCCACGTTCTGGAGGACCAGATGCCCGGCTTCCATCGGCGTAATAGGCACCACCGTGGCAAGGGCACATGAACAGTTGCGATTGCGGAAACCAGCGAACCGGGCAACCAAGGTGGGCGCAGTTCACCGCAAACACTTGAAACTCACTTGCCGCGGTCCTCCGCACCCAGCAAGCGACGCGATCCGTTTCCCCGTCCCAAGCCCTGCCAACCGGGTTCTGAAACTTCGCAAGACGCGTCTCGCCGACTGGAAATGAGTCGATTGATCCGAGCGAGACCCATGATTTATACGCGTCGTCGGGTTTGGCAGGAGAGAGAAGATATCTGATCACGGGCACAGCAACTGCTGCGCCGACGACCGCGTTGAAACAAACACCGATTCCGAGCAACAACCAGCGCCGCGATACCGCAAACGCGTCCGCTGACGCCGCCTCGCGATTGTTCTGTTCTTCCAGCAACTGCTCTTCAGACATAGTTACCTCTTCACGCCTTCTTCGGGATAAGGCTGCCCGGGTGTTTCGCTTCTCAACGAATGCAGGTACGCAACAATGTCACTGACATTCTGGTCTGTCACGGGACGTCCAGGCCTGACTCCATTCCAGTCCGGATGACCAAGATCTGGCCGTCCGGCGATCACAACGGTTCTGAGGCTTTGGTCGCTCACGAGTGCAAGGTAGCTGGCATCCGTAATCTTTTGCTTCGCCTGCTGATGACACGAAACGCACGTCGCACGGAAGAGAGCTTCGCCGCTTTTCACGTCCCCCTCGGTTCTGGCGAGGTACGAAGGCAAACCTGCTTCGGCACCATTCTTAGGTGCCCAGCGCGCGCGTACTCCGGAGACAAGGGCGTTGATTTGTGGCTCAGTCAGCAGGCCGCCCGCTGATTCGCCAAAGGCCGGCATTTGGGTTCCCGGCATGCCGGAGGTTATCCAACGCCTAAGCGACGCGTCGTCAATCAGTAGTTGATACGTGGGATTCGAAAGGTCGAAGGCCGGTCCACCCGACCCGTTTTCGCCGTGACATGCAGAGCAATTCTGGCTGTAAAGCCTGTCAAAGGCAATCACCTCGTCAGGCCTCATGAGTTCATTCCGGTCATCTGGCTCGCCAATCCGCCGCTGGCACCCGGTAGACGCCAGAAGGAGCGCCAAGGAGCTCAGGGAGAGCCCGATTGTCGCGAATCCTTTCATTGTTGCCCTCCCTTTCGCGACTCGAACTCCTTCGCCTCGAGTCCCATTCGCAGCATGAATGGCAACGTTTGGTGAGTTCGGATCTTGCCGGTCCTGGTTACAACGATGCCTGCAACAATGCCAAAGAGCATTTCTGAAAGTGCGAACCAGCCCCACGCGATCCGAACGGCAAAGACCGGATTTACGAAGCCAAGGATCGAATGCAACAAACCTGTCCATAGAAGGGGCGCTATGATACCGCCAAGTAAAATTGGCCGCTTCGGCCACATCGGCAACATCGCGCCGTATAGCAATCCAATCAAGCTGCATACGGCTGCGTGTATCACCGTCGCGATGATCAGACCATTCCAATGAAACGAAGCTATGTCCGCTGTGGTTGGGTTTGTCCAGCCAGCAACACCCGCCCCGCCGAGCAGATTCACTGCATACCAAATGCTGTGCTGCGTTAGATAGCCGTATAGTAGGGCTGGAAAGATCATGACGAAACCGCCAGCAAGACCTCCGCGCAGGCCCGATAGAATCGGATAGCTCTCAACGGGTAGATACGCACGGTGGACTTCGCTCACCTCAATATGAGCAACGGAACTTCGATTGCTCGTCGGGACGAATGGCCGCCGATCTACTGACACACACTCATGGTGTTCAAGTGGGAATATCTGCTTGAACCACCCGACGATTCCGCAGCACGTAAGAAGAACACCTGCACATCCCACACCGATACTTGTCACCAAGCTGGCAAAGCAAAGCATCACCCCGAACGCGAGGATGATCGGCCAAGCAGTGTCAGCAGGCACCTCAATTCTCCCGATATCGTTCTGTCGTAGATTTTGCTCGTCTGTCACTATTCACCGTCCGATGAGATACACGACTGAAAACACTACGACCCAAACAACGTCGACAAAATGCCAGTAGAGAGCAACCGCGCCAAATCGCTTGCTGTGACGTGAGTCAAGCCGACCGGTCAGCGAGAGCAAGAATACGCAGCTGAGCAAGGCAAGCCCGATAACCACATGGGTCGCGTGAAGTCCGACAAGGGAGTAAAAAGTCGTGCCAAACAGATTCGTACTGATCGTCAGGCCGTCCTGGTAGATCAGTTTTTTCCATTCGGCTGCAGTTCCGAACAGGAACGTAACGGCGAGCGCAATCGTTACACCGAGCCATCCCGTGAAGCTTCTCATCCGATCTCTCTCTATCGCTTGCTCCGCACGCCAAATTGTCAGGCTGCTTGACAAGAGACAAATCGTTCCGAGGATCGGAGCTTCGAGGACATCTGCCGGCCTGGGGCCGGTAATGCTTTTTCCCAAATAGAAGATGTAGGCGACAACGAAAATGGTGAAGATTGCGCTTTCGCCGACGATAAGGGACAACATGCCTACACGGCCCTTATTTGGTAAGCGCCACTCAACTGTTCGAGGCGGACTGTAAACGGAAAAATAACTCATCCTTCATGCTCCCAATCGGGATCTTCAGGGTGCTTTAGATCCCAAAGTGGCCGCCGGCTGTGTACCTCCGGTAGCCTCTCGAAGTTGTAGACAGGGGGAGGCGAAGTGGTGGTCCATTCGAGCGTCCACGCATCCCAAGGATCATGACCAGCCGTTTCTCCCCGTGAGAGCGAAGACATGAAGTTGTAAGCGAAGACGAGAACCGCGATTCCTTGGATCATCCCTCCCATCGACACGACCAAATTCAACAAATTCCATCCACGGTCAGGCTGATATGTGTAGATCGACCTCGGCATGCCCAGCAATCCCAAAAAGTGCATAGTGTCGAAGGTGATATGAAAGCCGACGACAAACAGCCAGAAATGCCATTTTCCCAAGGCTTCATTCATCAGCCTGCCGGTCGCCTTCGGATACCAGAAGTAAATCGCAGCAAAGATGCAAAACACCACCGCCCCGACCAATACATAGTGAAAGTGCGCAATCACGAAATAAGAATTATGGAGTTGCCAATCCCACGGAGATACAGAGAGCATGATGCCGGTGAGACCAGCCAGCAGAAACTGGAAAAGAAAGCCGATGCAGAACAGCATTGGGGTCGCAAAACGTATGCGACCGCCCCACAGCGTTGCAATCCAATTGAAAATCTTGATTCCAGTTGGAACGCCTACAAGCATCGTGGACAAGGTGAAGAATGCAGTCGATACCGAACTCAGGCCAACCGTGAACATGTGATGAGCCCACACGCCAAGACTTACGAACATGATGCAAACTGACGCCGCGACCATGGCCGGGTAGCCGAAGATGGCTTTTCGACTGAATACCGGGATGATCTCGTTTGCAATCGCAAATGCGGGAAGCACGAGAACGTAGACTTCGGGATGACCAAAAATCCAGAAGAAGTTAATCCAGATTAAGGACGATCCGCCTGCCTGGGTGTCGAAGAAATGCCCACCCAAATAGCGATCAATAAGGAGCATGAATTGTGCTGCAGTCAGCGGAGTGATGGTGACCAGAGTCAACATACTAACGACCAACATCAACCATGTGAACAGAGGCATTCGCATCATTGTCATGCCTTTGCAACGCATGGAAGCGATGGTTGCAATGATATTGATTGCGGTACCAAACGTCCCAAAACCACCGACAATAAGCGCCAGCGCCCAGTAGTCAGTCGCGTGCCCCGGCGAAAACGATCGCGCTGTAAGCGGCGCGTAAGCGAACCAGCCTACATCCGGTGCGTTGCCAACCCCGTAAAGGCCGCCACCCCCAAGAAAACTGTAGTACAGCAGCAGGCCACCGAACGCCGTAAGCCAAAAGCTGAAAGCGTTCAGCCGGGGAAACGCCATGTCTCTGGCGCCGATTTGGAGAGGCACGATGTAGTTTGCGAATCCGAACAGAAATGGCATTCCAACGAGGAACACCATGGTCGTGCCGTGCATCGTGAAAAACCGGTTGTAGACCCGGGCGCTCAGAAAGTGATTGTGTGGGAACGCGAGTTGGATTCGAATAAAAAGAGCTTCGGCTCCGCCGACGAGCAGAAAGAATGTTGAATACAGAATGTAGAGTATGCCGAGGCGCTTATGATCTACCGTCACCACCCACTTATGGAGCTTCTCTAGGAGTGCCCCTTCCGATCCATCGCAAACGGCTGGTTTGATCACATTCGGGCGCGAAAGTGGATGATCGCTCATATCAACCGTCCTGTCATTACTTCAAAGTCTCAAGATAAGCAATCAATTGGTCAAGTTGCTCATCAGTGAGTTGCATTGCAGGCATTAGAGCTCCCCGCTTGAAGGTGTCAGGGGACTTGACCCACTCACGAAGATTCTGCGGAGTGTTGTCGATCGCGCCCGAAGCCAACGTCGCTCTACTCATCAGGTGCGTTAGATCTGGTCCAAAACGTCCTGTAGCGGCTGTGCCGGCAACCGTGTGGCAGTTCATGCAGGCCTGAGTCTCGAAGATCCTCTTTCCTGCGGCAGCCGTGGGCTCTTGCCGGCTAGGCT
>CAZHKN010000254.1:0-7282 GCA_964532725.1 uncultured Occallatibacter sp.
TCCGTGTAGCCCTCCTGATTATCGATCGCGCCGCAATTCTTGCCGAATTTGGCGCTGTTTCCAGTCATGATGTTCAGCTGGTTCTGCAGGGCCGCGTTGATTGTGCTTGGGTCGGAACTCGGCGGGATGTATGTTGCGGCAGTCAACGCCGTGCCCAGAGGATTCTCCAGGGTCTTGCCGTTGCCGGCCACGTAGCTAGCCAGAGGCGCGGATTCGGTTACGCCAAAGGGGCCACCGTTGCCGCTGCCCGCCGGCTGGGAAAGGTACTGAAAGAGTTCGCCGCGGTCATAATAGATGCCGGCAGATCCCCGAAATACGACAGTTCCATGATCGGCCTTGGGCGACCATGCAAAGCCGACGCGGGGAGAGATGCCCCATTGGCGTCCGTTCAGCGTTGAGTCGCTGACTCCGGAAGTGGGATTGTATTTGTTGTTGCCGGCAATCACGAATCCGGCGTTTGCTACTTTGAAGCCGCTGGTAGTATCGCCGGTAACGTTATACAAGGCTGGGTCGAAGTTGAACATATTGCCGTATTTTTCGGTGAGGCCACCGTGGTAGTCGTAGCGAACTCCGGCAGTAATGCTCAAGTTGGGCAACACCTGCCACTTGTCCTGCACGTAGCCATCTATCTCATTGGAGCGGTAGTAGCGATCGGCGTCATTACGGTTGCTTTTTGAATCGATAGTCTCAAGGACATTGGAACTGCTTGCAGCGCCTTCCAGGAAGGTCTGGAAGTTCTTGGTCTTGATCTGCGCAATGCCGCCGCGGTTATTGGTGATATTCAACTGCGTATAGTTGTAGCCCCCGCCGGCCACGATGGTGTGCTTGCCTCTGGCATAAATCACATTGGTGGAGGGGTTGAGCCGGTTTTGGTAGAAGCCGGTATTGGCAAAAGAGCTGTAGGGTCCCGCCTTGACCGTAGGGGAATCAACCTGGCTGCTCGCAAAGGATTCGAGTAGCAGCCCAGGCAGTCCAGGAGCGAAACTTCCTGCCGGCGCGGTGCTGCCGCTGTTGATGCCGAAGGCTGGATCGCCAGCTGGGTTGGTTAAGGTTTGCGTGTAGAAGCTGTATGAATCTTGACGGGCAAATCCCAGGCGCTGTTCCCAGTTCAAATGGGAGCCGATGGACATGGTGTTGCCGATGGCCGCAACTTGCGAACCATTGTTCTGGGTTACAGGGAAGCCGCCGGTCTGGGCGAAGCCGTAGGGCTTTGAGATCGGATCGTTCTGGTAGTAGTACTTGACCGAGAGCCGGTCCGTCTTGCTTGCGTCATAATCCACCGATGCGGTTCCCTGATCGGAAGTCATCAGCGAGGTGCCGATCAGGGTCACATTGGGAACGCCATATTGGTAAGGCGCGGCGGTCTGCGCCGAGGGAATCAGGAAGCTCCCATTTGGCAGTTTGGCATTCATCAGTGCAAACGCGATCGGGTCGATGGCAGAGGTGAAGGCCTTGTTGTTGTTCCAGATTGTCGCGGCGCTGTCCAGGCCAGCAGTAGATCTGTCGTCAGTAAGCCCGGAAGGCACAGTGAGCTGAGACAGGCCAGTGGACTGATCCGTGCTGTAGAGCCGCTGATACGCGGCAAAGAAGTAGACCTTGTTTTTCAGCACTGGTCCGCCCACGGCGCCGCCGGCAGTCCAGCGATGCAGTTGGGGATTGACCAGAGACTCGGGAAACGCGCCAATGCCCTGGAGTCCCAGTTGATATTGCTGGTTGAAGAAATAAGGCGCGGCGTTCATCGAGTTATTAGCCAGGCTGCCGTAAACCTGCCCATGCCAGTTGTTGGTTCCGGTTTTGGTGTTCGCGTCGATTTGCGCGCCGCTGGTCGCTCCTTGCTGGGCGTCATACATTGACGTATTGACGCGCAACTCCTGAAGAAACTCGGGAGGAGGCGAGGGCAAGCTGTTGCCGACTGATCCGTACACGGACGTGCCCGTGGGCGATGCGCCGCCGATGGCCCCAGCTCCCGCCGAAGAGGAAGCTGAAGTGCTGCCGCCGCCAATGTTGAAGTTGTAACGCTGCGAGGTCATGCCGCTGGAGCTTTTGCCATTGAAGAGGTTGGTTACATCGACGCCATTGACCTGAAAGGTATTCGATGTGTCGCGCTGGCCATTCGCCCAAATGGGCTGGTTGCCCAATCCCCCGTTGCTGTTGAGGCCGCTGAGCAACTCAGCGTTTACGCCCGGAGAAAGCGTTGCCAACTGCGTAAAGCTGCCCGTGGCCAGAGGAGTCAGTTCGATCTGCGCGGAGTCGAGCGTGTAGCCGTTGGTGGCGTCGGTGGAGTTCAGCAGCGGATTGGCAGTCACTTCGATGGACTCACCGACAGCGCCGACCTTCAACGTGGCGTTAATGGTGGTGGTGTGCGCTTCCTGCACACTGATTTCTTTGATGGTCGTGGTCTCAAATCCGTTGAGCGCGACCTTGACAGAATAACTGCCGATGGGGAGATTGAAGATCTGATAGAAGCCGTTGCCTTGCGTGGTTGTAGTGCGGGTAACGTTAATGGCGGCGTCGGTAGCCGTTACGGTCGCGCCGGGGACGGCTGCGCCCGTTGGGTCAAGAACGGTTCCGCTCAATGCGCCCAGGGTTTGTTGGGCAAAGGCATTCATCGAACAAACAAAAACGGTTAGCAGCAGCAATCCGCGCCAGGAGGCGCTCCTCCAAAATTTGTGATTCATATGTCTCCTCGTCTTTTGTTAACGGCGTCTTCAGGGGTGAACTGGAAAATTCAACGGCCTTGGGTGTGGATCTGCATTTCGCCGGGTAGGGGGAGCCGGAGTAATTGCTGGTCAGGCTGGAGTCACTCGATGCAGTGACCTCCTCTTTGATTCAGTCTGAGATACATTCAACGTGCCGGGTTCGAGGTGAAAGGCCGAGGGCACCCCGGCTCCCGCAGTCTCATCTATTAGAGTGACTTGTCCGTCCGGGAAGTCTGTTAAAGCATACCTCCCGGATTATGAATAGTTTGTTACAGGCGATATGGGTTCCGTATAAAAATCCATTCCAACTCATCGTTTGAGGAGATGAATTGTGGAAAAACGGGCCGAAACCCAAGAGGCGCCAGCTTCAGGTACTTCTGCGGGAGAGAAAACGGGAATATATCGATTTATTGAGGAGTTACAAGTACGGAGTGCGCGGGCCGAATGTAGCGCCCTTTTATCTGTCAGGTTCCGGGTTGGATGATCTCGCGGATTGAGGCCCAGCCGGTTGGGCTTTTTTTGTACCTAATATAGATAACCATTGCTCTGCCCTTGAAGGAGAATGAAGCGCCCCCATTCCTGGGAGTGCCGGTGATGGTAAAAGTACTCTCTTCGACGGCCGTTTTGCCTTGGAATAGGAGGTTCTCTACGCGATGTTCAGTAAATTCCAGATTGAAATCCCGAAGCGCGGTGGCCAAGTCTGCCCGGACGGCATCCCTGCCAACCAGGTATTTATCTTTGCTCAGAGCTTTGATGACGCTTGGATGATGATATTGCATGATCGTATCGAGATCGCCGCGCGCAAATGCAGCGCGGATGGCCTTGCTTGTCTCCTCAAGGGAGTCTCGATCCTTTTTCGTTCCAGCGTATCTATCGCTGGCATAACATCCAGGCGTGAGTCCGGTGAATGCAACAAAAGCGAGTAGGAGGATGGACAAGCGCTTGAGGCTCATAGTGCGCATTTTATCGCCTGCGGATACGCCCTGAAACTGTGAATAGGCATATTTTCTTTGGATTTTTCGCTGATTTCTCTTGCCTGTTCCCCGTTACGCTGTGGGTTCCCCTTCCTTTGTTTGCTAGGAATTGCCGAAAAAACTAAGGCAACCAACCGCTATATTGAGTGCTGGCGATTCTCACGACCCTGCTCGGGCGTGATGAAATCTGGCAACGACACAAACCGTCTCCTCGACTGGGAGGACGAAGCGCCCGCGGTAGCCCGCGTCCGGCGTGTGCGGCAGGATGTCCCTCAAAAAGGGCGCATTCTGCCCGGCATGCCGCTGGAACTGGCTGATCCCGACCGTAACGATCCTGCCGATGCAGCAGGTTCGCGCTTCAAGGAACCTCGCTTCAGCGCTCCCCGCAAATCGTGGGGCCGGCCTGCGGGGACGTTTACGCGTGTGGCTTTGGGGCTAGGCGTGCTCGCCGTTGTCGGTGGCCTGGCTACCACAGTGGTAATGGCCAGGAACTATCTCTGCCGCGACTCCCGCTTCCGCATTACTGGTACAGCAAATATCCAGGCAGCCGGATTGACCGAGGTCAGCCGCGCCGAGATGCTGCCCGTTTTTGGAGAAGACGTTGGCCGCAACATCTTCTTTGTGCCTCTGGCCGAGCGTCGCAAGCAACTGGAGGAGATTCCCTGGGTGGAGCGGGCGACGGTGATGCGACTGCTGCCCGATCAGATCCGCGTCTCGGTCGTCGAGCGCCAGCCGGTGGCCTTTGCGCATCAGGGCGGACTCGTCGATGCGAACGGCGTACTGCTGGATATGCCCGCTTCAATGATGGCCCAGCGCAACTATTCCTTTCCGGTGGTGACTGGGATCAACGCCTCCGATCCGCCCGCGGCCCGCAAGGCGCGCATGGCGGTCTATCAGCGTTTGGTGGGTGAGCTGGACGCCGATAGCCAGCATTATTCCAATCAGATTTCTGAGATCGATCTGACCAATCCCGAAGATGCGTTGGTCACGATGCCCGAGCAGGGCGGCGATATTCTGGCGCACTTTGGCCAGGATCAGTTCCTTCTCCGCTATCAGCGGTACAAGACGCACATTAGTGAGTGGCGGCAGCAGTTCCCGAAGCTGGCAGCGGTCGACTTGCGCTACGACCAGCAGGTTGTGCTCGATATGGCCGGCGGCTCGACAGATAAGCAGCCGGCCACAACGGAAACGCTGGAACAGAAACCGGCTGCGCCGGCGGATGGGAATAAGCCTGAAGCTGTGGAGGCTGAGTCCAAGCCAGCCGCGCCGGAAAAGCTCGTGAAGGCTTCGGCGAATAGTTCCAGCAAGAAGGATGCAAAGACACCGGCGAAGTTGAAGAGAACCACGGCTCAGGCCAACAAGAAGAAGCGCGCGGATGCCAAACGCGCCGCGCTTACCGTCAACCACCGCAAGAGCGTCCCAGCCCCGCAACCGGCTGGGTCCGTGACCGTGGGTCAGTAGCCAGAAAGCACGAAGCAGGGAAGAGCAACAATGAGCCATCGGCCCGACAACCTGATCGTAGTGCTGGACGTGGGCAGCGCGCACACGCGCGTGCTTGCGGCTGACCTGAACGAGGGAGCCCTGCGCTATCGCGGGCACGGCGTGGTGGATTCTGCTGGTATGCGCAAGGGGCTGATCGCGGATCTGGCTCCGGCGGCGCGGGCGGTGAAAGCGGCAAACGAGCGCGCGGAGCTGGTTGCGCGGGCCAATATCGACGAGTGTGTTGTGGGCGTGGGCGGGCCGCATATTCGCGGATTGAATACCAACGGCGGCTTTGAGCTGGCCACGCGGATGAGGGAGATCACCCGCGAGGATGTGCGCACAGCCGTTGAACGCGCCCGCGCCGTGCAGCGGCCGCCGGATCGCGAGATTTTGCACCTGCTGCCGCGGCAGTTCATTCTTGACGAGCAGCCGGGAATCTTCGATCCCGTCGGCATGGTCGGCGCGCGGTTAGAGGTGGATCTGCATATCGCCACCTGCTCGGGTAGCGCGTTGCAAAGCACCGTGACCTGCGCCAATCGCGCTGGTCTCGAAGTCAGCGAAGCGGTTCTTGAATCCATTGCCGCGGCAGAGGCGACACTATCAGCCGACGAGCGCGAACTCGGCGTTTGCCTGCTGGACATCGGCGCGCATTCCAGCGACCTCGTTGTCTTCTTCGAGGGAGCAGTCGCGCACACAGCGTCGGTGCCTGTTGGCGGAGGGCACTTTACCAACGATCTCGCCGTCGGCCTGCAAATGCCCGTCGCGCAGGCCGAGGAATTGAAACGCCAGTACGGCCATTGCGTTGTAACGGCTATTCCGCAACAGGCGGAGATTGAAATCGCTAACCCGCAGCCGCAGATGCTGCGCTTACGCACGATCGCGGAGATTCTGGAGCCGCGAGCGCGCGAGTTGATGTACTTCGTCAAAGAGAGTCTGCGCCAGGGGGGCGTGGTAGATGCGCTGGGCGCCGGCTGCGTGATTACCGGCGGCGGCGCCATGCTGCCGGGCCTCTTGGATGTAACCGAAAGTCAGCTACGAGTTCCCGCGCGGACAGGAATGCCCGTGCGGCTTTCCCATATGCCTGGCGAGCTGGTTCACCCCAGCTATTCCACGGCAATTGGGTTGCTTTTGTACGCCCATCGCACTCGCGTTACCCGTGCGGCGGAGAGCCACAGCCTGCTTGCCAAGCTGCGGTCGATCTTTGCGGCAAGTTTTTAGCCATCAACGCCATCAACAGGAGGCCGGAGACCCTATGGAACAGAAAAGGAATCAAAACGGAGACCAGCACATTCGCCCGAGCGAAGTGCGCCCCACAGGCAGCTACGGGCTCTACACGGACGCCGGCCTGGCCGCCAAGCGCTCCACCGCGGCCCGGATGGTGGAGATGAAATATACTTCGGCCAGCAACGATCTGCTCTCGCTCAAACGGCCTCAGAACACAACTATCCAGGAACCCGCAGTGGAGGAGGAACCCACAGTGAAGGAACCCGAAGCCATGCGCATTCAATATCACGACCAGGATGTACACGAGGCCCGCATCAAAGTCATCGGCGTGGGCGGCGGCGGCGGCAATGCCGTCAATCGCATGATCGCCGCCAAGATGGAGGGCGTGGAATTCATCGTCGCCAACACCGACGTGCAGGCGCTCAAGCTTTCGCTGGCTCCGGTCAAGCTGCAGCTCGGCTCCAAGCTCACCTCGGGCCTGGGCGCGGGCGCAAACCCCGACGTGGGCCGCGCCGCCGCGCTCGAAGACACCGACAAGATCATCGAGGCCCTCGAAGGCGCGGATATGGTTTTTGTCACTGTTGGACTGGGCGGAGGCACCGGCACCGGCGCTGCTCCGGTCATCGCATCCCTCGCCAGCGAGATGGGCATCCTCACCGTCGCTGTTGTCACCCGCCCCTTCGGCTTTGAAGGCAAGCGCCGCCAGCTTCAGGCCGAGCGTGGCTTGCGCGAAATGTTGGAGAGTGTCGATACGATGATCGTGATCCCCAACGAGAAGCTGCTCACTGTCGCCAAAGACGCAGGCTTCTTCGAGAGCTTCCGCATGGCTGACGATGTGCTGCGCCAGGGCGTGCAGGGCATCTCGGACATCATCACCATCCCCGGCATCATCAACCGCGACTT
>CAZHKN010000255.1:0-7255 GCA_964532725.1 uncultured Occallatibacter sp.
TAGATAGCGGTAAAGCGTTCCCCCGACCCGCTCCCTGAGTAAGGATAGACGTCGCCATCCGGCCATGCGTTCTGTGCTTGCAGAACGGTTGAGACCAAAAACGTGAATACGAGTGACACCGTTAGCTGCAGGCTGAGTTGTCGCACTATCTTCATCTTCATACAACCTCCTCAAATTGAAGTTAGTAACAAGCCGTTGCGAACGAAAAAGTACCCCGAAGGGATACGGTTTTCAGGTATTAATGGGATTAGTTAATTGAAATGAGCACTCCCTGCGTGCAGAAAGCGCCAACAGGTTGCGGTCTGCCCTGATCTGCCCCGAAGTCGGGTGACGATCCGGTTAGTAAGTCACTGGGGCGAAGGATACCGCTGCTCGCAGTGCGAGGCGAAAGAAAAACTTGCCCCGACTCTGGCCTCGCTGAAGATTAAAGCGGAAGGGGAACTCATCCAGATAAGAGTCGAGGTGCTTAGGTCGATGTGCGAAAACGTCTATGTTTTTTTAAAATGATGTTGGTTTGCTTGCCGGTCATCGTGATCTCCCCATGGTTAAGAGAGGACATGGCAGAAGAGCTTTCAAAGGAGCGGCTAACTGCCAGCCCCATACAGATGACACGATGACGCTAGCACAAGTGCGTCCGTCTCTGTCAAGGGACCGGTATCCGGTTTCATCGAATGTTCACAAACGCGCACAGCCAAGAAACTCATCCAGGTTCCTTGAAGATATTGATGCGATGTTGCCCGACGGGAAACCTCAACGAGCCACCCCGAAGGCAGTCAGCCGCATCGCAGGTGCTTAATCCCTAACCTGCGTCCGGTCCAGCAGCGGGAAGAGCGCGACGGCAATCACCGCGTTTGCTGCTGCCGTAATCAGTACCGCGTACCAGTTCCACTCCAGCGTCAGTCCCAGCAGAACGCGATAGATAAACAGATAAATGGCGCTCGATGCCAGCGAAAGAAAAAAATTCAGCGCCATGCGGATGGTGTGATTCTCGACCGCGATGCGTACGCCCACGGAGGCCGCCAGAAAACCCACCACGGTCTTCGCGATTCCGTTGATGCCGATGGCGTTGTGGGTCAGCGCATCCTGAAAGATGCCCAGCACGCCGCCGGTCAGCATTCCCTGAATCGGACTGCGCCGGCCCAGCGCAAAATAAATAGTGATCACCAGCGGAAGATCGAACCAGACATAGCGCCCCACGACGCGCGGCAGCCACGCCTGCAAAACCAGCGCGGCCAACGGAACCATGCCATAAACCAGGTAAGGATAGCGGCGGATCTCAGGGTCACGGCGGAGATCGGCTCCTAAGGGAGACATTCTTATTGGTTCCTCCGTGGCTCGGTTGCAGGGGGTGCGTCCGCCGGAGCTGCCGGAGGCGCCTCAGCCTTCGTTCCGTCTCCAGTATCTGGGGTTGCGCCCACCGCTGATCCCGGCGTAAACCGGTCGGAATGCTTGGGGGGCACGGGCTTGGGGACAAACAGTGGCGGGGTGCTGTCTTTCAGCGGTTGCTGCTCCGGGGGCAGCTTGGGGTCAATCAGCCCAGGGAGCCGTTCAGCCATTGTCTCCGAGGCCTTCTTCTGCTCCTCAATCGCTGCGGCTTCCGGGCCTTTCAGCGTCTCGCTCTCGGCCATGTCCTGCTGCTGCTGGGCAGAGAACTGCGGCTGCGTGGAGGTGATCACCAGCACCTCATCCAGGCGGTCTAAATGCGCTGCCGGCTTCACGATCACGTCAATAAACGCGTCGCGCTCGGGATCGCGGATTACTTTTTCGACCACACCCACTGGCAAACCGCGCGGAAAGATCTGGTCGCCGCCGGCGGTCAAGACCACCTCACCCGGCTGGATGCGATTGTCGGCCAGGATGTCCACAATCTGTGGCTTCCCGTCGGCATTTCCCCGGAGAATTCCGCGGATCCGCGTCGTGGAGAGAATCACCCCCGCGCCGCTGGTCGGGTCGTTGATGCCCAGCACCTGCGCCGAGTGCGGAAAGACCTCGCGCACCTTGCCTACGATTCCGTCCGGTGTAACCACCGCCATATCCCGCTGCAGGCCGTCCGCCGAGCCCTTGTCCAGATAGAAAACCCGCGAGAGATCGGTGCCGCTCGATCCGATGGCCTGCGCGGCCAGCGTCTTGTAGATGTACTTCTGCTGGAAGCCCACCAGCGCCTGCAAGCGGCGTCCCTGTGCGGCGTCTTCGAGCAGCGAGGCCTGCTCCAGCCGCAGCCGGTCAATGGTCTGCTGCAAATCCTTGTTTTGCTCCCGCGCGTGGCGCAGGTCAATGTAGTTCTGCCACAGATTCTGAGTGCCCAGCTTGGTCGCGTGCATTGCCCACTCGGCCGGCGAGACCAGTGCATTGGCCCATAGGCGGATCAGCCGTACACCTTTCCCGTCGCCGGTGTCCAAGCCGTTGCGCCCGCTCTCGCCGCGCCGCACCTGCACGGCTAGCCCGATCATCTGCGCCAGCAGCAAGGCCAGCAGCACCAACAGATTCCGATAGCGGATGAAGAACGATTCCATGGCAAAAAACTCAGGCAGGCGAAGACGCTCAAAAGAAACAACGAGCAGTACCAGTATAACGACGGCTGCTGCGGGCAGTTGAATGCGTTCGGAGGCAGCACCGCGGAAGCCGCGGAATCCGCATTTTCAACTCTGCATATAAGCAGAGCGAAGGAAAGCTTTTGTAGGCGCAGATCGCGAGGAATTGAGCAGGGAGGGATAATTTGCGCAAAAAGCGTTTGCGGGCGCGAAGCAATATGCGGCATCTCTGCCTGCCGGCGCGGAGTAAAACGTGAAAAACAGCCTCAAAATAGAGGTTTTTTGCGCTGCTTTTGGCCGTTTTCAGCGTGAAAATGGGTTCCAATTTTCTGTGGAACCGTGGAGTAGGCTGCCTGGTTCCGGCTCGCTGGAGGTCTGTGCCTCGCCCCCCCCCTTGATCACCCCGGCGACGAAACCTCTGCGGTGGGGCTAGCTGCCTGCGGCGTGTCTGGTTGAGGTTCGTGCCTTCCAACCCTTGCGCTAGGGAATCTCTGATTCAGTCGCGGTTTTGAAAGGGCACGGCTTTAGCCGTGCCCTAAAATTCGCAGAATCAACGCGTGCTTTAGCCCCTGAGGGATCGCGCCGTAGGAGTTATGACTTAATCAGAGCTTCCTTAGTGAAAAGCGCAAGGATAGCGCCCCTTGGCTGTTGGAAGCCCGGCTGACGGTTTACTTTTACTCCAGGGTAAAATCAGGCTGATATAAGGGGTGGGCAGGTGGAGAGCGGGTACACCAATTCGGAGATCGATTGGCTGGCTTGCGAGCTGATCGAGGCTGTTCCCGGCAAGGTTTCGGGAAGGCCGGTTGTCCGCGGCACGCGCATCCTACCCGGCCCTATTGTAAATAGTTACGAATTGGGCGACAGCATAGAAGAAATCCATGAGGGTTTCCCCACTCTTTCCATTCCCCAGATCAAGCGGCTGGTAGAGTTTGCACATGGCCAGCGCCGTCAACGCTGTGCATGAAAGTATTGTTCGACGAAAACCTCGACCACCGGTTGCGCAACCATCTCGGCACACAGCGACTCCCGGATCATTTCAGTCCGTAGACTGCGGAACCTTCAGCCGGAAGTCAAGCCCGGAAGAGTAAGCCGGTGCAGGGTTCGTTTTCCCAGATTCGAAAATCCAGACCTGGGGTACCCGACCGCTGCGCGAGTGCGGGCGAGGACGCCCGCACGACAGCCGGTCTGGAGACCGGCGCTACAGTTGGTCAATTACACAATCAAACGGTCATGGCGCTAGAATGAATATCTTCTGCGAGGTGGTTGATTGATTTCCCGGAAAGCAAGTCTTGTATTACTGATTCTTCTTACTGTTGCTCTTGCCCTGGTCTGTTGCCTGTTGCCGCGGATTCCCCAGCCGCAAAGCTACCATAATTTCGCTGATCACCGCAGTTTTCTCGGCATTCCAAACTTTGGCGATGTTGCTTCCAATCTGCCGTTCGCGGTGATTGGATTATGGGGGCTGGTCTTCTTACAGCTCACGAACAGCAACAAAACATCTGAGCATTTTATCGACCCGCGCGAGCTATGGCCTTATTTCTTTGTCTTTCTGGGATTGCTGCTGACGGCCTTCGGCTCTTCTTATTATCACCTCAACCCAAACAATGCCACGCTGGTGTGGGACCGCCTGCCGATGACCATTACCTTCATGGCGATGGTAGCGGCGGTGATTGTAGAGCGCATCAACGTGCGGCTGGGTCTGTGGTTGTTGCCGGTTCTGCTGGTTGTTGGTTTGTCCAGTGTTTTCCAATGGTATTGGAGCGAATTACAAGGCGCGGGAGATTTGCGCTTCTACGCTTCGGTGCAGGCTTATTCGGCGCTAGTGATTTTACTAGGACTTCTGATGCCGCGGCGCTATACGCGAACCGCCGATTTTGGATATGTGATTGGCTTCTACGCTCTCGCCAAAGTGTTGGAGACTTTTGACAAGCCGATCTTCGCCGCGCTGCACTTCGTCAGCGGACACACGCTCAAGCATCTCGCCGCAGCCGCTGCTGGGTATTGCATCTTGCGAATGGTCCACCTGCGGCGGGGTGAATTTCGGTGCTGGTTCCCTGCAGAGACGACGCTAATGCCGCCTAAGCCTGCTGGCCGCAATTTGAGATGAGCAGTTCATATTTCTTTATATGATGCGTATTCTTCATCGGTACGCGCTCAATTTGGAAGCTGTATCTCTTGGCCATTTCTACGACCTCTGGGCAATCATCGTAGGTCATTAGAACCAATCCAGAGGCGCGGGACAGCAGCTTAAATAAAGCAGGATGGTCAAGTTCATTGTATTTGTATAACCTCAACCCTGCCCGTTTCCCATTTCCCGCGGTATACGGTGGATCAATGAAGAATGTAATATCCTTGCGGTCCAGGTATTGATCGATCAAGGCGAATGCATCTCCCTCGAAAAATTCAACCGATGATCGAATGGACCCCAGCGCTCTAATTCTGGCAACTAGAGTCTCGGGATACCATCTGGAAGCCACACCACGTCCATTTTCGCCTACGTTCATGAGGCTGGCTCCGGGAGCAAGAATCCCGCCACGAAATGTTCTATTTCTCAAAAGGACCTGGAATGCATGATCGACTGCGGTTGCGGGGTGCCTGCTTAGCTCTTTAATGACGTTTTCTCTTGACATGGAAAACGTGGCAATTCGGGTATTCAACTCCTCTTGCTGCGGGCTAAAAACGCATTTCCACACCGCGCTAACATCGGGATCGAGTTCACCAAGTACAATGTTCTCGACGAGTCCTTCACCCAAGATTCCTAGCGGCACACTTCCGCCTCCAGTAAACGGATCAACGAGTGCCCCCCTAACGCCCTCACGTCTTCGTAGCCAAGCAGACACTGTCGGTACTAGCCAAGTCTTCCCGCCAGGATACCGAAAAGGTGATACCTGCCGCACGGATGCAACATTTACAATTCCTTCATCGAATTGGCGTTCATTTTGGGAAACGAGAGTTGACATGGCACTTTTGCAAATCGGAGAGGTCTTTGGTCATGATACAGCGTTACCAGCCACGCGACCTACACAGAATTTGCACAGTTGTCCGTTTAAGGGAAGCGAGTGCGCCAAAGGGAATAAGGAGCACCCGTTAGGTATTTGTTCCCTTACAGATGGTACGACTGCCACGGTGGTTTGTCCGGTTCGGTTTCTCGAAGGCGGAACGATGTTCCGCGATGCGGCGCGGATTGCCTTTGGTCGAGGGGTCAAATGCGTCGCCGTGCCGGAGGTTCGGGTTCTGGAGGTTTTGCGAGACGGAAAGAAAAAGAAGATTGGAAAGGTTGATTTTCTTCTTACGCACATAGAAGGAGATAAAGCCGTCGATTTCGCAGCTCTTGAGGTGCAAGCGGTATATATTTCAGGCAAAAGCATCCGCCCTGCGTTCGACCGCTATGTCCGCACCGGTTCGCTCATTGACGATGGCAAGCGAAGACCGGACTTCCGTTCTTCGGCCCAAAAGCGACTGATGCCACAGCTTGCTCTCAAAGTCCCTATTTTTCGGCGTTGGGGAAAGCGGTTTTTTGTGGCAACGGATAGTACATTTTTTGCAGAGCTTCCTCCGATGAACCCACAGTCTGCGGGCAACAGCGAAGTCACTTGGCTCAGCTACAATTTTGCGCGTCAACGCGAAGGCGGCTACTCAATGGAGCCGCCTAATGTAGTGCACACGCTGTGGGACGATGTTGAAACGGCGCTTCGTGAAGGGAAGGCCCCGGAGAAGTCTGAGCTACTCGTGCAGTTAACGGAGAGCGCAAAGAAACTCCAACTATTCAGCACATAGTCGGATACCTCCGGTCTGGATTTTCAGACCTGGGAAACCAACTGACCACAGTCAATCGACCTCGTAGCATCGCCAGAGTTTTCCGAGATCGAGCGAGAAGCCCTGCACGGGTCCGCTCCCATCCAGTTTTAGCGCGGAGGATTCGCGCGGCTCCTGGCCAGGTTGATAGACAATGACTCGCTGCCGGTCGGGGTCGATAAGCCAGCCCAGTTGCGCGCCGTTTGCAATCCAGCTTTCCATTTTTTTGCCGGTCTCCACAAGGCTGTCCGATGGCGAAAGCAATTCCACGACAAAGGCGGGACAAAGGCGCAAGAGTCCACTGAGTTGCGCTTTGGTCAGCCCCATCAATTGCTCGGGAAGAACATAGGCCGCGTCGGGACTCAGCATCGATCCATCCGGAAGAAAAAAACCGGTGTTGGAGTCGGAGACGCGCCCCTCGTGGTGGGTATGCCACCAGGCGCGGAGCTGGTAGGTGACCTCGGCGTTGCCGTCGCCGGTCAACATGCCCGTGGGAGGATTCATACGGATCGCTCCTTCGCTCGTGCGCTCGATCTGAACGTTGTCGTTCATGAGGCAGAAAGCCTCGAACTCCGCATCCGAGAAGGGAGGATCGACAGCCAGGCTGCGCGGGCATGGACTCAACTCAAAGCGCGGGACCGTACTCATAATCCGATTTTACCCCCGATTCAGGCAGACAGGCGGTTCAATGCGCGGTTGCCCCAGTTCCAGCTCTTGGGAAATGGCGCGCCGCTTACCCGCGATCTAACTCAGCGAATAACTCACTCAGCACCACGCGGATTGGCGTATCAGCGACGGTGATTTCGCCGTTCGGCGCGAGTTCAAGTCCAGTGCGTGTGACGCGATAGGCCAGGCGGCGCGATGGGTCCACGATCCAGATATGTTCGATGCCGAAATCAAGATACTCGTCGGTTCGCTTGGTGACGCGG
>CAZHKN010000256.1:0-7218 GCA_964532725.1 uncultured Occallatibacter sp.
AACTCGATGGTGAGGTTGCCACGCGGGTCATCCAGTCCCGCTCGCTTACCGGCGATGGAGAAAGACTGGCAAGGTGTTCCTCCGGCCAGAAGGTCGATTGTTCCCACATCGTGTTTTCCAATCCTGGTGAAGTCGCCGGCGTTGATCACGGCGCCGTCTGCGGGCAGAGCAACAGTGTTGCGAATGGCCGCTGCGCGCTGCTTCGCCTCTTTGCGCGAGGCCGCATCATGCGGGCTAGGCATGAAGATGGGCCGCGATGCGCCATAGCGCGAGCGCAGCAGCCAGCAGCAGAAGGGATCGATCTCGGCATACATTGCCGGTTCCCAGCCGAGCGGCTGCCACGCCACCGAGACCGCTTCGATTCCTGAGCAGACGGAGAGATACCTCACGCAGCACTCCGGGGCTGCGGTCCACGCTTACGAACGCAGAGCGTCTGAAGCGCGCCGAGGATGTGTTCCATTGAGGTATTGCGGCCATACAGCACCATGTCCGCGTAGCGGACGGGTGCGAGGTCGCCGGCACGGTCGACCAGCAGCAAGGGCATGTGGTGTGCGACTTCGAGAATGCGATGGACCAGACGCCCGGCAAGGTCACCCTGCTGCGCATGGATGAGTACGCAGCAAGCAAATACCGCGCCCGAACCTCCAGCGAGTAGTGCGGCGTCCGCGCAACCTTCGATGGCTATAACCTCGTAGGGATGCAGCCGCAGTACGAACGCAATGGACGACAGCAGTTCGGTATCGGAGCAATAGAGCAGGATCGGTTTCTTCTGTCGCATGGCGATTAACTCCCGAACGCCTGGTCTTCGTGGACGTAGCTGATAACGACTCCGAGGGGATTGGTGAGCAGCATCTGGTTAGGAACTTCATCGCGGAATCCATAGACGACGTTCGCGGTCCAGCGTTCGCGGCTCTGCTCCTGTTGGTCACCTGACGAATAGAAGACCTTCTCGAATTCAATGTGAGCGCGATACGGAGCTTGCCGCGTATCGTCAAGCACAACTGCCTTAATCTCGATGTCCACATTGGGCGCGCTGGGATCGAGCAGAAAGGTCTCTAGCGTTTTGGCTTTGGTGATGCGCGCCAGGGTTGCGGACTGCAACTCGTTCGAGAAGAAGTTCAGGGACTCGGCAAAGTCTCGCTGCAAGGTAGCGTGGTTGCGTCCGTAATAAAGCTGCGCCCAGCGCGCCAGATAGTATTTGCTGACGCGCTCGACAGGAACTTTCGAGAAGTCGGCATTATTCACGACCTGGCCGCGCCCGATGTCCGAGACCGAGATGACGAGCGGCTTCAGCCGCAAGGCAGCGGTCTGGGCGCGATAGAGGAGCGCAAGCAACGCGAGCGCGACAATAGACAGAACCAGCACTGCTACCTTCAGGTAGGTGTTGGTGACGACCGGCTCGGCATAGAGTTCCAGGAACCGATGACCGGCATCGGTGGTTACAAAGTTTGTTTTTGTCATGGTGTCATTTCCCACTGAGGTCTACCCAGGTTCCCGCGCGTCCGCTGAGGATCGCGCCTGTCAGTTCCGGTATCTTGTGGAGGCCGTAGATGCAGACAAAGGCCAGCGTGAGCAGTGCAGGCAGCAGCGTCACGATGTTCGAGAGCGAGAGGGTGCCGATGACGCCGAACATCCCGACAACGACCTTCGAGAAGATGAAGATGAAAGCCGAAGCCACGACCTGGTAGAAGCTGAAACCGATGAACGCCTTGAACCATCCCCAGAACAGCCAGTCCAGCTTGGGCACGATGAACCAGGGAATGAAGATGGGGCCAATGAGTACGCAGACGGCCGTGGCGACATAGCCGTAAGCAATGACGGCGAAGACAAACGCCTGCATGACCATCAGCGCGAGGCTTGCGACCATCCAGGTCAGGTCTTCTGAGAAGCTGAAGATGCCCGGAGGCGCGCCCAACTGCTTCTCAGCGGCTGTAATCGAATCGACGATCTGCTGCGTGTTATCGGCCTGTATCTGGGCCGAGAGTTGAATCGCCTCTTTGGTGATGAGGTCGCTGAAGCTATACCCGACACCCGGTATCGGCGACGAGTAATACGTCAGCATGCCGAGGCCAAAGGCAATCATCAGGATCAGGTCGGCGAACTTGGCGAAGTGGAATCCGCCGCCATGTCCCTGCGCGGCGGACAGGGCGGATTTTACGCCGAACCAGACAATGAGGATCACGGCTAGACCACGGAAGATGTCGAGTCCCGTGGCCTCGATCGCCGCGCTCCTGGTGGTCAGCAGGTCATTGATGGCCTGCGATAGAAAGGTGAAATAGCTCTGGGACATGGCCTACCTTCCCGTGGGGCTGAGCGAGATGGTCTGAATCGCATTGGAGATGCCGCTCGTTGTCTGCTGCATCACGCTCGAGAAGTTCTGCTGGAAGTAGATCGCGTTGTTGATGGCACGGTTCTGCGCGTCGATCTGCTGTTTCTGAGCGACAAGCTGTTGCTGGATCGAGGCCATGAGGAGCTGGTTCGTATCCTGCTGCGAGTGAATCTGAAGCAGTGTCGCCGAGTTGATCTTCCCGAGCAGCGCAGCCTCTGTTTGCTGGCTGGAATCGGTCGAAAACGTGTCCGTATCGAGGTTGGAGAGCTTGGTTGCGAACGTCTGCTCGTCGGTGCGGATGGTGCCGAGAGTGGCAAGCGTATTCGTGGTGGTCGTCTGCGCAAGCTCCGACGTGGCGTACTGGTTGGCGACCGTGGCCTGGGTCCTCGAATCGAGCGAGGAGTAAGTACCGGACGGATAGCTCTGCGCCTGTACGTAGGCGCTCTTGTACCCCTGCTCCGCATTAACGAGCGCGCCGTAGTTGAGCGCGTTCACTAATGCGGAGGTGTTGCCATAGGTATTCGGCGGCGCCTGCAGGCTGGTCCACTGTGACCAGTCGGCCCGATAGCGCGCGCCCAGATTCTGCGGCAACTGCGACATCTGGTAGGCCAAGTTGTACATGGTAACGATCTGATTGCGTGTGGCGACGGCGGTCGTGTAAAGTTGCGATCCCTGCTCGATCTGCTGGATAGCGTGGGCGCTCTGGGTGGGGTCGTAGACGATGCCGGAGCCGAACTGCGCCTGCGCGGCAGGCGCGAGCAGTGCGGCAAAGGCGACGAGAGAAAATGCAAGTCTGCTATGCATTGAATTGCTCCTTTTCGAAAGGTGAGCGCGGCGCGTCAGCGGCCGTGCGATAGAGGTTGTTTGTCAGCGCGACGTGCGTCGGTTACTGCGCCATAGTGATATGGCGATGGCTTCGGCGGGCGCGAGGGAGAGGCACAGCCGAGCACAAGCGCAAGAAGCGCGAGCGAAGCAAAGCGCATCACATCACCCCCGGCATATCGTGGTTCTCATACGCAGGCAGAAGCATGTCCTGGGTGATATAAACCTTGATCCGGTGGCCTTCACGGATGGTGATCGTTGGTGGGATGTTGATGAAACGGTCGAGCACGTTCGCGCTCGACTGCGAAAGACTGGAAGCGATGCCAGACTTATATGCTTCTGTGCCGGACTGGTTGTCGCCTGCATTGTTATTGCTTGCTTGGGCTGCCCCGGCAATGACACCCAGCGCAATCGACGCGCCGAATATCTCGACGTAGTGGTTATTCACCTTGTCCTTAAGTCCGGTGGCTCCGGCCTGATCGAGACCGTGAAATTGGTCGAGATCGACGGAGTAGCCATCCGGCATCAGCAGCCGATGGAATGTGACGGCAAGGCGCTTTGCCCCAAGGCTGGCGACCTTCTGTACCTCGCCGAGGATGAAGGTGCCCTCGGGGATGAGCAGGTGCTGCCGGTCCTGGCTATAGATGGGGTTCGTCACCATGACTTTCAGCGGACCAGCAAACTCCCCATCAAGCCGGTTGACCAGCACCGTGTCGATGGTCGTTCCCTCGAAGACAACGAAAGGTTGACCGTGCGCGGAGTTCACGTTTACCTCGGGCGCACGTTTCTTATCAGTTGCGGTGGTGGCGACCTGCGCAGCAGCAGCCTGCGGCAAGCTCGCAGAGCGGGCCGGGGCATTGTCACTGGGGCCGGTGGATTCCACCGATGAGCGCGCGGCACCATCATCGGCTGAGACGAGGTTCGAGGCAAAGCGAGCCTTGAAGGCCAGTGCCTTTTCCGCATCCGCGACGGGATCGCGGGGCGGCTCCGTGGACTGTGCCGCCACGGGCGGCGGCAACTTCGCAGCAGGAGCCGCACCGCCTGGCTGCGCAGGATTTGTAACGGTCCCGGTGGTTGCTGATGACGGTCCTGTGCCTGCTCTCTGCGCTGCGGCCTGTTGCTGACTCTGACGCTGATCTGCGCTGAGGTCCTGCTCCAACTCCTGAATCTTCCTCTGGTTCGCGTCCGTAGAGGCTACTGTAGGTGACGAGGTTGCCTCTTTCGGCGTGGGCTTAGGATGGTTTTTCGAGAACATCACCGCCAGAAGAATCAGCACTGCGAGCCCGGCCACGACATAACCCTGCGCCTGTTTGGGAACCACGCCTTCGGGCAGGATGCGCTTGTCGCGGACTGCCGGAGTTGGCTGCTGCTGTGCCTGCGCGCCCTGGTGTTCGGGGGATGGTGGCGCGTTGGTTTGTTTTTCATCTGCCATCGGTGTCACCTACTGCCCTTTCCGCTCGAAGGAGAGCTTGTGCTTGCCGATTTCGAGGTAACCGTGATCGACAATCGTGGGGATGACATAGGTGCCATCCTTCAACTGAAAAGTGATGAGGTCGGGTTTGCCGTCCTTCAGCTCGTAGATGGAGAACTTCTCGGCTGCCGACGACTTAACGTAGGTGAACTTGTCGTCGTGATAGATGGCGGAGACGGCGAACGGACTTTGGTTGTGGTAGGCATAGTCGAACTTCAACGCCTGCGTGGGGTACTCCGAGCGGAACAACTCGACAGCAGTGGCGGCGCGGGTCTGCGCCATCTGCGCCGCAGTGCGGGCAGCCTCCACCTCACTGGCCGGCACGAGCTGCCGGACGCCATTGGCGGCGGCAAGTGAGGATGGGTCGGACGGCTCGATGACGACCTTCAGGTCGGGATCGCCGGACTCGACATCGTCCAGCGTGAACGAGTAGACAGTCCCCTTATCGGTAATCAGGTTGAGGTTGGAATGGATGCCTTCCTTCGCAGGATGCAGAAAGCAGTAGTTGCCTACGGTGTCAATAATCCAGAAATCCTTGTCGCCGGAAGCAACTTCCATGATCTTTTCGGTGCTGGGGAGTTCGATCAGCGTGGTGTAGCGCATCTTCGCGCGGACACTGACGATGTCGTTGGCGTGGTATTCAACGATGCGGGCTTGTTGCTGACCGTGGGCCACGGTCGCAACCAGGCCCAGTACCAGTGGGAGGATGGGAGAGCGATTCATCGGTTCACCTCGGGTTGTGTGGGGTTTGGGTAATCGTGGGCGAGCCGGATCAAGCCTTGTTCCGGCCCGAAGCGGACGAAGTAATCCTGCTTGCGGATGTTGTCGCGAGCGTTATTGGTCGCCATCCAATAGCCGAGCGCATCGACTTCGAGCACGAGCTTCTTAGTGCCGCGCGGTTGGATCAGCAGCAACTCACGCTTAGGCACCAGCGACTCCAATAACTCAAGCTGGGTATCGTTCAACTGAAAAATCTCGGCGTAGAGCCTGCGGTCGATGTTCGGGTTCGATAGGAAGATTTTGGTGGGGCAGGACTCGTTGACAATGTGCAGCATGTCAGAGGCCGCCAACTCTACGACCGATTGAGTTGCCAGCAGCATGGCCGCGTTTTTCTTACGCCAAGTTTTCTCTGCCCTGGTTATCCAGTCGCGGATTGTCCGGTTCTTGAGGAAGATCCATGCCTCATCGATGATGAACATCTTGAACGTCGAGGTGTTCTGAGGCTTTTCGATTTCGGACGAGGCCCGTTGCAACACGTAAAACAGCAGCGGTTCCAGGATGTCGGGGTAATCCGACCAGCCATCGAAGTTGAATGTCTGAAAACGCGAAAAGGTCAGCGTGTCCTCGGGATTGTCGAAGAGATGCCCGAACTGCCCGGCCTGGGTCCAGCGGTGCAGCCGTTCTCCGAGAGGCCCGAGAATGGACGCGAAGTTGGTGAGCGTCCGTATCTCGGCGGGCAGCTTGTACGCGCGCTCGATTGCGGCGAACAATGCCTTCTCATCTTCCGGGGTAAGCTCGTACCGTCCACCGGCCTCAATGAGCACCCGGAGAAATAGGTACAGAAAATTCATGTTCTCGTGCGTGGCCGCAAGCGAAAACGGATTGATCGTGAAGCCGGGATTTTTCAGACCGACGTTCAAGTACGTGCCGCCGAAGGCCCGCGTCAGCGTTTCGTAGCTGCCGCCGAGGTCGAAGATGAAGGTCAGAGGGGCATATTTCTGCACGGACTGAAGCAGAAAACTGGTGGCGAAACTTTTGCCCGATCCCGTGGCTCCGAGCATGAGGGCATGGGCCACATCGCCCGAGTGCATGTTCATGTAGTAGGGCGTTCCGTGCGTCGATTCGAGCACGGCGAGATATTCCCGTTCCAGATGCGGGTTCCACTGGTTGCCGCTATCGACGGTGAACAGGAATGACAGGTCGGCATAGTTGGAGTTGAGCGCCCATTGCTTGCGAAGGTTGAACTGCTTGTTGCCGGGCACCGTGGCGAAGAACGCATTCAAGAGGTTGTAGCGTTCCTCGTAGAGCAGCCCGTCGTGCTGGGTGAATAGCTTTTGAAACTCGGCCACTGCCTGCTCCACCTTCGCGCGGTCCTCGTCATAGATCACGACGGATAGCGTGAACTCGCCGAAGGACTTGCCTTCCATGCCCATCGCCGTGAGCGCATTGCCCAGTTCCATCACTGCCGCTTGTTTGGAGTCATCGACCAGTTCGTCATGCGGGCCAGTGTTCTGGCGGTCCTGGAGATTCGAGACGAAGCTGGTCTTGGAGTTATGATGATGCCGGCGGCGTGATGCAATCTCTTTGCGGGATTTCGCATTGTCCACTGGATGCCACTCGGTGACGACGTGGAAGTTGGCCGGGATGTCGAGCAGACCATTGAGGATCAATGGCCGAGTCTCGCTGGGAAGCTCCTTCAGCGTGAGGACGCGGACGTAATCGTCATCCATGCGCAGGTAGCCGCGATGGGCCTCCAGCTCCGAGCCGCAGACCTGCCAGTCGAGATGGCGCGCGCCGTAGAGCCGCGCATTCTGAAACTTCGAGGGGCGGAAGTTTACGAGACGGCGCAGTATGCGCAAAGTCTCCTCCGCCCCTG
>CAZHKN010000257.1:0-7190 GCA_964532725.1 uncultured Occallatibacter sp.
TCCCTAGTCCCTAGTCCCTAGTCCCTAGTCCCTAGTCCCTAGTCCCTAGTCCCTCCGTCTGCGTTGATGGGTTGATGGAATATTCAGATCTTCGCGGTACTTGGCGACGGTGCGGCGGGTGAGTTGAATGCCCTGTGCCTGCAAGTGAGCGGCCAATTGGTCGTCGGTGAGCGGATGGCGGGGATCTTCATCGTCGATCAATTTTTTCACCTTGCGCTTGAGCACCAGCAGCGGGGTATCCGCGCCCTCCGGCCCATTCGAACCTTCGGAGAAGAAGAAGCGTAGCTCAATCACGCCTTGTGGGGTATGAACATATTTATTGGCAACAGCACGGCTAACGGTGGAAGGATGAACGCCGATCTCCTCGGCCACTTCCTTGATCATCATCGGGCGCAATGCCTCAACGCCGCGATCCAGAAACTCCTGCTGGCGGCGGACAATCACCTCGCAGGTACGGATGATGGTGCTCTTGCGCTGCGCGATGTTGCGCATCAGTTGCAACGCCGAGCGGAAGCGCTCCTTCACATAATCTTTGACTTCCTTGTCTGTGCCTTGCGCAGTCAACATGCGGCGATAGCGCTGGCTGAGGCGAAGGCTGGGCATGTCTTCCTCATTCATCGCCACGACCCACTCGCCGCCGCGCTTGATGAATACCACATCCGGCTCAATCAGCCGCGTCTGTTCGCGGTTGTAGACCCGGCCCGGTTTGGGGTCGAGGGTACGAATGAATTCGATGCCGCCGTGGGCTTCGGCCTGTGTCACTGCCGCGGCACGCGCCAGGTCCTTCACATCCCGCTTCTGCAAGAGCGCCAGATGACGGTCAACGATGACCGCCGCCACTTCCATGCTGCGCCGCCGTTCCTCAATGCGCGCCTCGGCCTCGGCGTGAAAGCTGCCGTGCAGGTCCGCAACCGCTTCAGGATTACGCCGCGCATACAATGAGTCAAATTCATGCTGCTGGGCCGCAATTTGAATCAGGAGGCATTCGCGCAGATCGCGGGCGGCCACACCGGCCGGGTCCAGCCCCTGCACCAGCTTGATGGCTTCGCGCAGCAGAGCGAGGGCATCTGTCTGCCCCACACTGTTCTGATCTTCCTCAAGCCCAGCAGCCTGAACAGCCTTGAGAACCGTCTCCGGGTCCAGCAACGCCTCCGCCAATTCCTCTTCACTGGCGGCAAGATACCCATCCTCGTCCAGGTTGCCGATCACGTATTCTGCCGCGTCATGCAGATGCGGCTCCAACTTCAGACTTCCCAACTGCCACGCCAGGTGATTGGTGAGAGTTGTGGGCTGGGAGAGAAAGTTCTCGAACGAGGGCTTCTCGCTCTCTTCGTACTCCGGTTGGGTGCGATAGCCGGGGTCCAGATAGTCTTGAAAATACGAGCCGAAATCGATCTCTTCAAATGAGTCTTTGGCAGCTGCAGGCGGTTCCTGAACGGCGCCGTCGGCAGCGGTGAGGTCCAGCACCGTGCGCTCCTGGATACCGCGTTCCAGCCGCTCCTCGCGGCCTGCAACCTCGTCCAACATCGGAACCGTCTCGTCAATCTCTTCCAGGACAGGATTTTCGACCATTTCAGCATCGATCATCTCCTTCAGTTCCAGCTTGTTGAGCGCAAGCACACTCACCATCTGCATCAAGCCGGGAGTCAGAACCTGGCGTTGCGAGACCTTGAGGTTCAATCTGGGTTGCAACAGTGCCATAGTTGGGACCCTATTCCCGTTCAGACTCAATCAAAGTGTAGCGAGATGAGAAAAAAGCTAAAGAAGAAATTGACTCAAGTCGAGTCAACGGTTCCGGAATGGGCAACACTTCCGCCGATAATCTCTGCATGGAAAACCTGTACTTAGCGCACGACGGCGTGCAATTGACAGACCTATGCCTCGGAGTATCCAGATAGGTTCCTGCCGAAGAAAAAAACAGGCTAGCCAAGTGAAAATCCCTCCCCCAGGTAAACCCGCCGTACCTCCACGTCATTGCCCAGCTCGTGCGGGGTTCCGGCGCGGAAGATGCGCCCCTCGGCGATGATGTAGGCCCGGTCGGTGACGGAAAGCGTCTCGCGTACATTGTGATCGGTAATCAGCACACCGATTCCCTGCGCCTTGAGATCGAAGATGATCTTCTGCAGCTCCAACACGGCAATGGGATCGATGCCGCTGAAGGGCTCATCCAGAAGAATAAAGTTAGGCTGGATGCACAGGCAACGGGCAATCTCAACCCGGCGCCGCTCACCGCCGGAGAGCGCGTAGCCGCGCGTGGTGCGAATGTGGCCCAGGTTCAACTGGCTGATCAGCTTCTCGGTGCGTACGCGGCGCTCCTGGCTGCTGAGAGGCTGCACCTCGAGCACCGCCAGGATATTTTCCTCCACAGTCAGTTTGCGGAAGACCGACGGCTCCTGGGGCAGATAACTGATGCCGAAGTTGCGGGCGCGCAGATACATTGGCACCCGCGTAATCTCCGTCTCGTCCATGCGGATCAGGCCGTTCTCCGGCGTCACCAGACCCACGATCATGTAAAAGCTGGTGGTTTTTCCGGCGCCATTCGGCCCCAGAAGCCCCACCACCTCGCCGCGGGAGATGGAGAGGTCAACGCCGCGCACCACCTGGCGGCCCTTATATGACTTGCCGATTCCCTCGGCGATCAGTGTATTCATCAACCCTGTTGGCAACTCCGTCATCCTGGAAACGTTCGCCGCCTGCAATTGGGTTACAACCGCCTAAACCGCGCCGCTCTAGTTCAGCGGATCAGCGAGAAAGACTATGCCCAAATCACGGAAGCTGTGAAGTACTCTATACCAAAGTACGCAAAGATTGCATTGCCACAAACAATCAGCCGGAACCTTGCCACCGCGCATGAGTAACTAAAAGCCTGTTTGACTCCGCCTGCGGCCTCACTTCGGCGTGCGGGTCTCGGTGGTTGTCTTGCGCCCCCCACCCTCGATACTGACGCTATCATCGCGGGTATGGAAAATCAAAGCCTCGCCGGTTACTGTGCCGCGCGCCGGGTCAGTCATCCGCGGTGGCGCAGCAGCGGTTCCGATCAGCACATACTCGCCGGTCTGGCTGGTGTATACCAGTTGTTCACCGCTTCCCCGCCGGTCCTGGGAGGTCAGAGTGACATGGCCGCGGGCAATCATCCGCTCCACCTCTGCCGAATTGTTCTGTTTCAGCGCATCCCGTGTGCCACCGGTTTTGTTTTCAGCGGCTCCGGCTGGCTTCAGGAAGACCTCCACTTCGTTCGAGATTGATGTTGCCGCAGCCGTCTCCGCAATCACCGCTCCCGCCGACGCGCTGCGCATCAAGGCCTTGCGGTCAATATCAGAGTAGGTGAACTCCCCGCCGCGCACCCGGATCACCGAAGGCGCTGGCGCTCCCGCACTTTTTTCTCCCTTCGCTTCAGCGCCCGTTCCGGCCATGCTGACCAACACCACCCGCACCAGGTCGCTCGCGTCTTTACCCTGTGCAAAGAGCATCTGCCGCTGGCGATTAAGCACGAACACAGGCGCAGCAATCGAATTGCCCTGCTGCCAGAGCCGCGCCTGCCCCCGGAAAGTGGCTGCTCCGGTGGCCTGTTGCATCTCGGCCTCGGCGGCAATCACATGCGTCGGCCCCTGGCCGCCGAGCACAGCCGTCGTTTGGCCGGCATTACTCGCCGGAGCGCTCTTGCCGACCGCACTCTCGCTGGAAGGCTCGCCAAACCAGGTTGCCTTTACGTTACCGTGAGCAAAGGCATCGCCGGAGGCGCGCGAAATATCCAGCTTGTCAGCGGAAATCTGCATGCCGCCATTCTCAATCCGCGGAGCGCGCGTCAGGTGCACCCACTCTCCCGCGCCCTCGTAATCGGCCCGTCCTGCGATCGCCCGCAGCGGCTGCGCGGCTGCACCACCTGGCTTCAGCGCTGGAATCTGCACCAGCGCCACATTGCCTTCGAGCATTGCCGACTCAATCTGTCCCGCGCCTGCCGGTCCGTTGGCATTGTGACCCGGCGTTGCACCCGCGGCCTGCGCAAAATGCGCTTCGATCCGGTCGCCGGTCGCCGTCTGACGGACTCCGGTTGCCGTCGTCTCGTCGATGCTCGCATGACCGGTTCCCGTCATCTGGTGCAGTTCTGAAGCAGGTCCAAACTCTCCGCTCAACTCATCCGCCCCGAGCTTCGACAGCAACGTCGCTGCCTTGCCCCGTTGGCTTTCCGCATTGATCGTCACCCCGCCCATGCCATGCAGACTTGCTATCTCCATCTGGCCCTTTGCCGTCTCGCGCAGCTCCACATCCGCCACCGGCGAATGCCACGTCCGGCTCACCCGCAAGAGCCCATCCTTCTCCTGGCCCTCTTCGCTCGTCTTGAACTCAACGGAACGCTCCAGGTGCGCATGGCGCAACTCGCCTTGATTCGTAAACTCCAGTTCCGCTGTAGCCGCTGTCCCGTTCAGCTGCCGGCTTCCGCTCGGCGAAGCGCTGCCCGAGTCCATCGTCACGCCGCCCTCCATATGCCCGTGGCGCGGATGATTCTGCTCGTCGAAGATCAGATTGCCCTCGGGCGCCGCTACATGGCTGCCCGCTGCGCTGGTCAGCGTAAACCCGCCAGAGGCATCAAGGCGCACGGCCGAGCCGTCCTCGCGGAAGAGAATCTTCGCCTCCCCAGCCGTCGCTTTGCCGCCCTGATAATCAGCAGTTGCTCCGCGCAGATCACTGTTCATCGTGTCGCGCTCGAACTCGGCATGTTGCGCATGGAGCGCAATTGGAGCGTTGCCCCGCCGCAGATTCAACTCGACCGCGTGATCCAGCACCAGATGCCCCTGCTGCGAGTCGTAGCGCGCGCCCACAGCTGAACCCATCCCCTGCGCCAGCACAAACTCCACATGCTGATCCGTCGTCGCAATGCCGCTTTTCTGGTCAAAGGTGACGCCGTCGGCTTTGACGTGAATCTCACCGGCAGCGGCTTTCGCCTCAGCCACTTCGAGCGTGCTGGGCTTGCCATCGGCTTTCGATTCGCCCGCACCCGGCGCTGCCTTCGGCGCAATTGCCGGCGCAACTCCCGGTCGCATCAGCGTAATCTCCACCGGCCCGGCAGCCCGCGCCGTGCCCGCCTGCTGGTCGTAATCAAACTCCGCGCCCTCGATACGGTCTACGCGGCTGCCATCGTCCCCATATAGCTCGATCTTCACATCGTGCAGCGTGGCGTGACCGTTCTTCAACTGCATCACCTTCGACGCATGAATCTTGAACTGCGAATGCGCGCCAAAGGCATGGGTAAAGGTGAAGCCGTTGGCCTCCTGAATAACGTTTATGCCCAGAACTGTTGGGAGATCCTTGATGTTGATGCGGTGTTTCCATTTGTTGACCAGCAGAAAGCCGCCCACTGCGGCAACAAGCAATACACCGGTCGCCAGCACCAGCGTCCGCATCCGCTCAATTGTGAATCGCAGCCTCAGTTTCGCACTCCCAGCCTGGCGGCGAGGCGCTGCGCCAAGCTCTCGCCCAACTCGCTCCACAACAGCCGCGCCGTCGCGCCCGAGGCCTTTTCCACCGCCGCCGTCAATTCGACTAGTTGGCGGACATTTTCTTCCACATGCCGCGCGCCGACGGAATCCAGATCGGCCTCTTCTTCCAGAAACGGCGCGTCGCTGCCAAAATCAATGCGGATATGGCCGTCCGCCTCGTATGCGCCCTCGTCGAAGAGCGGCCCAAAGCCGGTTACCCGCACCAGCCGCGGCTCGCGCACCCAGCGGGCGTCGAGCGCTCCGCCGGTTTCCAGCTCCCACAGACTCCAGCCAATCTGGAACTCGTAGGCATAATCTTCATGCAGCAGCTCCAGCGCTTCAGAAACGGCATCGCGCGGCTCCGCACCCAGCAGACCGCCTGGTTCGCTGCCCTGCTGCTGAATTCGCCGCCCATAAACCTGCTGAAAGACCGGCGACTCGCTCCAGCTTACCGGCCAGACCGTCGCCGCATAGACCCGCAGCTCACCGCCATGCGCGGCAAAGGCCGAAAGCACCGCCGCCAGCTTGTCCGGAAGGGCTTCCAGCCGCAGATTCGGGTACCACAGACTCAGATAAAGCGTGTCGGACATCTCTATCGATTGTAGACGGCGAAGGAGCGCAGAAGATGCAGCGGAGTAATGGGCACTTCACGCTCTGATTCCACAAAAGGGGAAACAGCAGCACTTGGAGCCTACCCGTAAGTTGGTAGCGCCAACCTCAAATTGGTAGTGCCGACCTCCAGGTCGGCTGTCCTATAGGTCTCCAGACCCACAGGACACGTCTGGCTGGATGCCGCAACTAGAGCCGGTCTGGAGACAGTGATGGGTGCCCCCGGTCTCTCGCATTTGGGGACCGGGGAAAGCAATCACTCAACCCGTCACAATCTCGCTGAAATCTGCAATGCCGCTAAAGCCATTGAGCACGGATTGGATCAGCGCGAGATGCACACCGCGTAATGCGGGGTCAGGGTCGAGCACCATCACCTTATCGAAGAAAGCATCGACGGCGGGGCGCAGTGTGGCAATGAGCGCGAGAGCCTCTACATAGGCGCGCTTGGAACGGAGTTCAGCAACTTTAGGCACGAGCGCCGAAGAGGCTGCTAGTAGCTGCTGCGTCTCTGGTGAAAGAGCGACTCCACCCGCCGCTGCCTGGATTGCGAATCCCTTTTCCTCAGCCTGCCGCAAGATGTTCTTGATGCGCTTGAAAGCCGCGGAGATTGCGGCGAAGTCGGCAGACTCGCGGGCTGCGGTCAATGCTTCGGCGCGGGCGATGGCATCGCGCACGTCGTCTGCTCCGGCGGCGAGAACTGCATTGACAACGTCGTATGCATAACCTTTGACATCGCGCAAATAGAATTGGACGCGTTCGGCGAAGAAGCTCATTAGTTCGGGGAGGAGTAGATTACGCGGCGCTTTCCACGACTCGTACAAATCCGGCCTATACCGGTCCAGAGCAAAATCAACGACTGTCTTCAAATCAAGAGGCAATTCGCCTGCAGCGAGGATTTTCACAATCCCGTTAGCAGCGCGACGTAACGCAAACGGGTCTTTCGATCCGGTAGGCTGCAATCCGATTCCAAACATACCAGCGATAGAGTCCGCCTTATCCGCAATGGCAACAAGTTGTCCCTCTGATGAAACTGGAATCTTATCCTCCATCGAGGTTGGCTGATAGTGACTATAGATAGCGTCTGCCACAGCCTTAGGACGATCT
>CAZHKN010000258.1:0-3914 GCA_964532725.1 uncultured Occallatibacter sp.
TGGCTCCGTCATAAACCATGTCATCTGCGTCGTCTGAGAGTTTGATCTTACCTGAGAGCGCTAGCGGCGATCCTTTGTACACGCGCAGCTCGGCCAGCGAACCGTCGGCAATATACAGGCTGCCGGTGGCAGCAATCCACGCTAGGCCATGCGGCTTGCCCAGGCCGGTTATGCTTTGCTGCACCTTGCCGCTCTGCAAATCGATCACTTCCACGGAATGATTTCCGGTGGCGGCGATGAAGAGGCGGCTGCCCGCTGCGTCAATCGCCAGGTGATCAAATTTTCCCACAACGCCGGGGAGGGCAATTGTTCGGCTGAGTGTAAGTGGCGCTGAGTTTTGCGCAGGTGCGATCATGCAGCTGGCCAAGAGGCTCATCATAAGAAGAGTTTTCATTCCATTCCGTCCAATGTTTGATTTTGTTTTTGCAGATTCAAAGAAAACGGGCGCGTAGAAAGAGCCTGTAGAAGACAATTCTAAACGCCCGCGAGAGGAACTACTTTTCTCTGGATGAAGTCCAGCGGAGACTGGCGCTGTATGTCGGCTTGTAGTACTCGCGCTGCGTCATATACTGCGGGCTGCCGTTGTAGAAGCCGAAGACCTCGTTGTTCATGTTCAGCCCATCCACCGTCAGCTTGAGTCCGCGATAGAGACGAGCGCTCATCTGCGTGTCGATCTGCATGTGCGGATAGAAGTAGTTATCGCCGAATGGCCCCTTGGGCGGACCGGGAGTATTAAGTGCCGGGTCGGGAGCATTATTGAAGTACTGGTAGGCGTTGTCATTGGCGCCGTTGTAACTTACGGCGAAGTGAACTTGATAACGCCCGCGCTCGTAGAAGGGTTCGATATTGAATGAGTGTTTGGCTTGACCAATCAGCGGCGGCGCGTCGGTGCGGTTGGGAATATTGTTGGTGTGTGATTGCGTATAGGCATAGTTGGCGTGAGCGCCCAAGCCGGCAAAAGATGCGGGAAGATTTGTGAACCTCTGCTCCCATGCAAATTCAAGGCCTGAGACACTTGCGCTTGCTGCGTTCAGGTTCTGCTGTGCAACATCTGGATAGCCGTCACCATCCGGGTCAGAGGACGCGGTTTCATAGGGCACATAGGCTGTGACAATTGGATCTGTCAACTGTTTGTAGAAGTACCCGGCCTGAATAAGCCCAAAAGGTTTTAATTGCTGCTCCAGCAACAGGTCGTAGTTGTTGGCGTGGGTGGGCATTTCTTTGGGATTACCAATCGAGTACCGTGGAATTGTTCCCGGTCCGTTATCTAAGAAGTAGGGAATCAGGTCGAATTGGTTGGGCCGCGAAATGCCGCGCGCATACACGGCGCGGATTGCCGTCAGGGGGGTGGCCTGCCAGCGGCCCTGAATGCTGGGTAGCGGATCAATGTAAGACCCGCTGCCCGTCGTGGGGGTGGTCCCGGTCCAGTTTCCGTTTACATCGGCAGTTGTGATGTATCCGAGCGTTCTCTCTTGCGTCCCTTCGAGGCGAAGTCCTGTTTGCAGCCGGAAATGATCCCAATTGATAGTGTTCATGATGTAGCCCGCGGAGACACGTTCAATCATGTTGAAGTTGTTTGGGTCAGATCCGAGATGCGTGTCACTCTCGTCCAGCGAGAACAGACCTTGATTCGCATTAAAGTATGCAGTCTCCTTGTAGTAGTCGGTGAACGGCCCATTGTGGTAGCTGCCATCGTAATATTTGGGGTCTGCGAATCCGCTCTGGAACTGATCCGCCGTTGCTGAGCCACTGTAATCGAATGTCGGCGTGTATGCGTACTGGTATTTATGCGCGTTGCGGAACTCGCCGCCGAATTCCAGAGTTGCCGAGTGTTTTCCCGCGTGATAGTTCAACCCCATGCTGCCCCATTCCTGCAGGTTGAGTTGAACCGTCTGGCCGGTGGTAGTGATGAACTGATTCATCGTGTAATTACCGAGACCGTAGATTGGCGAGGTCGCTACCATGCAGACCGAGGACCACTGTGGGCGATAGATGCTGATTGGGGTTCCGATGTAATTGCAATTGTCCGCGCCGAACGTCTTCAGCGCTTTATTGGCCGACCAGGAGATTTCAGGATTGCCGCCAGAATTGAGTTCGCGGGAGCGCGAAACGGAAGAGCCCCAGGTGACCCAAGCGCTGTTGAAGATATGGTTTCCGCCCAGCGAAAAGCTGCCGATTGCGAAATCTGGCCGGCGAGTCGATTCGTAAAATTTTGGCTTGTCATTGGTGTTGATCTCGTAATACCACTTGTCGCCCCAGTCTTTGAAATCCGAGAGGAGAAAATGCGCGTTAAGGCTGGAGTGATCGTTGACTTTGTAATCTGCACCCATCGTTCCGCCCCAGCGCAGGCGCTGATAACGGTATTCGCGCAGCGTTGCTCCATCGTAGTATGGAGTAGCCGTGCCATCCGGATTCACATCGGGGGCTGGTTCAATATCGTTGATGCCGCGACCATTGTAATCATATCCGGCTCCTATAATGACGCCCCAGCGCTTGGTTGCTCCGAAGCGCTGGCCAAGAGTGGTATCTACTTTTCCCACATAACGGCCATTTTCAATGGGCGTATAACCCAGTTTAGTGCCAAGAGTAAATGTTGGCGCTTCGCCCGCCATCTTGGTAACCAGATTGACCGATCCTCCGATGCCGTCGGCATCTTGATTGGCCGAGAGGGTCTTGTTCAGCTCAATCGTCTGAATCATGTCGGAAGGAATCGTGGCGAGATTGATTTGGCGAACATTCGACTCCGGCGAAGGAACCGTCACGCCGTCAATGGTGAGGTTGGTGAGGCGCGGGTCCAGTCCGCGCACCTGGATATAGACACCCTCGCCTTCATCGCGTTGCAGCGTGACACCCGGCATGCGTCCAATGGCGTCCGCCACATTGGCGTTGGGGAGTGAGAGAATCTCCGTTTCGGGCATAACCTGCAGGATATTGGCGGAAGTAATGACCTCATTGATGGCCTGCACTTCATCCTGCCCGTTGCCCGCGGACACGACTACGTTTTCGTTGCCTGAGGCGACGGTAAGTGCAATTTCCTCATGCGCCGTTTGCCCCGCAGTGATTGTGAAGGTCTTTGACGTTGCGGCAAACCCAACGCTTGTAACCTTCACGGTGTAAGTACCTGCAGACACGTCCGAGAGGATGAATTCGCCAAGGTTGTTGGTGACGGCTGATAAGCCGGATGGAGAAATTTGCACAGCGGCATTCTGCACGACCGCGCCGGAAGAGTCGGTCACACGGCCTGAAATCGCTCCTTTACCGGCCGCGACAACTCTTGTGGTCTGGCTGAATCCGCACTGCGCGACTATCAAAAGCGGAGCAAAGAAGAAAAACAAGCGTCTCATAATGGTCTCCTCGCACCGCCAGATACGAATCCGAAGAGCGATTCATTGATCCCAGCCAGCGCTAGGTTGAACTTTAGATAGTCATGTTAAAGACTTGTTAACAGAGCGGTGAATATTTCCTAAGGTTGCCAATGAGCGCCTTGATTGTGAATGTGCGGTGAATTTGGCGTGTGGCCTCACGCGCGAAGGAGAAATCCCTTTAGGCTGAAGAGTACGGAACAAAATGCGAATCCTGATTATTGAAGACGAAACGCGCATGTTAGAGCTGCTGCGCAAGGGTCTCTATGAGTGTGGGTATACCGTAATGACGGCAGCCGATGGCGTTACGGGACTCGAGATCGCTACTGCGTTCGAATTCGATGCGGTTGTTTTAGATATAGGATTGCCAAAGCTGGATGGTTACGGAGTGATGCAGGCGCTACGAAGCCGCCAGTGCCAGACGCCGGTGTTAATGCTGACTGCGCGCGATGCAGAAGATGAGATCATTCGTGGACTCGACACCGGTGCAGATGATTACCAAGCCCGGAGTGTGGAACATTTGCCGGCGAGCCGGTGCTATTCGCCACGGTG
>CAZHKN010000258.1:3924-7190 GCA_964532725.1 uncultured Occallatibacter sp.
CCTGACAAAGCCATTTTCCTTTGCTGAACTTATTGCTCGGTTGCAGTCGATTACCAGGCCTCGCCGCGCAGAGTTGCACGGAGTGGTTGAAGCTGGGTCGGTGATTCTTGATCCGATACGTCACGCAGTCCGGCGCGGCGAGCAGAGCATTGATCTGACGCGGCAGGAATTTATTCTGCTCAACTGCCTTATGCGCAGTGCTGGACGGTGTGTGACGCGCCAGGCGTTGACAGAATGCGTGTGGAGCGACAGCCATGCAGTTGGTTCAACCGCTCTCGACGTGCTGGTGAATGCACTGCGGACGAAGATCGACTCACCTTTCCGGCATAAGCTGATCGGCACGGTGCGCGGCTCCGGATATATCTTCAAGCCGGAGCCTACTGCGTGAAAGGAAATGCATGAGGTCATTGCCCATTCGGATCCGCTTGACGCTCTGGTACTTTGTCATGTTCGCCTCGGCTGCGGTGCTGCTGAGTGTTGCGAGTTTGTGGATGCTTGAGCGCAGCCTGGACGCAACCGAGTACCACGACATGCAAGAACGCGCGGAGGATGTGCAAGAGGTGCTGCTGCACGATAGCCCGGACAAAAGCGTCCAGCAGTTGAATGATGAATTCATGGCTATCTATGCCTTCAAAGACGACGGCAAGTACCTGCAAGTGCGCGATGCGCAGGGCAATTGGATCTTTCGCTCCAGGCGGATGATCGCCGAGAATCCCGATCTACCAGCTCCAGATCGCCTGCCAAAGTCGGGCCAAATTGCCGAGTTCCACCAGGGAACGCGCTATGTGCGCGTTCTCGCCTATCCGATAACGGTGAATGGCAGACAGTACTCGGTGCAAACAGGCATTGCCCTGAACAAATCCATGGTGTTATTGCAAAGCTTCCGTACCAACCTGCTCTGGTTGACCCCGCTGGTCATTCTGCTCGCAGCCGCGGGAGGTCACTTCATGAGCCGTAAGGCTCTCCGGCCCGTGGCGGCTCTGGCGGCGCAGGCGCGGCGCATCAATGATCGCAACCTCGATATCCGCCTGCCGGTTCCGAGGGTTCACGACGAGATTTCAGATTTATCTCTCACACTGAATCAGATGCTGGAGCGCATCGATCATGCCTTTGCCAGTGTGCGCACCTTTACCGGCAACGCCTCCCATGAGTTGCGCACACCGATCTCGATTCTGCGCATGGAGATTGAGGTTGCGCTGCTTCGTCCGCGCGATGGCGATGAGTACCGCGCGGTTCTCGCTCGCCTGTATGAAGAGACTGTGCGCATGACCACCCTGGTGGAAAACCTTCTCTCACTGGCGCGGGCCGATGGCGGCGCAGAGACCATAACAGTGACACCAGTTTCGGTTGATCTTCTCATCCATCAGCTTTCCGAAACCTGGAAAACAGGCATGAATCAGGCTCTTCTCAACTTCAGCGTGGATGTGCCGGAAGAGAATCTAACTGTCTTTGGAGACTCGCATGGAATTACGCGCCTGCTCTCCATCCTGCTCGAGAATGCAAGCAAGTACACACCGCCCGGCGGAACGGTAAAGATCAGCGCTGTAGGCGATCGTACGCGCGTCAACTTCTCGGTGAGTGACTCTGGGATAGGGATTGCCCCCGAGCACCGGCTGCGAATTTTTGACCGCTTCTATCGCGCGACGCAGGTGGATAATACTGTTCCGGCAGGCTCTGGCCTGGGTCTTGCCCTCGCCAAATGGATCGCTGACCGCCACGGTACGGAACTCTGTGTTGAGAGTGAGCCTCAACGCGGAAGCTGCTTTTCATTCTCGCTGGAGCGGGCAGATGTTGTTGTCACTTCCCCCGACTCACTCAGTATGTCAGCGGCATCATCATAGAGAATGCAAGACAGCGGATGAACCCCTCTGTGCTATTGTGACCGTAAACCGCTTCAGCGATTGCTCTCTCCGCATTGGCATTAAAACAGTCAAACCGTCGCGTCCTGCAGGACGCGACGGTTTGAGTAGAGAACATCAAGGCACATCAACTCTGGTTTGCCGAGATCTAACTTCGGTGAGTTGATTACATTTTCAGTACAACAGCACACCCAAACCATGCGCTTAGGCGGCTATTTCCTCACCGGGTCCCACGAACTGATCTTTGTCCATGGGGTGAAGAAATAGCCGCCTTCCTGCTTTACGGAATGTTGATAGTTGTGACGCTGTACGCGGGTAATGTTAGCGTCAGCGTTGAACCGCTCACGGCCTGCGTTCCAATTGACACCGGAGTAACCGGAGCCGACGGGCTTTGCGTCGCAGCTGTTGTCGCTGTCATCTGGTACAAGCTGGCCGTACCCGAAAGAGTCATGCCGGTAATGGCCACTACCTGCGAGGTATTCGCGCGATTGACGGCCACCATGACCACACGGCCCGGGGTTGTGGTGTCGTTGCTGACGTAAACCGTCACCGCGCCGGGGTTGCTCGATGTTGTTTGCACTAATTGATTGCCGAAGTTCGAACCTGCGCCATCGTAGTTGCGATAGGCGCGGAAGCCCGCGAGTTCATAATCGTAGGTTCCGCTCGGAGGCCACATCATGGCAGCGAACATTCCGTTGCTGGCATAAACGCCCAGCTGGTCCGCCTGTGCGACAGTGCCGGCAATGTTGTTGAATCCTCCTGTCTCGTACTCACTGATGGAGAGCTTGATTGAGGGGAATTCTGCATTGATTTTTGCCTGCAACCTGGGCAGGAACTCAAGTGGCGCGCCACCCAGCACGGAGTTCGGCCAGGGATTGCTGTTGCCGGGATCGGTAAACGTCGGATCCCAGAGGTTGCGCGGAGCCTGCACAATCAGCTGCATATCGGCATCCGACAAGGTCGAGGCGGTCAAGCTGGTTACACGGGTGCTGCCCGCGTCGTAGTCTTCTGGATACCAGTGGAAGTCATAAACATCGACCAGCGGCTTTCCGAAGGTTGCAGATGCGGTGGCCAGCGCCTGGAAGTACATGTCAGGGAACCAATTCTCGCCGGTTGGGGTGGTGTTTGTGATTCCCCCTTGAAAGTTGTACACGCCAAGGAAACCGTAATGCGACGGTCCAAAGATAATCATGTTCGGGAACTGAGTCTTCAGAGCCTCGGTCATGGTCAGAGTCTTGGCAATATAGGCGGCAGGCGTAATATTGGTCGGTCCCTGCACTTCCAGATGCGTTGAATTCCAGATATCCGGTTCGTTGTCCAAATCGACAAAGGCCGGTGTGGCCGTGGTGCCGTTGAAAATCTCCTTGGTGGTGGAAAGCTGATTCATTGCCCAGACGAACTCGTCGT
>CAZHKN010000259.1:0-7177 GCA_964532725.1 uncultured Occallatibacter sp.
GCGAAGCTCTGGACAGGATTGAGATCAGCGTCCGCGCCGTCATTACTTACGAAATTGGAAAAGACCTGGGCGTTTTCGGCTATACGGACCGCGCCAATTTTGCGACGGCATTCAATCATGCCGACTTCATGAAGATTCTGCAGCGCGAAGAGGGGCGTTCGACCGAGGTTTTTATCGGCCACTATCGGACCAAGTACACCTCAGAAACGGAATTGCCCGTGTGGATGGCGACGGAGCTAATCAGCTTCGGCGCGCTCTCGAAGATGTACGAACACTTGAGGACCAGTTTGCGGAAGAAAATCGCCCGCGAATTCAACCAGCCGCAGCCGGTCTTTGTAAGCTGGCTTCACTCCCTGACGGCTGTCCGCAATGTCTGCGCGCATCACAGCCGGTTGTGGAATCGAGAACTCGCCGTCAAGCCGGAGTTGCCAGTGGCGTGGAAAGCAAGCGGCATTGGAAATGACCGCTTTTACGTGATCGCTATGATCATCCAAACGCTGCTTGCTGACATTGCTCCTGATTCCGGCTGGGGCGAGCGGCTCAAGGCTCTTTTCAATGCCCATCCGACGGTCAATCTAAGGGCGATGCAATTCCCGGCCAACTGGAAAACTGGCTCACCCTGGATCTAGCCGCTCTGGACAGTCACTGTGAACTCAGATCTAAAATCTTGTTCTTCCGACCCTAGCTCTGGCACAAGGCCATGCGGTTGTTCTTAGTGCATCCGAAAGACCCTATGCCCCTTGGCAACATTTGGGGATCTATACTGAAAAACTCGTAACGAATAGAAAATATAAGGATTATTCAGATGTATATTCCGTTTCATGTTCTGCATTTTCAATGCGGTGAAATGCCGCCACAAACACAATCGAGAAGGAGATGCGGCAGTCGTGAAGGCTGACGACTGCCGTTTTGTCGGGGATGCAACTGATTAGCGGGTCCTGGTGGCGGAGCCTTGCGGACCGGTGCGAGACACCGTCGCCGTTCCTGTGCCACGGCCCGTGACGGTACGGTTGGCGCTCTGCCCGCTTGGGCCTGTCACGGTGGTTGACTTGGCGCCTCCACCACGCGTTGTATTCCGGGTAGCAGTGTTGCCGTTCGGGCCGGTTGTTGTAGCCGTTACGTTGCCAGTGCCGCGGCCTGTGACCGTACGGTTGGCGCTCTGTCCGTTCGGGCCGGTCACCGTGGTTGAATTGCCACCGGCATAGTGCGTAGTGGAACGGCTTGCGGTATTGCCATCGGGGCCTGTTGCCGTCACGTTCGTCTGGCCGTTTCCGCGCGTCGCAGTACGGGTAGCTGTTTGTCCGTTCGGTCCTGTCGTGGTGGTTGTGCTTGTGGTTTGAGCGACAAGCGTAGACGCGCACAGAGCGAATGTGGCGATGGCAAGAATGATCGATTTGGAATTCATTGAACTCTCCTCATGGCTAAGATGTTGGCAGGTTTCTCATCGTGCCGACTAACCATGTAGACCTAAGTATGCAGCATTAGTTGTGATGTGAAGTGTAAGGAAGTGTAGGGCGTTCAAAGCGATTCAAGTTAGAATGCGATAAGTCGGAAATGTCTATATATTATGCGGCGGGAAGAAGAAGACGCACAACCAATCCTGAGGTGTCCTTGCGGTTTTCAGCTAGGACCTTCCCATAGTGCAAGCTGGCAATTCGCTGCGATATGGAGAGCCCTAGCCCTGTCCCACCCTCTTGTCTTTCTCGCGATCCCGAAACCCGATAGAACGGGTCGAAGAGAAAAGGAAGCGCTGACTCGGGTACGCCAGGGCCATTATCCGTAATGGAGATTTCGCATCCTCTTCGGCCAGATCGATCCTCGGCTGTGCCGGCGGAAATTGTAACGGCAGTGCCGGGCTTGGTATAGCGAACTGCATTGCGCACGATGTTCTCAATACAACTTCGCAACAGGTTCGTATCTCCCCATACAAAGCAGTCGCTCGTAACCGATACGCGAACAGATTTATCTTTGTCTTGCACCTCGAACTCCGCGTCTTGCGCAATGCTCTCCAGCAGTACCCCGATATCCACCTTTTCCATGGCAGGTTGCGAGGTTTGAATGTCTAGCCGAGCAAGCAAAAGAACCTGCCCTATCATTGCGTTCATTTTGTCCAGATCGATCTGCATCTGCTCCAAAACATCGCTTTGCCCTCTGCGCATCAGCTCGAGAGAAACGGATATGCGCGTCAATGGGGACCGCAATTCGTGCGAGATATCCGCGAGAAGCTCTTGACGCTTCTGAATCAGAAGCTGGATGCGGTCCGCCATCTGGTCGAAAGCTCTGGCCGTATCCGCCAGTTCATCTTCGCGTGGTGCAATAACAGGCATCACCCGCGTACTGAGATCGCCAGCCGCCAAGCGCGTCGCCGCCATTTGCAGCGCGCGAACCGGCGCCACTATATGGCGTGTGAGAAAGATGCAGAATACTCCAGCGATAAACAGGCCAAGAAGCAGTCGGCCAAAGAGTGGAAAGATGAAAGTTCCATCCACAAAACGGCTGATTGGATGTACCTCGATCACGAAGATAAATCTTCGCTGGCCATAACTAACCGGAGAAGCAGCAGTCCAAATCGTTCCCAAGTGAAGTGTCGATTCTCCTGTGCGAAGGCTCTCTTCCAGTGCTCTACCAACATGTGCGGGAAGCGGGCGGCCAATGACATCTTGCTGCTGCTCGTCGAGAAGATTCCCCTCAATGCCCGACGAGGTGCGAATAGTGTCCAGGTAATGCTCCAGAGCAGGTTTTCCACCGGTCTCATAAAAATCGACCGCGCTATGCGCGTAAAGGTCCTGGGTCAACCGCGCCCAGCGGCGGCCAAGCGGATGGGTTCCGGTAAAGGCAGCGACCAACAAGACAAACAGCGACCCAACTGTTAAGGTAAGCCAGAACCAGCCGAAGATTTTGACATACAGTGTTTTGAAGACTCTCATGATTTTTCGACCTGTCCGGTGTAGACATAGCCGGTACCGCGAAGACTGCGAATGCGCTCCGTCGCGCGAAATGTCGCTCCCAGCTTCTTGCGCAGATTGCTGATGTGGTTATCGACGCTGCGATCAAACGGCGCAACCGGACGCCCCAGGCACACTTCTGCAATCTCGTCGCGGGAAACAACTTTGCCGGCTGAGCGCACCAGCACCAGCAGAATATCGAATTCAGCTCCGGTCAAAGGAACCTCGGCGTTATTCTGAATGACGCTGCGAATTGCCGGATGGATCTCTATATCTCCAATGCGGATGATCTGCGGTTGCGATGTCTGCGTGGTTTGTCTTTTCAGTACCGCGCGGATGCGCGCCACCAATTCGCGCGCGTTGAATGGTTTAGGAAGGTAATCGTCCGCTCCGGCTTCCAGGCCGGCGATGCGGTCGCTTTCATCGCCGCGAGCGGTCAGCATGATGATCGGTACATCGGAAGCAGTGCGAATCTTTTTCAGAACGATTCGCCCATCTCCTCCGGGGAGCATTATATCGAGCACGATCAGCGCGAAGGATTCCCCGGCTGCATGGCGCACTCCATCTGCCGCGGTATGCACAGCCGTCACTTCAAAGCCATCCATCCGCAGAAGCCGTTGCAACGACGAGCATAACTCTGTGTCATCGTCCACCAGAAGGAGACGGACAGTGGATGATTCCTGGCGAGGAGATGAGAACTCCCCGCCAGGAACCGAAGTCGAAGATGCGGACTGACTCGATCTCGGCTTTATCACAGTGTGTATTTGCCCCTGACATTCATTTTAATTTCCATCGTCTCTTTTACGAAGCTGAATGGCGCTAACGGTTGGATATCCGCTGCTCCCAACAGTATTGAAGAGCGGCCCCTTGGCGGCGATGAACTGACCGTCGCTGACAGCACTAAACGATGTAGGGCTGAATCCAATGAATTCCGTCGTCGCCGCAGTCTGCACATTCATTTGTTGAATGATCGGGCGCGATCCGGTGAGTAGTCCTGACAGGCCATTGATCGAAAGCGAAGAACTTGCCGAGTTGACCGACGCAACTTCGCCGATCAGTTGTGAGGACTCCAGGTCGGCGGTACTCGCCGTGAAAGAGGGAGCGGCACCGGTCACAAGGTTCGACCCGACATTGACGACGAGTTCCTGTCCTGTCAGCAAATCCAGCGCGCTCGAAAAACTTGCTCCCGAAGTTCCCGGATAGACAGCCGTGCCAACGGCGTATTTGGTCCCCGACGGCAATGATACCGTGGCAATCTGGCCAGGAGTAAGGGACGAGACATTGATGCTTCTCTGTACCAGGAGTTCCATGGTAGGAACGGCGGCGGCGGTGTCGGTGCTGAGAACAATTCCCTTTACCTCCTGCGCCCCGGAATCTCCAGCATAGGATATGGCATTGAGCGACAACGCTCCATTTCCTAACAGGCTTAGGTCGGCAGTCACAACTTGTCCAACCGATAAGCAGGATGCGCTTGCCGTCGAGCAAACCGATGCAGGATAGTTATATGCAGTCGAGCTGCTGCTGGTAAGTACAAGAGAATCTCCGAAGGCGGTGGTGATGTCTATCTGACCGCCGCTGATGCTACTGATTGTCCCAAACACATCGTCGATCTTCGCCTGCTCAGATGAACTGCTCGACGGCTGAGGCAATAAAGATAAGTTGACGGATTTGCCATCGGCCAGCGTTACGGATAGGTCGCTTTGCAGGAGATCGGGAATGCTAAGATCCAGGTTCAATCCGGTGCTCGAGTTTGCAGCGACCGTAATCGGAAAGACTCCGCTTGAAATCGTGACACTCGCATTATTCAGAGCAGGAATAAAGGTGCATGTTGCGCCAGCCGCGCAGCTTTGACCTGAAATCGTGATGGAAGAAACTCCGCTGTTTATGATTGTCACTTGCGGGTTCGCAAGTGTCATTGTCATGCTCGTATACGTGCCGGAGTCGATGACTGTCGAGGCGAGAAACCCGGTATCGCTTACCAACTGGGCCAGATCAACTGTGACAGGTCGGGGCAAGAGCGAAACATCGCCAGGCTCCAGTACCGCTCCCGTAATCTGCACTTGAAATGACAGAACGGTGATATTTGAGGGCGGCGTATCGGTCACAACCAAGTTAACCGTTGCACTCGAGTTGGGTGTTGTGGAAGTTGGATTTATCGAACTGCCTGCGCAACCGCAGAGATGGATACCGAGAATCAGTCCAAGAGCCGCCGTCGCAATTTTGTTTATTTGCATCGCATTCTCCTCTGCCCGCGAAGCTCTATTGCTCCCGGCATCTTCGGTTCTATCAGGAATTGAGCCTGAGGAATGTAAGGAAGTGCAATCCTCAGCCGACACTTCCATACAACGGTTGGATCGAAATGGTGCTATCACAGAAATACGAACGGTGTAGACGATCCGTTTCTGGAGGAGACGATGAAAACACGATGGGGAATATCTGCCGCAGCCTGTGCTCTCGGCATTGCATTAGTAGCATCCGCAGCCGGTTCGCAGGACAAGGATTGCTGGATGCAGAGGCGCGTTTCGCAAATGTTTGTTCATAGGATTGAGAGTCAGTTGAATTTGACGGAAGCACAGCGTATACAGATCAAAACCATTCTGCAAACGGAAAAGCCCGCGGTTCTGGCGCTGGCGGAGCGTGTTCGTCAAGAACGCGCACAGCTTGCATCGCGGCAAACTTTCGATGAAGCCTACGTGCGATCCTTCGCACAGCAGCACGAATCTACGATGGAAGACGCATTGGTAGAGCGGGAGAAAGTGCGGACCGAGATATTGCAGGTGCTGACACCAGAGCAACAACAGAAAGCAGAACAAATTCGCGAAGATATTCGGTCCCGATTCTTCGAACGCCTGACAACAATCGGAGATCAGTTGTAAAAACAGACTGCACACGCCGGGACGTGATGCTGGCGAATCGATTTATGTTTCGCCATGCATCCGCCTCGACCATGAGTTTCATGCCGAAAGCGATTGAGGAATATCTATGACGATTCGAAAGGCAATCGCTGTTGTGCACCTGATTGCGGCATTGATGTTCGGCCTTTCGGCGCATGCCCAGACGACTCGGGACCGGATGCGTGAGCGCAGAGAAGCCAGAGAGCAGCAGGTCAATCCGAATTATCCTGCAAAGGGCGATCTGGCGCTGGCTCGGAAGGTTGAGCTGACCTTTGATGGAGTGAGACGCTATTACCTGATCGAGGCACCGAAGGGGCCGGGGCCATTTCCGGTTGTCATATTGCTGCACGGCGGTACTGGGAGTGCCGAGGAGGTCTGGCAACAGACTAGTTTGCCAACGCTCACCCGCAACGAGGGATTTATCGTTGTGGCGCCCAACGGCTTGAACAAGCACTGGAACGATGGGCCGGGAACAACACTGGGCGGCGGCGCCTCTGCACAGGCAGAGTATCGGGACGCCATCCAGACGTTGCGCGATTCGCCGGAACAAGGCTTTGAAAAGTTGGAGAAGTTCGGGGCCGTTCGTGAGGTCTGCTACCTGGATAAGCGGGATTCTCGGACTGCGATGGGGCGACCTCAATTTTGAGGAGCGCACTGTTCTGGTTCAGAGAAGCCTTATCGGCGGCAGGGTGGAGGATGTGAAGACGGAATAGTCGAAGGATGAGGTTCCGCTTGATCCACGGTTGGCTGAAGTCCTGCTGCGCTGGCGTTCTGAGACGTTTTTCCCGCGTGACACGGATTGGGTTTTTGCCACTCCCGCCACAGGGAAGCCATAAAACCAAGAGAGCATGCAGAAAAGGCAGATCAAGCGGGCTGCAAAGCTGGCTGGGCTTGGGGAGGAGATTGGCACCTTCCGCCACTCCTACCCCTCCTGGCTCGTTGAGACGGGCGCGCCGATGAAGGTGCAACAGGAACGGATGCGTCATGCCTCGATCCAAACGACCATGAATATCTATGGCGAGCGATGACGGAAACCAAACGCCGGGCAAACCGCCAAGTTGTAGAAGTGGTGTTCGGCCCAAACTTACAGGATTCAACCGCAAATGCGAGGGCGGCAACTGTTGAGTAGATCGCAGCCGTTCTTATGGTCAGGGGGCGCCGTCCTGGCTGACGGCGCTTCCATCTACGGCTCGATTTGAACTCCGTCCGGACCGTCTCTTTGCAAACTCTGGAACAGGTGTTGAGATGAAGCGCTTCGATCTGCGTTCCGGCGAGGCGTCCGCCCCCACCAAGGACGCCGAACGAAAAAGCCCCTGGGAGTGGTCGTTGACGATGTCC
>CAZHKN010000260.1:0-1405 GCA_964532725.1 uncultured Occallatibacter sp.
ATGCTTTGTATCAGGGCATGACTTCAGTCATGCCGCAAATGCAACAAAATAAGCACTGGGCTTTAGCCCCTGCGCGATGATTCTCCTTCCTTAGCACATATTCCACCTGCGCCAGTCCCGTGTGCCGGAGCAAGATTGATAATCATTTACTTGAATTTCAGGCGTTTCATGAGGAGCGCGCTCCCTGGTCCCCAAATGCGAGGGACCAGGGGCGCCCCATACAGTTTGGAACGGCAGAGTTTGACAGAGTCATGCTATACAGCCATACTGTATAGCTGAGGGGTTTGACCATAATATGACTCCCAATACAGCCCGCGCGCGCGTCTTCATGAGCGGACGCAGCCAACACGTCACCATCCCCGTCAACTTCCGCTTCCGCTCCTCCGAGGTCACGATTCGCCGTGATGCTGAGAGCGGGGATGTGATTCTGTCTGAAATCCCTCCTCTGCCGGAGGTCTTCGCCGCGCTCGACGCCGAGCCATTCCCCGAGGGCTTTCTCAGCGACGCGGACCGCGATCATCGCCCGCCGCAGTCCCGGCCTGAGCTGGATGCGCTGCTGGACGAGTGGGGCAAGGAACCGGCATGACGGCACCCTATCTGCTCGACACAAATATGTTCAGCTACATCGCCAAGGGGGTCTCGCCGGCGGCGCGGCGCGAGTTTCTGCGCCTGTCGCAGGACCGGAATGTCACCCTCTGCCTCTCGGTGATGACCGAGGCGGAGGTTCGCTTCGGAATGGTAAAACACAATCTCTCCCGCTCCCGGCGCTCGGCCATCGAGAGCCTCTTTGCGCACTTTCAGATTCTGCCCTGGGGATCGGAAGAGGCCGCGGCCTATGCGCTCACGCGCGCAAAACTCGAATCCAAGAGGATCACGGTCGAGTCGATGGATTTGTTGATTGCCGCACAGAGCATAGCCGCCCGAGCCGTGCTGGTAACAAGGGACAAAATATTCTCATCCATCGAAGGTCTCCACGCCACGGTCAACTGGGCGAACGATCTTTAGCTGGAGCGGAGTGTAATCGAAAATGGCCGGGGCGCCCGTGCCACCTGGGCTATTTTCGACGCTTCCGGTTGAGAGGCACGTTTCTCTTGCCCGCAGTTTATCTTGGGGTGAGTATGTGGGAAGGAAGGGTAATTTTGTGCGAGAGACAGTGGGGATTGGGCGGCTCACTCCCTGGTCCCCAAATGCTAGGGACCGGGGGCACCCGGCAGACCGATGTATTATTACGATCTATGAGACTTCTGGCCTTGACATGCTCCTGCTTTTGCCTCTGGCTACCAATGTTTGCGCAAGTCAATTCGCCATCACCGCCGATGCCGACAGAGCTGGTAATCGGAAGACATTCGTTCATAGACGTGGGTCCGCCATTCAACTTCTACGAGATACTTTTAGTTCGACCGGA
>CAZHKN010000260.1:1415-7159 GCA_964532725.1 uncultured Occallatibacter sp.
GAGGCGAGCGGAGCCACTGTTGAGAAGATTACCCTAACTCCGCCGGGCGATGCTTGTTTCCAGCCCGCGACAATCGAAGACGTAAATGCTCATCTCAGCGAATCAGTTCCTGACTTGCTCGGAAAAACAAATCCTTGTTCAATTTCAGTGAAGCAGCTACGCAAAGAGCTGGATCGGCGTAAAAAAGGACTGGTGTTCAGCGGCGTTGACGTGTTCATGCAGGTTCAATGTCAGGGACAGGAAAGGGTGATTCGTGCCGATATCCTGGACAGGGATATGTTTGACCCCACACCAAATACGCCGGAATACACGTCGTGGACCATCGGTCTACTCAATAAAATTGATAACGCTGCCGGCCCTGGCGTTTGGGAGAAGCCCATCTTTGAAAACATTGGGGCGCAGAATCCTACTAATCAGGGTCCGGAATCGCCTGCTCTGCTGGACATGGCATCAGGTAAGTACGATTCTCTCTTTAGCGGCACTCCAGACCGTCCGTCGGACTTGTATCACGAAGCCCACAAGCCACCTGTTGTTCATAGTGTCCAATTAATCAACAGCTCGCCGTTTCAGCCGGACGTGTTTGTAGCACCGAAATATCCGCCAATCGCAAGAGCGGCACGCGTGGAGGGCACAGTAACGTTTCAATTCAAAGTCGATGAAAATGGCAAGGCCACGGGGCTTTCAATCGACAGCGGAGCGAAGCTGCTGCAAATGGCCATACCTGATGCTGTTGGCAACTGGAAATTTAGTAAGGCGCCGGTGGGCCAGGGAATCGAAGCAGCAATCGCTTTCAAGCTGAATTGCCCACCAAGCAAGTAATTCGTCCAAGCAACGTTGCGAACACCACGGGCGCGGCTGATTGGCCGCGCCCGTGGTGTTTTCGCGTATTTCTGAAAAGTAACTTCAAACGCCCGAATGGCGAAGAAACTACTTGTTGGTGTGGACCAGGCCGCCTTGCTTCTCTTCGAGCGCTGCCTGCGCCGCAGCGAGGCGGGCAGTGAGCAGGCGGAAGGGGGAGCAGGAGACGTAGTTGAGGCCGATTTTGTGGCAGAACTTGACGGACTCGGGATCGCCGCCGTGTTCGCCGCAGATGCCCACCTTGAGCGTAGGCCGCGTGTTGCGTCCCTTGGCCGTGGCCATCTTCACCAGGGTTCCAACGCCGGATTGATCGAGGGTGGCGAAGGGATCCTGCTTGAAGATGCCGGCCTTCAAGTACGCCGGCAGGAACTTGTTGATGTCGTCGCGGCTGATGCCGTAGGTGGTTTGGGTGAGATCGTTGGTGCCGAAGCTGAAGAACTCAGCCTCTTCGGCGATCTGATCGGCAGTGAGGGCGGCGCGCGGCAGCTCGATCATGGTGCCCACCATGTAATCGACCGTGACGCCTTTTTCTTTGAAGACCTGATCGGCGACGCGGCGAATGATGCTGGCCTGGTTGCGCATTTCGTCAATGGAGCCGATGAGCGGAACCATGACTTCGACATGCGGCTCGCCGCCATGATTTTTGACGTTGACCGCGGCCTCGAAGATGGCACGGGCCTGCATCTCGGTGATCTCAGGGAATGCAATGCCCAGGCGGCAGCCGCGCAGGCCGAGCATGGGGTTGGTCTCGTGCAGGTCTTCAACGCGAGCGAGCAGCGTGCGCAGCTCCTTGAGTTTGGGTGAGCGGGGTTTGGTTTCTTCGAGCCGCGCGATCTGAACGAGCAAATCATCGCGCTGGGGCAGGAACTCATGCAGCGGCGGATCGAGGAGGCGGATGGTTACGGGCAGGGACTCCATGGATTTGAAGAGGCCGACAAAGTCGGCGCGCTGCATGGGCAGCAGCTTCTTCAGCGCGTCGCGGCGGTCTTTTTCGTTTTCGGCAAGGATCATCGTACGCATGTGCTCGATGCGGTCTTCTGCAAAGAACATGTGCTCGGTGCGGCAGAGGCCGATGCCTTCGGCGCCGAACAAGCGCGCCTGTTTTGCATCGCGCGGGATGTCGGCATTGGCGCGGACCTTGAGGCGGCGCAGCGGATCGACCCAGCTCATGAACTTGACCAGGTCGGCATCGTCAGGCTGAGCCGGAATGGTCTTGAGCTTGCCTTCGATGACGCGGCCGGTGGTGCCGTCGAGGGAGATCCAATCGCCCTGCTTGTAGATTTTGCCCTTGACGCGGAGTTCTTTCTTGGCTTCGTCCACGACGCAATCGCCCGCGCCGGCGACGCAGCACTTGCCCATGCCGCGGGTAACGACGGCCGCGTGGGATGTCATGCCGCCGCGCGAGGTGAGGATGCCGGCGGCGACTTCCATGCCGGCGATGTCTTCCGGCGTGGTTTCGCCGCGGACGAGGATGATGACCGGATAGCTGCCGTTGGTGTGATGCTTCACCGCGTCTTCGGCAGAGAAGACGATTTGGCCGACAGCCGCGCCGGGCGAGGCAGGCAGGCCGGTGGCGAGGACTTCAACATTCGCGCCTTTTTCGTCGAGGCGGGGAACGAGGAAGTCGTAGAGCTGGTTCGGCTCGACGCGGAAGACGGCTTCTTCCTGCGAGATGAGGCCTTCACGCACCATGTCGATGGCGACGCGGACGGCGGCGAGTCCGGTGCGTTTGCCGTTGCGGGTTTGCAGCATGTAGAGCTTGCCATCCTGAATGGTGAACTCGAAATCCTGCATATCGCGATAGTGTTTTTCCATCTTCCAGGTGATCGCGCGCAGGTGATCATAGACCGTGGGCATGACGCGCTCGAGTTCGCTGATGGGCAGCGGGGTGCGCACGCCGCTGACGACGTCTTCGCCCTGGGCGTTCATCAGGTACTCGCCGAAGAAGACACGCTCACCGGTTGCAGGGTTGCGGGTGAAGCCGACGCCGGTGCCGGAGTTTTCTCCGAGGTTGCCGAAGACCATGGCCTGCACGTTCACCGCTGTACCCAGCCAGTCATCAATGTGGTTGATGCGGCGATAGGTCTTGGCGCGGTCATTTTGCCAGCTCCGGAAGACTGCATCGCGGGCCTGAACCAGTTGGTCCAGAGGGTCCTGCGGAAAGTCCTTCTTGGTTTCTTTCTTCACTAGTTTCTTGTACTCGACGATGATCTCCTGCAACGCCTCGGGCTTGAGTTCGTAATCGAACTTGACGCCTTCGCGATGCTTGATCGCGTCAAAGATGTGCTCGAACTTCTTCTTCGGCACGTCCAGCACCACATCGCCAAACATCTGGATCAGACGGCGGTAAGAATCATACGCAAAGCGAGGATTATTGCTGCGCTTGGCCAGCGCTTCAACGGCCTTGTCATTCAGGCCGAGGTTCAAAATCGTGTCCATCATGCCAGGCATTGAGAACTTCGCGCCCGAGCGCACTGAAACCAGCAGCGGGTTCTCGCCCGCGCCCAGCTTCTGCCCCTGCAACTTCTCCAGGCGGTGCAGAGCCGAGAGCATCTCGGTGTCTACGCCCGCATCAACCGCGCCGCGCATGTACTCGCGACAGGCTTCTGTCTGAATCGTGAATCCCGGAGGAACCGGCAAGCCCGCATTGGTCATCTCGGCCAACCCGGCGCCTTTGCCGCCCAAAACTTCCTTCATCTTGCCATTGCCATCGGCCGAGCCGCCGCCGAAGAAGTAAACATACTTGGTTGAGGTTTTCGTCGAGCTTGCTTGGTCGGCAAGCTGCTGTTCCACAGCGCCCTGCGTCATGGGATAACTCCTTCGTATGTAGGTTCCGGGAGTGGGGCTCCAATCAGGGGGGGCGGGCAGACAAGGCTCAGGTCTTCAACGGGTAGAGCAATCCAATCTCTGAGCGTCTGCGAGTCCTCGAAGTTTTTCAGCTCCGCTTCGCGGCAATTCATAATGCGCAATTACAAATAACCCTTCGAGCGCGCCTTTGCTTGTGCCCAACGTCACAGACATTTCGCTTGCTAAAAGCGTCCCGTAGGATTCATGGTGGAGAATTCTCGCAACTTGATACAAGAACTGTCAAATAAAGGATTTTGTGAGACGGTGCAATGAATTTTCGGCAACTGCCGGCACACCAGTAGATTCAAGATGTGATTTTCAAACCGCATAATGAGACAATAGAATTCCGTGGAACGACGCGATTTCGATCGCCGCTTCCCGCGCTGACTTGGCCGATCGGGAACCCAATTTCGTTGAAGGTTTCAATGCAAGTCACGGACTTGCACGGGACGTTGCGCGAGCGCTGGCGCTCGCGGCAGGCTTTGCCGAAGCAGGCCTCGTTGCCCTGCCGCGCGCCAACCAATCGCGCGATGCAGAGCGCTTCGAACAATGGGTACGGGCAGGCCGCAACGGCTCCATGGGTTACCTGGAGCGCGCCAATGAACAGGGAGAATTGCTGCGCGCCCGCGTCTCGGTTCCCTTCCCCTGGGCGCGCTCGGCGATTGTCTGCTTTGCCAGCTACCACGCGGACCATCCGCTCTCTACGGCGCCCGCAGCGGCCGAAGCCGGATGGATTGCGCGCTATGCCTGGAGCGGACGCAAAGAAACCGAAGCAGAGCAGTCGCATCGCCAAAAGGGAGCTGGCAGCGACGCAAACCGCGCAGTTTCACCGGCAACACTGCGTCCCAGCGATTATCACAAGATTCTTCTCAAACGGCTGCGCGGGCTTGAAACACGGCTGCGGGAAGAGGTGCAAGAGCAGTCTGGCGAAGAGGTAGCCCGGTTTGAGGCGCGGGGCTATGTGGATACCGGGCCAGTCGTCGAGCGGTCACTCGCTGCGGCCGCCAGCCTCGGCTGGACAGGAAAGAACACCTGCCTGATTCATCCCAAGCTCGGTTCGTATGGATTTCTGGCGGTGCTCTTAACTTCACTGGAAGTAAAAGAAGAGTCTGCCCCGCCGCAGGTGGCGGGAGGGTGCGGAACGTGCCGCCGCTGCATTGACGCCTGCCCGACAGGTGCGCTCGACACGCCGTATCAGATGGACGCAACCCGCTGCATTGCTTATCTGACGATTGAACATCGCGGAGCGATTGCGCCGGAGTTGATGGAAGGGATGGGCAGGCAGGTTTTTGGCTGCGACATCTGCCAGGATGTCTGCCCGTGGAACCGCAAAGCTCCGATCAGCGCAGACCCCGAACTGCAACCACGCCCGGAGCTGGTCAATCCCTCGCTCGACTGGCTTGCCGCGCTGACGGAAGCGAATTGGGAGCAATGGTTTAACGGTTCGCCGGTACGCCGCGCGGGCTACGCCGGGCTGCGCCGCAACATCGCCATTGCGATGGGCAACAGCGGCGTACGGCGCTTTCTTCCCTGGCTGGAAAAACTCGGCGGGGAGGCAGGTGTTGCGGCAGAAAATGAGAGCCTGCGCGCAGCGGCCGGGTGGGCGTTGACAAAGCTGAGCAGCGTGGCCGAAGCAGGCGTGGATACTATTTCGGGGCGAGACTGAGCCGGCGCTTGCGCGTCATTGGAGTATCCTTGAAGCAGGGCCTCGCGCGACCGCGCAGAATGTCCGTCTCAATCGCACAATTTTGCAATCGAACAGGGAGAAACTCTTGCCTGAACTCACGGAAGCCGCCTCCATAGCCAGTCAAACCATCCTGAACACCACCGAAGCCCCATTGGGCGGCAATGGCCATTCTGTGATCGTCTCCGATTCCGCGCCCACGGTCGTCGCACAATCCAAGTGGTATCGCTGGCGCAGGGGCGGTGTAGCGCTGGTCAAGTACCTGCTGGACAGCGAGGTGCATACCTTCGCCTTCAGCGTAGCCGCCAACGCCATCCTCTCCTTTATTCCGTTTATTGTGCTGCTCTACACGCTT
>CAZHKN010000261.1:0-2056 GCA_964532725.1 uncultured Occallatibacter sp.
GACTGGCGGATTGTCTACGCTGCCATATCGAGTGTTGGTTGGATGGGCGACAAGAAAGCGATCCCCGCCCTGAACAAACTCGCCTCTGACTTTTGGATGGCCGAGATCAGGAAGCAGGCTGCACAGACGGCATCTGCGTTACAGGCACCCAAAGGAGTCGTTGAGCGCGGTCCATGGATTACCAATGATCGAGGGATACAACGGGATCCGGCCTTGGTGATCACGGATGGGCTGGGTGGAATACGGTCCTTTTGCACAAGTAATCGTTGGCAGTGGCAAAATCATACTTTTGCTCTTCGCTCTGATCCTGAAGTTGAAGCTCATGTCTTACGCTTCTGGACTGAAAGCATCGCAGGAGAACTCGTCGGTACTGATCACGGTGAATGGGGCGGCTCATTGACGTGGGTACCATTCCAGGGCACTCCTGTCGTTCTTGACCGCGACAATGTACACGGTCTCGAATATGCAGACGATGGCGCAATCGTACTGTTTGGCCTTGCCCATCTCGGCTTTAACTATGGCTATGCGCTCAGAGTTTCCCTTAAAGCCGACGGGACCTGGGAACAAGCCGAACTCGCCCGCCTCCCCGGTGAACCAGAAGGAGATCTTCGCATGGAGAACGGCGACATCGCCGTACTCTCGGGAGGCAGAGTCGTTGTGCTGTCACAGAAGGATGGCATTCTTGGAGTAGCAGCCTGTGTGCCTAAGTAGCTAACTGTCGTACCGGACAATATCGTTTACTGGAAGAACTATACATTGGTTGTGGTTCGATTGAGTTTTGGAGAACATTCAGACAGAACTCTCGTCCTCCAAATCTGGCAGGAGGTAGGTGCCTATTCGCGAAGAGTGTAGGCGTTATCCAAATTCTGCCTCTACGGCAGCTATCAACCAGATGCCTACGAACCGTATGCTGCCCGACGCGCTCACGCTTCCGTGCTCCGATCCAGAAAGATCATAAAGCCGAGGAACAATCAAGCGGGCGCCTATTTGATTGTGCTGACAACGAAGCTTTGAGGAGCGAGAACTGCGTTGAGATCTGGGTTGTAGTAGTCAACCAGCTTGGCAGGTGCGGCCTTGGCGCGGATGGCAAAGCGGGGTGTGAAGCGGAAGCTGAACTTCTCGCCTTCCGCACCGCCCGACCAAAGATAAAGAACTATCCTGTCCGGCGAGAGTTCGTAACGGCTGATCGTCCAGTTGTCGAGAAGTTTCCCGAGCGAAGCGCGATCTACATCCGCGCCCGGCGGCAAACCAACTTCGGCCAGCAACATGCCATAGCTCTGAGAGCCAAACCGCCGCGCGCTGACTGTGCAGTCGATTGGCTGACCGGCAACAGCATTCGCTGCATTGCAGGTGTAGCCGAAGTCGAGACCGAAATCCTTGCCGGGAACAGTCGCCTTCGTTTTGCCCGATGCCTCTTTGGTCCAGGGCACGTACAGCCACGCCGTCATCTGCGCGTTGGCCACCGTGGCGTCCGAGCCTCCCGAGAACTCAAGTATGTTGGTCCCGGCGCGGAGCAGGGTTGAGACATCGACACTGCGCGGTGCGTCGAGCAGGCGGCTGTCGATCTTGAACGCGTCCGCCGCATTGCCTTCGAGCGGCTTGCCATTGACCGTAAGCGCAAAACTGCCTGTGCCGGAACTCTGCAGCTGACGGATGGCGACTGGCAGCAGCGCCTGCAGCACGCGAACGGTCGCCTGGCCGCTCATCCACACGCCGTACTCATCGCGATTCATGAGTAGATAGAGCAAGACATCATTCTCCAGAGGCTCGTCTGTATTGACGTTCGCGGTCTCCAAGGCCGTGAGTGCGAGTGCAGTGGCTTCCAACCGTCCGCTGGCTTCCCATCCATAGAACGGGGAATATCCATCAAAATCCCAGTGGGCTCCGTCCTTGTTGTGCTCCGCGGTTGAAAGTAATTCCTCGTGGGTACGGCTGAGTGCATTGCGGTCGCCGACCCGCGCGGACAACTTGAGGCGCAGCGCATTCGAGTAGGGATCGTGAAGCGCCAAGACAGATGTCGCCGCATAGGCCTGAGCCTTGGAGACAGACTCCTTCA
>CAZHKN010000261.1:2066-7109 GCA_964532725.1 uncultured Occallatibacter sp.
CCAAACCAGACGGAGCGGACTTGTCAAAGTCCTTCGCATCGATCGCGCCCTGAAGCGCGGCAGCAATCAACAGAGTTTCGCGCGCGGATACCGCGCCGTAACGGGGCTTCCAGGAGCCATCGGTGCTCTGCTGTGTGAGAAGCCACTGAATAGCCGCAGAGATACGTGAGCGATCTACGGACACAAATGGCTCCGCCGCGGTCAGGAACTCGATTCCGTAGGCAGTCAAGGCGGCGTCGCCCTCAGTATCGTTCCCGCCCCAATACGTCAGGCCACCGCCAGCGTTGAAGTAGCCGAGCAGCCTGTCGTAGCCAAGTTGGAGGAATGCCTGTGCCTTGGCCTTCTCAGGAGAATCGATCTTTGTTGCCGACGCCAAATCCAGATAGAGGAGGCTCGGATAGGCTGAGGAAATCGTCTGCTCGGCACAGCCGTAGGGCCGCTCCAACACAGCCTTCATAGCGTGGACAAGGTTTGCTCCAAGGTTGGGATAGAGCAGAAGCTCGGCGTGAATGGAACCGGGTATGGCATCTTGCGGCAGGTCAAAGCGAATCGTCTTAGTGTCGTTCCCGCGCAGCAGAACCGAGGATGTAACGGTGCGTGGCTCGCCGTCCGGATGCACCTTGATCGTCTTTTCAACGGCGTCGCCGTCGTGGGAATTTGCTGCGGTGACGCGCAGCGGGCCGGCCTCGACCGCCGAAGATGCGCGCAGCCCGACGAGTACCGGAGTCGCAGCATTGGGAGCAACGCTCGCCAGCGTAGTGGCCGGAGTTGTCAGTTTGAACCAGTCGGCGGACTTCACGGTGACAGGAAGAGTGATGGCGCGCGGCGTGTAGTTGCGCAGGTTCACGGGCAGAGTGATCTCGTCGCCTACGGTCAGAACCTGGGGAGCATCCAGATCGACAAAGAGCGGCTGGAAGGTCTTGAAGGTCCGGTCGATCCCGGTAAGGCGACCGTCAAGCGTGGAGCCGACAGCGTGCAGCTTCCAGGTCGTCAGGCTGTCAGGGAGTGTGAAGTTGAAATTCGCGCGCCCTGCTGTGTCGGTTTCGAGCGAAGGCATCCAGTAGGCTGTCTCTTCGAAGACATGGCGCAATCGTGGCGTCATCGTCTGCTCTGAGATTCTTGCATGCCCGGCGGGAGTTATTGCAGTCCCCCGCATCCGGGCAGACACCTCTGCGCTATCCGTCGCAAGAGATGTAACTTGCCCGGCGCTGACTTCCACCGTTTCTGTCGCCGTTCCCACCCGCAGCGTCACATCCACCGTAGTCAATGCGGAAGACGAGACGTGAACGTCCGTCAGCGAGAAACTCATGAACCCTCTCGCATCGACACGGATCTTGTAATAACCGGGAGCGAGGTCGGGCACAATGTAGGAACCCTGCGCATCACTGACTACGCATGTCGCGGAACCTCCCGCAACGGCCTCAATATTGACGTATGAACCCTCGATGGCGGCGCCGGTCTGATCCGTTATCGTGCCGCCAATGGCGCCGGTATTGCCCTTGAATAATCCGGAATCGACCGCCACAGGCTTCAAATCGCTGCCGCTTTGCTGCGAAATGGTTCGCGCAAACCGCGCCACCTCGTCCACTCCGCCGTAGCTCTGGCCCTTGCCGTCCGTGCGCAGAATCTGTATCACCTGCGCAAGGAGGGTGACTTTCTCCGTACCGCCTTGTATGGAATCGCCTGCCTTTACCTTATCGATCCGCGCGAAGGAGAACTCACGCTTTGTTTTGAGCGCGAACGGATGGCCAAGCGGATCGCGTAGCGCGCCGAAGTCGATGCCCGCGGCGGCGAAGGCCTTGAGTGCATCGGCCTCCGTCTCTGGAAAGGCATGTCCAGCCGCAGTCCACTGTTCCAGCGCCGAATTTAGCTTTTCCGTAGTCTTCTCAAAGTAGTCAACGCCGGCGCCTTGCCAGACAGTTTCTCCACTGCCTGTTTGCACTTGAATGAAATAGTGGCTGCGCACCAGATCGATGGCATAAACATAGGGCTTTTCTTTGCGATCGAGCGTACGCTGCGCGGCGGAATCAAGATCGAGGCCGCCTTCTCGCGCCCATGCCTTCAGGCCATCCGCGGTTCCGGGCAGAGGATTTCCTGCTTGCGCAGCTTTCAAGAGCAGTGCATTTAAACGGGTTCCGGGAATGGCAAAGACGTTTCTTTCGACAATCGTGACAGTGAAGTCGTCCTCCGTTCCGAACTTTTTGTCCGGACCGGCGCTCCGCAACGTCACAATGTCTGTGTGCCAGCCCTCGCCTGTCTCCACTTTGTACGGAAGATTCCAGGGGTCTATCAGGATGCCAGCATCGATCTTGGCCGCCGCGGCGATCTGCTTCAGGTCATCGAGCGACACCGGCAAATCAAGCGGCGCGGCGGCAAGGATTGCCTCGCCCAGTGGCTTGACCGCTGTTTGCATCTGCTTTTGATACTCGTAGCTCACGCTGCTGTCGTCATTCGATTCGATGGCCACAGGTCCGGTTGACTGACTCATCAGAACAGCTTCAGCGGCCAGGTCCAGATCGACATCGATCGGTTTTGCGGTGTCCGTTTTGTTCAGGCTATCCAGTGTCACATCCCTGACGCCCGCCTGATCGAGCCACCACCATCCACTCCCAAACCAGCGGTCGTTTGCCTCTGCTTCGGTATAAGCCCGTTGCTCCACGGCGGTGTCAAAGACACTGATTCCGAACGCGCCCGTGACAGGCCCCGTGCCCGCGCTCCGCAGCAGCAATTCGCCATTCACTTTGGCCCCAGGTGCGTAAGTAGGCGTTATGCCTTTTACACTTGCGCTCAGAGAACGGTCTTCAGGAAAAAGAACAGAGCGTGCAGATCCATCCTGCTCGCCATACCAGCGCCGCTCCCCGCGTGTGCCGCGCAGATTGTATGCGCGTACTGTGATGACTCCATGGAATGCGGGATTTGCCGGGATCGAAAATGGGTGCTCGGCTCCGCTGACTTTCGTCTGCCAGTGGCCAAGGACTGCGTTCTCGGAGAGAATGTCGAGATCGACCTCTGTGCCGTTCGCTGCATGAACCGTGCCTTCAATTGGCTCTCCTGGCTTCAACACAGAGTGCGCGACAGTGAGCCAAATGTTGTCGTCACTGCCCGTTGAGAGTTCGTCGTCGAAGTGAGAGGTGCGGCCTTGTGCATCGCGCGCCGTAATCCTCAACCTGGGCCTGCCTTCCGGCTCTCCTTTTGCGTCGAGCGGAAAGTGAAGCGTGATTTTGGCAAGGCCGTAGCGGTTGGTTCTCTCCGTCATGGCGCGAGTTGCGTGCGAAGCGTCATCCATCCAGTCTAGCGTCACCCGGCACGGCGCGGGCGCGCCATCGGCAAAGGAAGTCGAGAGAATGTACTCGCCATCGCGTTCGTTGGAGCCTATTTGATTGAGGTAAATGTGAACCGGTTCCTTGGTCAGTCGTACTGTAAAGTTACGCGGTTCCGTGCGGCCTGTTGTAGCATCCGTAACCAGCGCCCTGTATTCGGCATCCCGATAGCGCTCCCAACTGTCGCTCTTGAGCCGGTCGAATTCCTCTTCAACCTTGAGAGAGAGCGTAGCGTCGCCGTTCGCATCGAGCGCAGCATGGTCTTCGTACTCTTTGGGTTCGTCGTATCTTCCAGTCTTCGGGTTCCACTCGGCAGCGTCCGCACGAACCAGCTTCACGCTCCCCACGGCAACCGGCTTGCCGAAGAGGTACTCGGCGTGAATTTTCACCTTCGGTACGTCGCCTGCCAGATAGAAAGCGCGGTCGGGAATCGCGGTCGCGCGAAACTCCGGCAGTTCATACCGCTGAATGCGAACCTCCTGCTCGGCATCGCCACCGCCGCCCGTCACGTTATCCAGATCGAACTTGACCTCGTAGTCGCCTGTTGCCGTCTGCTCGGTTGTCTTCCAGTCGTAGCCCGCAATTCCGAAGCGATTGGTTCTGACAGAGGCCTTTGCCAGAGTTTTGTTCTCCGGGTCCGATACCGTGACAGTGACGGGCTCGCCGGCGTAAACTCTCCCACCGCTGCGAAAGGCGACTGCTCTCAGATGAACGGTCTCTCCCGGCTTGTGCAGCGGTTTGTCCATCTCAATATGGATGGCTCCAATATCCTGCACTTCGATTTCGCCATCAACAGAATCGGTAACCGCGGCGCCGCCCGCACCGGTCCTGGCCACACCGATCAGTGAGCCTTCCACCTTCAAGTCCAGCGTGTCGCCGGGCTCGCCCATGGACGCAAAGCTCAGAATGGCCTCGCCATTGCGCCCGCTCGTCGCAGTGCGCGTCTGTCCCGGTTTCTTCTTGCTGTCTTCATCGCAAGTCAGCGTGGCTTTCAGCCGCACACCGGCCAGCGATCTCCCGGTGACGGGATTGACGGCAATCACCCTGGCGCTGATCCCGTGGCCCGGCGCCACCAGCTTGGGATAGGCAAGCCGCAATTCCATCAAGTTGGTGGCGATGGCGCCAATCGAGAGCATTCCATGGGCCTGCTCCACACCGTTCCACTCCACCCGATAGCCAACCCGATACCACCCAATATCTTCCTCGCGCTTTCCCTGGGCATCGTTCGGCCAGGGAAGCGCGGCAGACGCGGATTTCCCGTCTGGGCTCAGAATCGCAACCGTCTCGCCGCTCCGCACATTCTTGGGCGAAGCCAACCACACTGTGACCTTGGTTCCCGGTTTGGACGCCGCGCTCAGCGGCAGCACCACATGGATCGCGTCCTTTTCGAGCGTTGCCTTGGCGCCGCTCTCAACAACAAGCGCTGCTGCTACGGGAGCCCCAGCGGCCCGTTGCTGAACAACCCCTGATTGCGCCTCCGAACCGAACGCAAACTGAAGTAGCGCAAGGAATAACAGTGATCGCCAGCTCATGGTTAGCCATCCTAGCACAGGCAATATTGGACAATCTTCACCAAACACCCACTTTACCGAATCGAATTGATCTCGTCTTCAAGCTCCCGCAAGGTGCTATCCATGTCGATCCTCTCCGACAATTTTCTGAATGGCACTATAGACCCAGCCTGTCGCCGTCTTCGTATCGGCGAGCACTTTGGCGCGCATCG
>CAZHKN010000262.1:0-7060 GCA_964532725.1 uncultured Occallatibacter sp.
GCGCAAGGCGTTCGGGCGCGCGATCATCGATTTCCAGGCGCTGCAGTTTCGCCTCGCCGACATGGCGACGTCCTTGGAGGGCGCCCGCTCGCTGCTCTGGCGCGCCGCCGGCGCGCTCGACGCCAAATCGGCGGACGCCACGCAATTATGCGCGATGGCCAAGCGGGTTTCGACCGACGCCGGCTTCAATGCGGCCAACGACGCCCTTCAATTACTGCGGGAGTACTACGAGGCTGTGAACGTTGTCCTGCGGGACACTCCCGAAGCGATCCAGAAGATTATCTGTGATCCCAGTGGAGGCATGTGGATCGCTTATCTGGAAGAAGAGATTGTTGGTTGCGTGATCTTGAAAAGGCTTGGCCCTATACCATTGGCTGGAGAATGCAAGCGTCTCTACGTGCGGCCGAAAGCCCGGGGACGTCGCATTGCAGACAAACTGCTGGACGCGCTGGAGGATTTCGCGCGCAGTAACGGTCTGCGTTGGATCTACCTTGATACCTACGATGACCTGAAAGCAGCCATCGCCTTGTATCGGAAACGTGGATACGTTCCATGTGAACGCTATAACGACAACCCACAGGCTACGGTTTTCCTTCGCAAAAGCCTCGGGACTCCGTGATGTGTTCAACCCTGCGACTCCGGAGGACAGCCCCTGGCCATACAATCTGCGCAAAAAAAGGTCACACTTTTCCCTTAATCCTGGATAATTAATTTATTTAATATTTCTAGTTGACAAAATTAATTATATTGATTACTGTCTTTCTTGTGATCAGACAAGTGGACTATCGCCAATGAATCCCGTTCCCAAAACCGCTTCCGACTGGCAGGAATTGCTGCGCATCGCTCAGGGGGCCTCGCTGGTCATTGAACGGGTGCGCATCCCGGAGAAGCAGATCGCAATCGAGGGTCAGTTCGCTCTGCCGCAACTAGCCCTACTCAGCCTGGAAGATCAGGTTTTCATTACTGCTTTTCTGCGCTCGCACGGTTCGATCAAGGAGATGGAGCAGACCTTCGGCGTCAGCTATCCAACGATCAAGAGCCGGTTGAATCGCATCGCGGGGCAACTGGATTATGTCGAAACCGACCCGTCTCCCTCTCGCGCGGAGGTGCTGGAGCGGCTGAACAAAGGTGAGATGACCGCCGAAGAAGCGATCCGCGCACTGGAGGCTCTGAAATGACTCCCAACCTCGCTTTCGTCGAAGTTCAGATTCCCTACTGGCGCGGCATCCGGCTGTGGATTCCGCTCTTCCTGCTCTGGATTCCCGTGCTGTTGCTCTCGCCGCTGATCGTGCTGGTGCTGCTAGCGGTTTGCCTGGCGGGCAGGATCAGTCCTTTCCGCGCCATTGCCGCCTTCTGGGCGATTCTGTGCAGCCTGCCCGGAACCCACGTTCACGTCCGCTCCGAACAGAACCGTGTAACGGTTCGGATTCTGTAGAGGTTTTTTATGCCACCTACTCGCCGTGCAATTCTGTCTCTTGTCGCGCTGGGGCGCGTAAACGCCGCTGAAGCCGAGCGGCTGATCGCACTCTGCAATCAGGATCGGAATGAACAGAGAGCAATGACCATCGCTGTTGCGGCGCTGCTGCTCGCTCTGATCCGCCAACTGCTGCACCCGCTGACACAACTGGCTGGGGCTCTGCATCCTCTGGCTTCCCTGCTTTCTAGCCTGGCTTTTTTTGCCTCGCACCATATTCCGGGAGGCGTTTTATGAACGAAAAGCGCCGTCAGATCCTGGAAAAACTGGCTGCGGACGAGATCACCGCAGATGAAGCCGAGCAGCTGATTGCCGCGCTTGAAGACACTCCAGACGCAGCCGACTGCGCTACCAAAAGCGACGCGCAACCCACATTCGTCTGGATCGTATGACCAGGCCATCGCCGGCTTTGAAGCACATCGCAGCGGGCCGCGCTCTGCAATTCATTCTCAGTTTCTTCGGAGGAATTTTATGAACGAAAATCGCCGTCAAATTCTGGAAATGCTGGCCGCGGGCAAAATCAACGCGGAAGAAGCCGAGCGGCTGATTGCCGCGCTTGAAGACTCACCAGCCGCAACAAACAGCGCTCCTGAGAGGGGAGCACAACCAAAGGCCCGCGCCAAATACATTCGCGTACTGGTTGAGGCAGACGAATCGGTCACCGGCATGAAGGGCCAGACCACGGTGAACGTGCGTGTGCCGATGCAGTTGCTGCGCGCCGGGGTGCGTCTGGCCAGCCTGGTTCCCGCACAGGCGCACAATCAACTGGATCAGGCATTGAGCAGCCATGGCGTGCCGCTGACGCTCTCGCAGATCAAGCCGGAGAACCTGGAAGAGCTGATCGACCATCTGGAAGATCTGACCTTAGACCTAAACGGCTCGGAGGCCAACGCGACGAAGGTTCGGGTCTTCTGCGAGTAGGCCTCAGCCTTTGCGTTGCGGCTGCTGCTTCTGCATTGGCACCACCTGCACCGTCACATCGCGGACCTCGGAAAGAAAGCGATTCAGCACCGAGCCGCGCAGCAGAATGTCAAAGCGTGAGCGCGCCGACTGGCCAAAGACCACGTGGGAGATATTCTCCTGCTGCGCGAAGCGGATTAGGGCGTCAGAGACATTGCGGTCGGTAAGCGACACCACCTGCGCTCCCAGATCGCGGGCCATGCGCTGATACTCTTCGAGCCGGTGATGGGCCTCGGGATCGTTGTGGCCTTTGTCGTCCGGCTTGGTTACGTAGACCGCATACCAGTTGGTTGCCAGGCGGCCTGCCACGCGGGAACCCACGCGCAACAGCCGTTCCGTGCCAGGCCGCGTACTGAGGCAAACCATGACTTTCTCCGGAATCGGCGCCTGTTCGAGTCCCTGGTTGCGGCGGTACTCCGAGGCGCGGCTGCTCACCTGCTCCGCGGTCGTGCGCAGCGAAAGTTCGCGCAGCATGTTCAGGTTGCCTTTGCGGAAAAAGTTGGCCAGCGACTGTTCGACCTTCTCCTGCGCGTAGATCTTGCCCTCGCGCAGCCGCGTCCGCAGCTCCTCCACCGTCACGTCCACATTGACCACTTCATCGGCGCGCTTCAGGAAGCTGTCGGGGACAGTCTCACGAATCGTGGTGTTCGCCGAGCGGTTGACGGCGTCGTTCAGCGTCTCCAGATGCTGGATATTCACGGCGGTCATCACGTTGATGCCGGCGTCGAGCAGTTCCAGCACATCCTCGTAACGCTTGCGGTTCTTGCTGCCGGGCACATTGCTATGGGCCAGCTCGTCTACGACGACGGTATGCGGATGCCGCGCCAGAATCGCATCCACATCCATCTCTTTCAGTGTCACGTTGCGATAGGGAATCTCGCGCTGGGGAATGATTTCGAGGTCGCGGATGCGGGCCTCAGTCTCTTTGCGGTTGTGCGTCTCGACCAGGCCGATCACCACATCGACGCCCTGCTGGTGGACCATGCGGTGTGCGTCATTCAGCATGTGGTAGGTTTTGCCCACCCCCGGCGCAGCGCCGATATAGATCCGCAACTTGGCCGGTTCTTGCTGTTTTTCGAGAACGAGTTCAGCCATCGCTCAGCCCACCTCGACGGGATGCAGGACAGTTTCAACCGCGGCCACCGGCAACCTGAACCGGAAGGTGGTTCCATGGCCCAGCCGGCTCTCTACGGCGATCTGCCCGCCCAGCGACTCAACCAGCCGCCGCACCAGCGCCAGTCCCATGCCGGTGCCGCTCTCAGAGTAGGCATTGAAGCGGTCAAAGATCGTGCTCAGCCTGTCGGCCTCGATTCCCCTCCCTGTATCGCGCACCGTGAACTGGACATAGTCTTTTATTTCTTCGGCGGACAGCAGAATCTCTCCCTGGTTTGGCGTGTAGCGCAGCGCATTCGAGAGCAGATTATCCAGAATGGTTCGCAGTGCGCGCCGGTCGGCCTTCACAAAGGACAGATCCGCATAGGCCTTCACCTGGATGCGAATCCGCTTCCCCTGCGCCTCGTCGCAATAGCGGTCGCGAATCTCCTGCAGCGCCGGCAGCGGACGGACCCGCTCAATATTCAGCTCGCGCTTGCCGGTGTCCAGCTCGGCTACTTCGATCAGGTCGGCCATCAGGTCGTTCAGCTTTTCCGTTTCGCTGCTGGCTTGCGCCACCAGCTCGGCCTGCAATGGGCGCAGATCGCCGCCGAAGCCCTGCCCCAGCGCATACAGCCCGCGCCGCAACTGCAACAGCGGGTCGCGCAGCTTACGGCTGGCTACGGAAATAAACTGCGTTTTGAAGCGGTCGGTATCCTGCAAGCTGGTCACGTCTTCGAGTGTAGTAACGGTGCCCAGCAGCCGCCCTTCGCTGTCGCGCATCGGCGTAGTGCGCAGCCGGAAGCTCTTCTCCTGCTTGCCAAAACGCATCGGCAGCATGGCCGCTTCATCCTCGGCGGCAACCGCCTTCTGCATCTGCACCGCGTCGCGAATTGCGCTTAGAATCTTGTCTCCGCCGGGGGTATTGGTCAGCGCCATGCGGTCGCCGGCAGCCTCGCCCAACAACTCCGCGGCAGATTGGTTGACTTTGAGAATCTGCCCTTTAGCGTCCGTGACAATGATCGGCTCAAAGATTGACTGCAAGACAGCGTCGGAGAGTTGAAACTCCATCTGCCTGCGCCCGGCCTCGGAGTTGCGCAGGTCGCGCAACCGCACCGCCAGACGGTTCAGTTCAGCGGCAAGCAGGCCAAAATCGTCGCGCCCGCTCCATCGGACGCGATGCTCCAGGTCGCCCTGAGCAATTTTGCGCGCATCCTTGGCCAGCGTGTGAATTGGCCGCAGTATCAGGTAGACAGTCGCGGCTGCAACCCAAACTGCCAACGCCGGCAGCAACCATGCGAGGGTTGCATGGCCCTGCGCAACCAATGCCCGGTGTCCGGCAATCGCCAGCGCCACCGGGATTGCCGCCAGCAGGGTGCAGCCGAGAATCAGTCGTTGTGCAAGATTCAAATTGGCCCGGTCCCCACGCCGGTCAGTGGAACTTCATCCATTCTGGCGGATACGGGCGCTATGTGCAAAGGGGCTTGAGCCTTGAAGCTAGGGGATTTTGCAAACCGCCAGCGTCCCGTTATGCCATCGGCAATCGAGTCCCGCAGGAGCCGGATCAGAAACCAGCGCCCAGTTCACGCCAAACTGAGCCTTCAGCCGCTCAAAGTCTGTAAGCTGAAAATGCGACCAGCCGGCCTGCGCATCAATCTGCTGCTTCCACACCGGGGCCAGCTCCGCCTGCTTGGTTACTACTGCAGTATCTTTTATGCCGTCAGCTAACTGGCCACGTTCAGCCAGTGCGCGGAAGCTGTGATAATCCTCGCCCGGCACCGCCATGTAGTAGGGGTCCAGAACGAAGTATGCGTCTTCCGGCGTGTTATGCCTGATCCAGTCAAAGGACTGCAGCCATGGATTACCGGTCTGCGCGCCAGGAAGCTCTACATGCGCCGTCCCAGCGAAAAGTTGCCGTTGCGCAACGAACATGCCGCAGTTAGCGACAAGCAGAAATACCACCCAGCGCCAGACGCGCTCTTTCAGAAGATATTTCCCAAGATACGCCCCACCCACCAACGAGAGAAAAATGTATACCAGATGCAGATAGCGCATCGGCTCCAATGTACTTAGCCCAACTGGCGCCAAGGGGCTGAGAATGATCATGCTGAAGATCTGGATCAAAGCGCCGTAGAGAAAAATCGCTACCGCAAAACGCGACAGTTTCGTCTCGCCGCGCCGACGTGCAAACCATGCCGCCAAACCAAACAATACCAGCGGCCCAATTGCTCCCAGCCATTCGTACCACTCCCACTGATACAGCAGATACAAATGCCGCTGATGGAGCGCATCCAGCCAAGTTTGCGTCGGGGGATCGAATATCCATCCCAACGGGATCAGCGCTGCAACCGGCGCAGCGGCTTCCTGCACCCAGCGCGCACGCAGTACACGAATGTGAGCATGGAGAGGCTCAAATAAAGTGAATGTCAGCGTGAAGCAGAAGGCAATCCCCAACGCCCCCATCAGCGGATGCAGCAGGAACCCAACCACCAGCAGCGGAAAAGCCTGCCAGCGCCTCCCCGCCAGAGTCCGTTCGACACACCACAGAATCAGCGCAGTCGCAATACCGCGTGGATGCAGATGTTGGTCGAGCAGGTAGAGCGCCGTGCCGGAAACAGGCAGCGTAAACATCGCCGCCACCATCGCCACGCCCGCCCATCGGGCCGCCGCTTCTTCAAATAGCTGCGAGACAATATTCCAACATGCCCAGAGAATCAGGACAATTGAAATGGCCTGCCAAAACAACTCTGCCCAGGCCACACTCATCCCGGTGCAGCGCACAAAATATGCCATCCAGGTATCAAAAACACTGGTGCGCATCTGCAATTGGAAAAAAGCCGCATCGTGAGAAAAAAGCGCGGGATTCAACTGCGCTTCGACTGAGGTCAGATAGATGCCGTCATCTTCCGCGCCGGGATGATACCCCATCGCGACAAAGCCAAGCGTTGAAAACAACAGAACAGGCAACAATACCCGAAATGCGCGGTTCAGTCTCAAACGGAACTCCACAGCCACTCAAGCCAATTTGAAAAGGTTCACTTCAGCAATGGTAAATCTAGTGGATAGCGCATCCAGAAAGTTTTATCCTAACGCGCCTGTTTTGGGAACCTCAAACACACACAATTCGCGATTCAGTATCGTGTTCACCCGGGGCTGACGAGACTCTGCCATGATTGGACGACAATTTGCCCGTTGGGTTGAGGAGGTAATCAGAAAAACAGGCTATATATTGGCGGAGCGGCTTAAAGAATCCCGTGGCATGGCGATCCGCCAGTGCATTGATTTGAGATACATTCGGGGAGGCCTACAGGTTGGATGAGCATCCAACCTGCAGGCACCGTCCAATTTTCTTCAGTTATGGGTCACGTAAAGGTGATGGCCCGAGTTGTTCTGTGTGTAGGCCAGATAGTAGTTTATGTCTGCCAGTAGCTGTGCCCAAAATGCCCGGCTCCTGGGTTATAAATCGCAGAGACTTCGACACCGGCTCGCAGCGCATCGTCGATCGCCGCACTCAGATAAGGATCGTCGACATCG
>CAZHKN010000263.1:0-7038 GCA_964532725.1 uncultured Occallatibacter sp.
GCGAAGGCGCGCGCTCGCTCGACGGTTGCGCCCTTCTTGATGTTTTTGAGAATCTGCGGGTCGCCGGATTCGAAGCCGACGATGAGCAGCCGGCAGCCGGCGTCCTTCATTGCTTGCAGGGTTTCGCGGTCGGTGGTGACGCGCGAGGTGCAACTCCATGTAAGACCGAGGGGCTTGAGCTTGGCGCACAGCTCAATGGTACGAACCTTCTGAATGTTGAAGGTGTCGTCGTCGAAGAAGAATTCCTTGACCTCGGGGAAGTTCTGCTTGGCCCAGGCCAACTCGGCGGCGACGTCATCCGAAGAGCGCTTGCGCCAAGCGTGGCCGCTGAGTGTCTGCGGCCAGAGGCAGAAGGTGCACTGCGCCGGGCAGCCGCGGGTCGAGTAGAGCGCGATGTAAGGATGCAACAGGAAGGGAACGTTGTAACGCGTCACGTCCATGTCGCGCTTGTAGATCTTTGTGGCCCAGGGCATCGCGTCCAGATCCTCGACCTGCGGGCGATCAGGATTGTGGACAACCTTGCCGTTCTGCTTATAGCTGATGCCAAGAATTTCGTTCAGGGGCTTTCCCTGCGCGAACTCGACGACCGAGTAATCGAACTCGCGGCGGCAGATGAAGTCCAGCGCCGAGCACTCGTTCAGCGCCTTGTCCGGACTGGTGGTCACCGGCGGGCCGACAAAAGCGATGCGGATGGATGGATTCGCTGTTTTGATGGCTTCGGCAAGGCGCTGGTCGCCCTCCCATCCGACGGTCGAGGTGAACAGCACCAAAAACTCGTAGTCCTTGCAGATATTGATCGTTTCCTGCGCGGAGACGTGGTGAGGAGGAGCATCCAGCAGGCGCGAACCCTCCAGCAACCCAGCGGGGTAAGCCAGCCATACCGGGTACCAGTAGGACTCGATCTCGCGGGTTGCGGGCCAGCGGGAGCTTGCGCCGCCGTCAAAGTTCTCGAACGAGGGCGGATTCAGTAAAAGTGTCTTCAAAGGCATAGGCATCTCCTCAATTTTAACATTGCGGCGGATTCTGAACCGGTTATTTCGCTGTTTGTCTACTTTACGTGCAACTCATGCAGCCAGTCCTGCATGTGGCCGAGGGAGCGGAGCAGGTTGAGCCGGGCTTTGCTGAGGTCGAGCGCAGCATCAAGGGAGTCTTCAAATTTCTGGCGTTCGTCGATGCGGGCCAATTGCTCGGCTTTGGGCGAGAGCTGAGCAGGTGCTCCGGGGCCGTTGCCCGAGCCGTTGCCCAGTTCCAGTTGGGCCAGCACAGCATGGAGTTGTTCATCGGCGATCTGTTGCTTGAGGCTGGCGATTTCAGCCAGTGCGTCCAGCTCACGAATTGTGCCGGTGAGCGTGGCGACCTGAATGTCGTTCTGGCGCTGGGCCTGCTCGGCTTCGACAGTGGCGCGAAGGGCGTCCGCGGAGGATTCCCTGGCTTTTGCGCTGCTGCCCAGGTCGAATAGTGGCAGCCGGATCGAAAATCCTGAACTGAAGTTCGTAGTTGGGAGATCGTTTTTGTAGTAGTAATCGGCATTGTTGTGGTACTTGGTGCTGCGAAGATATTGAGCGTCGAAGCTGACCTGGGGAACGAAGCCGCTCAACATATCTCCGTGCGCGGTCTTCTGTTTGGCGAGGGCCAGCATCTGAGCAGATTTAATGCCCGAAAGGATGTGTGCGGTGGTATCCGCAGATATTGCGGGGATCTCAGGAATGCTGGCATGATCAGGCGTGATGACGCCAATGGGAAGCCCGGTCAGTGTTGCGAGTTGCTTTGCAAGTGTTCCTGCCCGCGTCTCCAGATGTAGCCGCTTCAGCCGGAACTGGGCCGCAGTCAGTTTGGCTTGCAGGAGTTCGCTCAAAGGATCAACACCGGCCTCTGCCCGCTCTTCTTCGATCTTTACCAGGCGGCCGGCAAGATCCTCCTGCTGATGGGCAGCTTCCAGTTCCCGGTCAACAGTGTCCAGCTCGATATATACGGTTGATACATCCAAAGCAGTCTGTTCGCAGGTATCCTTCAGCGCAAGCGACGCTGCCTTCACGCCATCGCGCGCAGCATGGATGTACTGTTGCTGGGGTAGGCTGAAAACCAATGACTGCGCGTTACCGCTCAGGATGGATGGCACCCCTCCGGTGAAGCCAACGGAAGGGAAAGCGGGAAGGCCGGAGCCTAGCTCCGCACTGGGGATATATGCGTCGCGAGTTTGCTCCAGAACGGCATTCGCTTTTTGCAGGTCTGCCTGAGCCAGCCTGACGGCGGTGGAGTTGCGCTGAGCCAGATCGACAACCGTGGCCAGCGATACCTGCGCCTGCGCGGACGTTGGCGAGAACACTGCTGCAAAAAGCAGCATTTGCAAAGCGCGGCAGCAGCGCGAATTGGAAATGGTCGTCATAGTTGATTCAATGCTTCGCCTCTTGCGCGGGCTTGTATTCGCGGGCCAGTTCATAAGCCGAGGCCCGGTTCTGCAATGCGCCGTCGTGGTCGCCGAGCTGATCTTTGATCCGTGCCAGGCGGGTGTAGGCAACAAAAGCAGGAGCTTCCTCGGTCTTCAATGGGCTGGCCAGATAATTCTCCAGCATTTTTGCAGCCAGCGCGGGGTCGCGGTTGGCGCGGGTTAGCACCGATGCGCCGTTATAGAGCGCCACGGCAGAGTGTCTGTCGCGCTCGGCAGCGCTGACGCCGGTATGAATTGCCGCTTCCATCTCATCCCAGCGCTGGCGGCCGCGAAAAAAACTGGCTAGCGTCATCCATTGAAAAGCAGGATGGATGCTGGCTGAAATGGCCTGGCGAAACTCGCGTTCGGCGGTGGTGAAATCCTTCTGACCGGCAGCGATGCGGGCGCGAAGTTCATGCGCGCGCGCGGGGTCCACCTTGTCCAACTGCGCGGCGATGGCATTGGCTTTATCCGTTCCGCCGCCGACGACGCCCGGCGCGGAAGAATAAAACTCGCCTAAATCCGCCAGCGCCTCGGCATTGCGTGGATTTAACTGAACGGCTCGCTCGAACTCGGCGCGGGCCCGCTTGGCCAGGGAATACGCGTTGAGAAAGCTGGCGCGGTCGGCTTTTTCGCCAAGTGCGCGGCCCAGCCACATATGGTTATCTGAGACGTCACTCGCCAGTTTTGCCGCTTGTTCACATTCGCCAACGGCTTCATCCCAGTGCTCCAGTGTGAAATAGACGCGGCAACGGAGATTGTGCTCTTCGGCCAGGTTGGCGGGCGGCAAAGAATCAGGCACGAGCAGCGCCAGCGCTTTATCGGCTTCTCCGGCTTGCAAGCACTGATTGGCCTGGGCCAAAGGATCGAGAACTGCTACCGGCTCGGGTTGCGTGTGACGCTTGTGGGACGACTGGGCATAAGTGCTCAACGCCGCGACAGCCGCGAACAGGCAGACGAAAAAAATCCTGGATGGAGAGACCGACTGCATCAGCGCACAACCTTGATGGGCAGGCCCTCTTGCAGAGGTTCGCCGCTCGTGGTGCCGGTGGCGACAGAATCGCCATCCTGCAAACCGGAAAGAATGGCAACCTTGGCATCGTTGAGCTTTCCTGGAATGACCGGAGATCGCTTCAGTTCGTCTCCGACGATCTTGTAGACAAACGGCTTGCCTTTTTCTGAGTAAAGCGCATCCCGCGGAATAGTAAGTACGCTGGCGTCAACGGAGGTGATGGCCTTGACGGAAACGTTTGTATCCGGCAGCAAACCGCTGTCGGCATCATCAATCCGTATCAGCGCCTCGCCCACATTACGGGTTCCGTAGGAGACGACGGTAACCGGTGTGCGAACGATATGCCCGTGCCAGACCTGACCCTGCTTTGCGTCCCATGTAATCAGGACTTTCTGCCCCACTGCCAGCTTGCCAATCTCCGGCTCGTCGAAATAGGCCCGCACACGGACCTGATGCAGGTCGGCCATTTGCAGCAGCAGTTTGCCTTCCTCAATAAATTCGGTCTTGCCGGCGTTGAGAGAGTAGACAGTTCCAGCAACGGGAGCGTGGATAGAAGCTTGATCAACCACCTGCCGGGCCGCATTCAGATTCGATTGAGCATCGGTCAGGGCAGCCCGCGCGCGGGCGACCTCGGCCGGAGAATATCGGCTGTGCGCTTGCAGTTCGGCCGCATGTAAACCCGCCTCTGCAACATCGAACCGCTGTCGGGCTGCCGCGACCTCGCCGGCAGAAGCCGCACCGGTGGATTGCAGCTTGGTTAGAGCGTCCAGATCCTTGCGCGCTTGGTCCCGTTCGAGTTGCGCCTTGGCGAGATCCCCAGCCGCAGCCTGACGCTCTTCCTGGGTTCCATTGTGGGTCGTGGATTCGAGCGCAGCTTCAGCGGATTTGACCCCGCTTTCAGCTGCGGCAAGCCGCGCCAGCGCCTGGGCCGGGTCCAGCTCCATCAGTAATTTTCCCGCCGGAACAGTGTCTCCCGGTTGCACGTAGACAGCCTTCACCGTCGATGCGATTGGGGAGTGAAACTCGTAATTCATCTCCGGCTCAACCCGTCCATTGGTGCTGACTGAACTTTCCAGCGACTCGTGCGCGGCCTGAGCGGCACGCACCGGCAACCGCTCTCGCGAGATCGAGCGCACTGTGAAAAATACAGCAACGAGAATGAGAACGGCCGCGCTCCACCATATCCAGCGCCGGTCCAAAGGCTTTCTTTCTAGCGTCATTGAGCAACCTGAGACAGTATATAAGACTCGCAAAGACCCTTAACGGCGCAAAAAAATCAGTACCGCTCAGGCGTGACCAGAGAATTCTCCTGCTCGTACAATAAAAACATGGCACTTGAAGAACGCTACACCGACGAACACGCCGCTGCGGGGCTGGATTTTCCCTTCCCGGCGATTGAGACCTGGCCTAATCAGTTTCCCGGCTACGAGATTCAAATTGACGACCCGGAGCTGACCTCGGTCTGCCCCAAGACCGGGCTGCCTGATTTTGGCGTGCTGACCATCCGCTACATGCCCCGGGCGCGCTGTCTGGAGCTGAAATCTCTGAAAGAATATCTCTTCAGCTACCGCAATCTGGGAATCTTTCAAGAAAACATTGTCAACCAGGTGCTGGAGGATGTGGTGAAGGCCTGCGACCCGGTGTGGGCCGTGGTGAAGGGCGACTTCCGGCCCCGCGGCGGGATTTCAACAATCGTCGAGGCGCGCTGGCCAAGGCCCAAGGAGCCGGAAAGCGACAAGTCAGCGGGTTAGCAAGTCGCCGTGACTGCACGGTTTTCGGTCTTTTGGGTATGCTGGAGCGATTCGGTTGCAGATCAGTATGAACTCTCTGCGATAATCGGGTTGATTTTAGTCCCTGCCGCGAAAGTAATTCACTTGCCGACAGCCGCTCAACCAACCCGCGCCCGCCTCAGCCCCGCAACCGCGACGCTGCTGCTGCTGATCGCGCTCAATCTGCTCAACTATATTGATCGCTACATTTTGCCCGGCGAAGTCTCGCTGATCAAGACCGAGTTTCATGCCACCGATCATCAGATGGGCGCGCTGACCACAGCGCTCTTTGTTGTCTATATGCTGGTTGCGCCCCTCAGTGGCTGGTTGGGAGACCGCTTCCGGCGCAAGCCGCTGATCATCGGCGGCGCGGTTCTCTGGAGCCTGGCCACGCTGGCTACCTTCTGGGTCCATGACTATTGGACCCTTTATATTCGCCACGCGCTGGTTGGGGTGGGTGAGGCGACCTTCGGGTTTATTGCCCCAGCGGTGTTGGCGGATTTTTACCCGGAGCGGGAGCGCAACCGGGTTCTCTCGATCTTTTATCTGGCCATACCCATCGGCGCGGCCGTCGGATACGAGGCCGGTGGGCTAATTGGTTCCCACTGGGGCTGGCGAATGCCGTTTTTTGTCTGCGCAATTCCTGGCCTGGTTGTCGCAGCAATCTACGGCATCTACGGAACCGAGCCGGTGCGCGGCGCAAGCGACCGGATCCGCCCCGCGATGAGCCGAACCACTTTCACCGGGCTTTTCTTCAATCAGGCCTACCTGACGGCCACCCTTGGCCTGGCCGCGCTGACCTTTGCGATGGGCGGCATCTCCGCCTGGGTGCCGACATTTCTTGAGCGCGTCACCGGAATGTCGCTGGCCAGCGCGGACTTCAACGTCAGTGCAATTACAGTCATTGACGGCATTGTCGGAACACTGGCGGGCGGCTGGCTGGCCCAGCGTTGGCTACGCACCGATCATCGCGCTCTCTATCTGCTTTCCTTCTGGAGCGTTGCCCTTACCTTGCCCTGCGGCGCGCTGGTCTTCTTCGGTCCGAAGGCCTGGGCAGTTCCGGCGCTCTTTGCCGCCGAATTTTTCCTCTTTCTCAACACCGGACCGCTGAATACAGCGATAGTGAACTCGGTTCCGGCGGAGATTCGGGCGACGGCGATTGGACTGAATCTCTTCTTTATCCACTTTTTCGGCGATACGTTTTCTCCGCAGATCATCGGCTACCTCTCTGACCGTTCTAATTTGAGTCTGGCTCTGGGCGCAACGCTGGTTGCTCTGGTAGTTTCTTGTGGCATTCTGCGTACCGGCGCGCGGTTTGCCCCGTCACTGGAAGTTAAGTCGAGTCCGTCGAGCCTGTGAGCTGAATCACAGACGAATGTTTTGCAAGCCGGGAATGATGCAGAGGGTCGAACGGTTCACAGAATGGGATGAATGGCAAAAAAATGGAACTGGGCGGTTCCTAAACGTCACATCTCCTTGGTCAAAGCAGCCCCAAAACTGTTACGTTGTAGCTGAAGGATTTCTTCCCGAAGATGGTCTCAAGTCCTTATTTTTCACTTGCGGTTTTATTTGTGGCGGCTCTGGGCTTTGGGTTGGCTCCACTGGCGCTGGCATGGCTTTGGGGCAAGGTTTTTTCGCCGGCTAAGCCCAATGCGCTCAAGAATGCCATCTATGAGTGCGGTCTGGAGTCCAGGGGCGACGCATGGATCGAATTCCGGTCGGCCTACTACCTCTATGCCATCATTTTTTTGATCTTTGACGTGGAAGCAGTCTTTTTGCTGCCCTTTGCCGTGGCCTTTACCGGGCTGGGGGTGCAGGCATGTCTGGCG
>CAZHKN010000264.1:0-1092 GCA_964532725.1 uncultured Occallatibacter sp.
GCCGCCTGCTCGGCCTCGGCTTCCAGCGCGTCCAGGCCACGCCCGACCTGATGCCCGCTGACATACTTGGCACCACAATTCTGAAGCCCGGCACCGACACCTTCACCTTTCACGCAGGGCCGGTCTTCACCGACCTGCTCCTCGTCGACGAGATCAACCGTATGCCTCCGCGCACCCAGGCCGCGCTGCTCGAATGCATGGAGGAGCGACAGGTAACCAGTGACGGCCAGCGCCGTCCGCTGCCCGCTTGGTTTACCGTCTTCGCCACGCAGAACCCGGTGGATTATGAAGGCACTTATCCGCTGCCCGAGGCGCAGTTGGACCGCTTTCTGCTCAAGATTCGCGTTGCCTACCCAGCCGAAGCCGAGGAGTTGCAGATTCTGGAGCGGCATCACTCCGGCTCAGGAGCTGGCTTGCTCGAAGACGTGAACCTCAAGCCCATTCCCGATGGCCTGCTCAACGCGGCCCGCGCCGAGGTGCGCGCCATTCGCATCGAGCCGGAACTCTACGGCTACATTCTCGCCGTCGCCCGCCGCACCCGCGAGTGGCCCACGCTGCTGCTCGGCGGCAGCCCCCGCGCGGCCATCAGCATCATGCGCGTCGCCCAGGCCGTCGCCGCATTCGATGGCCGCGATTACCTCGTCCCCGACGACGTAAAGCGCGCGGTGCCGCCCGTCCTGCGCCACCGCGTGATGCTCAAACCCGAAGCGGAGTTGGAAGGCTTCGACGCCGACCGCGTCCTCGCCGACGTCATCGCCAACGTGCCGGTACCGCGTCGGTAACGGATGAAACAGATGACCCGAGAACAGTCGCGCCATTTTGTCGCGGTTCAACGCTCTTTTGTAAAAGGTGTACGGTGAAGACCAGCACGCCCTCCACGCGTTTATTCGTGATTGTCGCTCGTAATGCGCCCATCGCTGTGATATTTCGCCGTGGGCCAAGTAAACAGGTACTCCTGATTAAGTGGAATATGAAAGACGATACCTTCGAGATTGGTCAATGGCTCAAAGGAAGGATATACGAGAGGCGTTGCGACTTATCTCCTGAAGGCGATTTACTGATGTATTTCGCAGCAAGCTGGAGGAAGCCTTA
>CAZHKN010000264.1:1102-7034 GCA_964532725.1 uncultured Occallatibacter sp.
ATCGTGGTCTGCAGTAAGTCGCCCACCATTTCTTACAGCGCTCGCACTGTGGCCTAAAGGGAATGCGTGGGGTGGAGGTGGGCAATTCGAAAGCAGGAACCGGATTTTATTGAATCACCAAGAATGGGAGACGGAGCTTGCAGAGAACTTCTCGGTGCCGAAATGGGCGACGGTTACGAATTTCGGAGAGTACTCGGGCGGCGGCGAGGATGATCCAGTTTGGTCTTCCCGTCTAACGCGGGATGGCTGGGTGCTAACGAGAGTTCCCGGTAAAACAAAGCCTGATTGGACCGCAAAGGTCACGTGGGTGTATGAGCCTCCACTCCTCTGGGAGAAGGCACACCCGGTGAAGCCAGGGAACTACATACTTCAAATGTCTGTCCTCGGAATCGATGAAAAGGACGGCTCTTGGTACGTCGCCGAACATTCAGTCGTCAGCGCCGATGGAACTGTAATCTCTCTCGGGAGAAGCGAGTGGGCTGATTGGTCGCCAAAGGGCGACCTGCTTTATAGCCAGGGCGGGCGTCTTTATCGCCTGCGCTGGAAGCATCGCGTTCTTGCTCCCATTGAAGCTACCGAAGAGATTGCCGATTTTTCAGAGTTGAAGTTTCAACAATGTGAAGCGCCCGGTGAGGCTCGGCAATGGCCTCCGATGCGGAAGAAATAGCGATATAGCGGCTATCTCTTCCGATGTGTCTTTCAAATCACGTCTTGCTTTCTATGGTGTCAAATGAAAAAAACGATTTCCATAACGATTTTCGCTGATCTGTTGGCCGAGATTGACAGCCAGGTTGGAGCTTCAGGCTCGCGCTCGACCTTCATCGAGAAGGTGCTGAAAGACCATTTCCGAAAACTGGAGCGGCAGGTGATCAACCAACGGGATTTCGAACTCATCAATGCCAACGCTGATTCTCTGAACCGCGAGGCTGAGGATGTACTTAAATACCAAGCCGATATATTCGGCGTTCTCGAAGATTGGGCCAATACGCAATGATTTCTCCTTCTCTCCATCCCGAACCGGTCCGTGCCGTCTGCGAGCGGCGCGCCTTCTGGGGCTTCGGCCTGACGCCGCGCGCAATTCTACTGCTCGTGGCGGGCTTTCTGCTGCTCCTTCCCGGCTTCTGGGACTGGCGCTTGAGTTTAGCCATGCCGGCCTGGGGTTTGCTCGTTCTCCTGGCCGCGCTGCTCGACGGCCTGCGCCTGCCCGCTGCCAAGCTGCTCACCGTCGAGCGGAGTTGGTCCAACGCCCCGGCTCTCGATTCTGAGACAGAGATCGAGCTGCGCGTCGAGAACCGCGGCGGCCTTGTGCTCGATTGCCGCTTGATCGACGATCTGCCCCCGGCGATGGTCGCGCAGCCCGCAACGCATCGGCTGCTGGCCTTCCCACGCATCCCTGCCAGCCTGCGCTACCGCGTCAAGCCGCAGGAGCGCGGCGACTACGAGACCGGCTGGCTGTATCTGCGTTACCGCTCGGGGCTGGGCCTGCTGGAGCGCTGGGCGAAAGCTCCATGTACGCAGACCGTGCGTATCTACCCCGCCCTGCGCACCGGCGAAGAGCAGCAGATTTACCTCGCCCGTAGCCGCCAGATCGACCTGCAACTCCGCCGCGCCCAGCAGCGCGGCCTGGGGCGCGATTTTGAAAGCCTGCGCGAGTACCGCGAGGGGGACGACCTGCGCGATATCTGCTGGACAGCCACGGCCCGGCGCGGCAACCTGATCACCCGCCAGTACCAGACCGAGCGCAGCCAGCCGGTTTGGATCGTCCTCGACTGCGGTCGCCTGATGCGTTCGCGGGTCGCATACGGAAACCAACCCACACAAACCGCGAACACAGCGCTGGACGACTTGGGCAACGCCGCGCGGCTGCATTCAAAGCTGGATCACGCCTGCACCACCGCCGTCGCGCTGGCGCAACTGGCGCTCTACTCCGGCGACCGCGTCGGCCTGCTGGCCTACGGGCAGGGGATTCAGCAACGGGTGCTGCCGGGGCGCGGCGCGGCTCATCTGCGCCAATTGATCGAGTCGTTGGCCCTCGTGCGCACGGAGACCAGCGAGGCCGACCACCTGCGCGCCACGGCCACGCTCAGCCGCCTTCAGCCCCGGCGTTCGCTGATCCTCTGGGTCACCGATCTGGCCGAGACCGCGATGCGCCCCGAGGTCATCGACGGCGCGCTGCAACTGCTGCGCCGCCATGTGCTGCTCTTTGTGGCAATGGCCCAGCCGGAGGTGGAGTCGATTGCCCAGACCCGGCCAAAAAACGTGGAGCAGATGTTCCGCGCCGCCGCCGCGCAGGAGATGGCCGGCCGCCGCGAACTGCTCCTCGCCCGCCTCCACGAGCAAGGCGCGCTAACCATGGACCTGAACCCCGAAGCCCTGACCGCCTCCGTGCTGAACAACTACCTGATGGTGAAAGAACGGGCGATGGTGTAGCGGATCGCTCCTGCCAGGCGCGGAATCCTATTGCGAAAATCTCCTTTCAAATTTTGAACGCATTCCTGACTGCTCTCGATCAATAAGGACCTACGCCTGCACAACGCTGTCATCCTGAACGAAGTGAAGGACCTGCACCCACACAACGCTGTCATGCTGAACGAAGTGAAGGACCCGCGTTTCCTGTGTCCTGATTGATGAAGAATGGGTGTCCCACTCTCGCGACGCACTCGCTATTGTCGCTAACATCAGCCCCACCGCAGGTGATTCGTCGCTGCGCTGATCCAGGGTGGGATACCACAAAGGCAGACCCAATCTGGAGGGAGGCGGGGGGTTCAACCCGCGCAATCAATGCCCTAAAGATTCCAGAAAAACAACCAGCGCGACGCAGTCTGCGGACAATCAGGTAGCTTGTAGCCGTGGGGCCGAGTATCATAGTCCATTGAACAAGCTCACGACATTGAGGACTCAGAATGCGCGACCATTTTGTGATCGAGAATCCGAAGCGCCAACCATCGACTGCCTCGGGCCGCGACGAATGGTTTCCGTATTACGCAGGGTTTTCGGGCACATTCGCACGTAAACTTATCCAAACTGCCGGCTTGGGCCGAAAATCCACGTTCTTGGACCCATGGAATGGGAGCGGTACTAGCACTGCGGCTGCTGCTCTCTACGGGCACCGTACGCTCGGATTCGATCTGAATCCCGTTATGGCTGTCGTCGCGAAGGCTCGACTCTTTCCAAGCGTCGAGTTGCCGAGCGTGGCGCCATTGCTCAGCGAGGTTGTGGCCAAGGCGTCTAAGAGCAATTATGAACCCATACAGGCAGATCCGCTGCTCATATGGTTCATGCCCGCAGCAGCAGCAGAAATCCGCTCACTTGAAAGAGCCATATATACTTTCTTAGTCAGCACCGATCCAACATCGAATTCGGTCGAAGCAGCTTCTCAAATGTCATCTATAGCTTCATTCTTCTATGTAGCCTTATTTCGAACAGTTCGACAGCTACTTGGAAGATTCTCGGCTTCCAACCCCACATGGATCACGCGGCCAACCTCGCTTCGGTCTCGCATTCGGCCAGCATCAGTAGAAATCCGATCTAGCTTTGAATTACAAGTTTCTACGATGTCAGCGAGCATCAAGTCCGAATCAAGTGAACTGCATTGGGCTAATGGAGAATGCACTATCCAAGTGGCGTCATCCGAGCGCCTCCCCATCGCCACGAACACGGTGGATTTGGTTTTGTCTTCTCCTCCTTATTGCACCCGGATTGATTACGGTGTGGCAACTTCCGCTGAATTGGCGGTCCTCGGTTTCCAAGTGGAGAGAGGACTCCGTGAACTCCGCGGCAAGCTAATTGGCACCCCAACAATTCAAGGGAAATGCCATCAACCTGACCCTAAATGGGGCAGAGCCTGCAACACGTTCCTAGATCAGGTAAATCAACACCCATCCAAGGCAGCGAAGGGCTACTACTACAAAACATACGTGCAATACTTCGATGCAATCACGCGATCAATTTCCGAAATTGCGCGTTGCGTCAAGCCTGGCGGAAAGTGCATCATTGTGATTCAAGACTCATATTTCAAAGGTATCCGAGCAGATTTGGCGACCATTTTTACTGAGATTGCTTCCGCAAACAAGCTCGCTCTTTCCCGCCAAGTTGATTTTCCTATGTCGCGGACCCTAGCATACATCAACACAAAATCTCGTCGCTATCGGCCTGAAAGTACTTCCGTTGAGTCAGTGCTTTGCTACACGAAGAATTGAGGATCACGCTTATGCCAACCGAACAGGATCAACAGGTCGTCGAACTGATTAGTGCGATTGACAGCAAGCTGGCAAAGGTACATACCCAGAGCCTCGACCTGTCATTCAACGAGATTCTGGATATGTTTAAGACCGAAGAACTTGATATTAACCCAGATTACCAACGCCTATTTCAGTGGTCGGAAGGGGCCCGCTCTCGCTTCATTGAATCTCTCTTGCTGGAAATGCCCGTACCTCCTATCTATGTCGTCGAGCAGGAGGAAGGGCGATACCTGTTGATTGACGGACTTCAAAGAATCTCTTCATATTTGCACTTGCGAGGTGCGTTGGAGGCAGCCCATCTTGACCCACCAGTACACATCGGAGAGAAACTATCCCTTGTCGACTGCGATATAGTCGAAGAACTTAACGGCAAGACATTCGACGATCTCGGTACGGCATTGCAAATTAGACTTAAGCGCGCTTTTGTCCGGGTAGAGGTAGTACGTAAGGGCAGTGATCCCCGGTTCAAGTATCACATGTTTAAACGACTAAATACAGGTGGTCAGTTGCTCACTGCGCAACAACTTCGGAATTGTACGATCAGATTACTTGACCCAAGATTTAATGATTTTATAATTCGCCTCAGCCGCACGAGCGATTTCCAGAAGACTACTGCGTCGCTAACAACAGAAAGTTCGCTTGGCGCATTCGATCAAGAGCTAGTCTTACGGTTTTTCGCAATGAAGAATTATCGACATGCCTTTAAGCACGATGTAGGCGATTTCCTGACTGAATACATGGAGGGTGTATCGGACCCTTTGACGGCTCTCCCATTCGATCCTGTTGTGGAGGAGAATAATTTTGAACGCACATTTATGATTCTTAACGCAGCACTTGGAGAAAAAGCGTTCTCGTATGCGAACAAAGCTCGAACTGATCTTACGCGCGGGTTTAGCGTTTATCATTATGAGGCCATAACTTTGGGTATGCAGACGCGGATAGGAAATATAGAGCCAAGCGATGCAACTCAGGTGGAGACGCTTAAGAATGTGCTTACGGATCTAAAATTAGATGCTGAATTTATTCGAATAACCACAGGTGGAGGTAAGAACTCAACAGGTCAGCTAGCGGAGCGCATCGCATTTGTCCAAGAGAGGGTGGAAGCCAAATTATGAACTTGGCAACTCTCCGCGCCGAACTCGAAGCAGACCGGGCATGGCGAGAACAAGAGATTCGTGCGTTTCAAAACCAAGGCTCCTCAATTGTTGACGAGGAGGAACAGAATCGATACAGGCGCGCTCTTGTTTTGCTGCTCTACGCGCATTATGAAGGATTTTGCAAGTTTGCGTTCACTCTATATGCAACAGCCATAAATGATTCCGGAATAACCTGTGGTCAAGCTACTTATGCCGTCGCTGCTGCATCACTCAGTGATATGTTTCGGAACCTGAGAAATCCCTTGAAGAAATGCGACCTTTTCCGCCGTGAGCTACCGGACGACGCGAAGCTGCACCAATTTGCACGGGAACGGGAGTTCGTCGAGCTCACAGCAGAGGTTGAAAAACGCCCCGTCAAAATCCCCGATAACCTGGTTGACACTGAGTCAAACCTCACGCCAGTTGTTATGAAGAAGAATCTGTACCGTCTTGGGTTGCCTCATGACCAGTTTGAGGTACACGACTGTGAGATCAACCAACTCCTAAATTTTCGAAACGGGATCAGCCACGGTGACCTGAAGGACGGAGTCAGGG
>CAZHKN010000265.1:0-7027 GCA_964532725.1 uncultured Occallatibacter sp.
CGAGTTGGCGGCCGATCTGCTGCGCGAGGTCTATGCGGTCCCGAGCGAGAAGATCGATGTAATTCCCCATGGGGTTCCAGATCTACCCTTCATGGATCCCAACTACTTCAAGGACAAGTTCGGCACGGAAGGTAAATCCGTCCTGTTGACGTTCGGGCTATTGTCGCCAAACAAAGGGATCGAGAACGTAATCCAAGCGCTGCCAGCAATTCTCGCACGACAGCCGAATGTGGTTTACATTGTCTCCGGCGTCACGCATCCGCATATTCGCCGGCGCGAAGGTGAGCAATATCGCGAAAGCTTGCAAACGCTCGCCGAACAACTTGGTGTCTCGGATCATTTGATTCTCAACAATCGCTTTGTCAGTGCGGAAGAGCTTGCTGAGCATGTGGGCGCGGCGGATATTTACATTACACCTTACCGGCACGAGGCGCAGGTGGTCTCTGGAACGTTGGCCATCGCGCTCGGCGCAGGCAAAGCGATTGTCTCCACTCCCTACTGGCATGCCAGGGAGTTGCTTGCCGCGAAGCGGGGTGTGATTGGTCCTTTCCAGAATCCTGAGGCGATTGCCGAGGCTGTTTTGGGATTGCTTGAGAACGATGCGGAGCGTCATGCGATGCGCAAGCGCGCTTACCTCCACTCTCGCGGAACGACCTGGGCCAACACGGCGCGGGCCTACATGGCAAGCTTTCAGCGCGCGCGGTTTGAGCGGTCATTGCATCCGAGAGCTGCACAAAAGAACGATCCGGCGTTTGATGCAATCGACCATCTCCCCTTGCTGAACAGCGGCCATCTGTTAGCCATGACCGACGATACGGGAATACTGCAACACTCTATTTTCTCTGTGCCATATACGCGCGAGGGATATACTACGGACGACAATGCGCGGGCGCTGATCGTATCAGTCCTCCTGGATGAGAGTCCTCAGTACATAGCTAGCCATGAATATCCCAACCTCTCACAGCGCTACCTCTCTTTTTTGTGGCTTGCTTTCCATCCCGATACAGGGCGATTTAGAAACTTTCTCGACTACGACCGCAAATGGCTTGAGAATATCGGCTCGGACGATAGTCACGGACGCGCATTATGGTCGATTGGAAAGGCACTTGGAGTTTCGCGCAATGCTGGGTTGAGAGGGGCTGCTGGCAGGCTATTCGAATCCGCACTTCAGGCAGCACTCACCTTTACCAGTCCGCGCGCCTGGGCGTTCTCGATTCTTGGAATGCAAGCCTATTTGGATTGGTTCCCCGGAGACAGATCTGTTCAGGGGATTCGCAACGAGCTTGCGAATCGGCTTCTCGACATTTATGAACGCAGCCACTCGGACTCATGGAGGTGGTTTGAAAAGGGTCTTTCCTACTCCAACGCGAGATTATCGCAGGCGCTCATCCTTGCCGGTTGGCGGAGCGATAACCAGCGAATGATCGAAGCAGGCATGGACTCTCTCAAGTGGCTTGTCGCTCAGCAGCATAGAGACGATGCCGAGATATTCGTGCCGATCGGATCGAACGGGTTCTACGTCGAAGGAAATGAGAAAGCGCGCTTCGATCAGCAGCCGATTGAAGCCTGCGCAACTGTCTCTGCATGCCTCGAAGTCTACCGGCTCACCGAAGAAGCTCAGTGGCTCGCCGAGGCGCGCAAGGCCTTCAGTTGGTTCCTCGGCAATAACGATCTTCGGGTTCCCCTGTATGATGCAGTGACAGGCGGATGCAGGGATGGCCTTCATCCCGACCGCGTGAATGAGAACCAGGGAGCTGAATCTACGCTCTCTTTCCTCATGGCGCTGCTGGAAATGCAGGCAGCGAACGGCACAAACGTTAGCCAACTGCATCATGGAATGAGTGTCTCTGTTTGAAATCGTCGTTTTCTCAGCCTGAATTAGTCGTAGATTTTCCTCAGCGGCCAAAGATCGCGGGAGACTGCGCCGAATCTCCTCTTTTTGCGCGCGCTTCCGGCAATCCGATCTTGAACCGTGAGAGCTGGCCCTATCCCATCAACAGCGTTTTCAACGCCGCGGCCGTGCAGTTGGCCGACGGCAATACCCTGCTTCTCTGCCGCGTTGAGGATCGCAGCGGCCTTTCTCACCTCTGTGCGGCTCGCTCTGCAAATGGCATAGATGATTGGCTGATCGATCCAATGCCAACTTTGATGGCGGACTCTAAAAATTATCCTGAAGAAATTTGGGGCATCGAAGACCCACGCATTACTTATGTCCCGGAGCTTGAGCAATACGCAATTGCGTACACCTCCTTTGCGCGGGGTGGTCCGGGAGTCTCTCTGGCGCTCACCAAGGATTTCAAGAGCTTTGAGCGATTCGGTGTGATCATGCCGCCTGAGGATAAGGATGCGGCGCTGTTGCCGCGCAGAATCGGCGGCCGTTGGGCACTTATCCATCGTCCCATGACAGCGCTGGGCGCTCACATGTGGATTTCTTACTCCCCGGATCTGCGCCACTGGGGATGCCACAAGATCATCCTCGAAGCACGGCGCGGCGGATGGTGGGATGCGAACAAGATCGGTCTTTGCTCACCGCCTATTGAAACCGACAAGGGCTGGCTGATGATCTATCACGGAGTGCGGCAAACCGCCTCGGGGAGCATCTATCGCCTCGGGCTTGCACTCTTTGATCTGGAGCGGCCGGATATATGCCTTCAGCGCGGCGATTCGTGGGTCTTTGGCCCTGAGGCCGACTATGAGCGCAACGGCGACGTAAAGGATGTTGTATTTCCGTGCGGGCAGACCATTGGCGCGGATGGTGACACCATCAATCTTTATTATGGAGCCGCAGACTCAAGCGTGGCTCTGGCCACGGGCAGCATACGCAGGTTGCTCTCTTGGCTGGATTCAAATTCCATGCCAGTAGTGGCCGGAACTCTCTGACGTGTGCAGACATACGATTGCGAGAGGTATGTAGCATGAGCAATGCAAGCCGGAATTGGCCCGATTGGCTGCCGCATCCGCTTTGGATCCGGCGCGAATGCCCAATGTGTAATTCGGTGAAGTTCAAGCCAGCGGAGCTTCGCTCGTTTGACGGGTTGCTGGCCTTGTTTGCCTTGCGCCCCGTTCGCTGCATGTTTTGCTGGCGGCGCTATTACTGGGTTACATTGCATGGAGCGATCGCAAGCTGAGCTTGAGGATGCAGATGTTTTTATTGCATCGCATCGAATGCTAAGCGGGGCAGAATCCTATGAGCGCATTCATCGAACAATCCGCTCAATCGTCCGCAGTCCATGCACATCACGCGTTGCTGCCGCACTGGCTCACGCATCTGGGCGCACTCGGCCTATTCTCCGTTGCGGTGCTTGATTCATCGGTTATTCCGCTGCCCCTGCCTGGCAGTACGGATTTGCTTCTGTTGTGGTTGACAGCGAATCATGGAAATGCCCTGCTGCTTGTTTCGAGCGCTGTTTCCGGTAGTATTCTCGGCGGATATATCACCTGGTATGCAGGCCGAAGGGGCGGCGAAGCGGCGCTGCGCCACTATGTGCCGGCCCGCTTGCTAGGACGTATTGTCGTATGGGTCGAACGTCATCCGGTGCTTGCCGTCTTTCTTCCTGCCTTGCTTCCTCCGCCCATACCACTCTTGCCTTTTGCGCTCGCATCCGGCGCGCTTGGGGTATCACTGCGGCGCTTTCTCGCTGTGTATGGCGCGGCACGCAGCCTGCGATACTCGCTGATTGCATGGCTGGGTGCTACCTATGGCCGCCATGTGGTCCGTCTATTCTCTGGAACTCTGCAGAAATGGTCGACGCCGCTGCTATGGACATTCGGCGGACTGATGATCATAAGCCTCTGCTTCGGAATATGGAAAGCCAGAAACCTGCGCAGGTCAGAGGCCGCGGCCAGCCTCGCATTGCACGCTCGAACCGTGTGCGCAGACTGAAGTCTTCAGCGCTTTCTCTTCTCCCGGTTTCGTTCAGACATCGCGTTCTATCGAAAGGATGCGATGAATCCACCTCAATCCAATAAAACAGCGACCGGGGAGATGTCCCCGGCCGCGGCTGGTTCAAGATAAGTTAGATTTTACAAGAGTCCTATACTGTTATCTTCTCCCTTTTGGCTGGGGTTGCCGAGATACCAGCTGTTGCTGCTGCGAAGTGTGCTTCTCCTGCAGCTGCTGTGTCTGCTGCTGGTGCTTTTGTTCCAACTCTTGTGTCTGAGCTGCATTCGCATTCTGCTGGTGCTCGGCCTCCTGCTTTTGCTGAAGCTGCTGCCGCTCGTTTGTTTGTTGGGAGATCAACTTGTCCTGCTGCTGCTCGTACCTCGCGTCCGCCTTCGCATTCCCTGAGTTGACAGGCGCAGGGCGGGAAATCGCTGGAAGGTCTTTCGGATGGACCGCCTGGCGCGGATCGCTTGCCCCGGAGCGAAGATCGCTCCGCGAGGTCTCTGCTGCTGCTTTCGGCGCTCCAGCGGTCGTAGGGTTGCCGCGACTCACCGACGCCCGCATCTCCGGATTAGCACGCGCGGTCCGTGCATGTTCTGCTTGAATCGCCACTGCAGGGATGTGCCTTTCATGCGCCGCGGCCTCTTGCGCAGAGTTTGCATGCGCTTCGATTCCTCCCTTGCCGCCGTTGAAGCTGACGCGATTGATTTCGCTGCTGCCCTCAACCTTCTCGTTGTAGACATTATGATTGATTGAGATATCCACATTGTTCACGGAGCGGTTATAGAAGAAGTGCCCGTGGTCCCAGCGGCCGCCGCCGTAACCATCGCCGAAGTAGCCGAAGCCGTAGTTGATGCCGCCATAGAAGCCGATAGTCGGCCCCCAGTAGCCTTCATTGAAGGCATATCCACCATTCCCCCAACCCCAATAACCCGGTGTCCAGAGAAAGCCGACTTCCGGAGCCTGCACCCATGCGCCTTCCACCCAATAGTAATCGGAGATGCTGTCGTCATAGGCCCAGTAGCCAGGAGTCCAGAGATAGCCATCGCCGGGGCAGAGCGGCTGTACACTCACCAAAAGCTCAGGGGGGCCGATTGCGATGGATACTCCGAACTGCCCAAACACCACAGCCGGAATGGCCAATGCTAGAAACGCTAACAAGATCCTAAAAGTACGCATATCACTCTTCTTTCCATTTCATCCGCTACAGCGGTTCTCCAATTGCTATACACCGAAACCGCCGCTGCTGAATGGCTTTTTCCCTTAAGAAAAAGTCATCCTGCGCTTCGCCTGCAAGGGTACATCTATTGGGGAACCGCTCTAAAGACTGAGCAGAATCTTCTCCCCGTGCAGCACGGAGTAGAGGGAGACGCGCACAGCGCGTCCTGTTATGGCGTCCGTAGATGGCCTTGAATTCTTACCTGCGCGCCTTGCCGCCGGCACGGGGAGCAGCAGTCTCCAATCCAGCGGTTGCATGTGCATCAACATGCAACTGAGCGTTCGTCATAGCATCCTGAACCGCATCTTTTGTCTTGCCTACGGCATTCTCAACCTTGCCCATGACTTGCTGTCCCATTCCCTCGATCTGAAGTGTCGTATTGCCGGTCAATTCGCCAACCATGCGCTTGGCGCTTCCCACTGTTTTATCAATCGTTCCATTCACTCGATCCTTGTTCACAGGCCACCTCCGTGGATTTTCTGCTGTCCGAATTTCGGGCCTTCTCATTCTGGCCCGCAGCAATATCGAGAGTAGGCGATCTTTTTCCGTGAGTCTGAGCTATTCAGACCGTATCTGGCATCGCCAGCGCAAACATGGCGCCATTGAGCGAGTGCGTTTTGAAGGGAGGATTTACTTCAAGAGCGCAATAATGGGTTGTTTCAATAATCTTGCAACTTTGAGCGAAAGTGAACGGCTTTCGATTGAGCCTCAGACATGCAATTCAGAGTTGAAGAGGCCTCCGTCTGCAGTGTCTGGCGGTTGCTCGTTCCCTTTCGCGTTATTCAGTCCACTGGCGGTTGTCTTTACGCTTCCAGATTTTCGTCAGGAGCGCTTCTTCACTGCCTCGCTGCATAATTGGCAGCGATCTGCATCCGCGAACATGCACGCCATTGATTGATTCGCGATACCAATTAATTCTGTGCGGGGTTTGTGCGTTAGCTTCGTTTTTCCTTGGAATTCTTTCTTAGCGATTCCATCGGCGGCTTTTTCGCGTTATCGTCCGGCAAATGATCATGAAGGATCACATTCAATAGAGATCTATGCACCTGAATACGGCCGTTATAGTCAATAAAACCGAGCTTGCGAAAACGGTTCATGAAGAAGCTTACTCGTGAGCGTGTTGTGCCAATCATCTCTGCCAGAGTTTCCTGGGATATCTTCGGAATCAGCGATTCCGGCTCCCCGGCCTGGCCGAACTCCGCCATTAACAGCAGCACTCTCGCCAGGCGCTTCTCGCTGGAGTTAAAAAGCTGATCTACAAGATCGGCCTGCGTGCGCATACTGCGCGCCAGCAGGAATCTCATGAACAAGTCGGAGAAGTTATGCTCCTCGTGCATCACCCGGATCATCTCATCGCGCCGGATCTTGAGCACGGTACATGCAGTAACGGCAGCAGCTGTAGACAGGCGGAGCCCAGGCACTGCCACCAGCGACTCCTCTCCGGCAAAATCTCCGGCAGAGAGAAGTGTGATGGTCGCTTCCTTGCCGATTGTCGAAACAACCGTGACTCGGACGCGGCCCTTCTGGATATAGAAAACAGAATCTGCCGGGTCGCCCTGCGAAAACAGGGCCATTCCTGGAGGAATTTGAACAATTCTGCGCCCCAGGCCGGCGTTGGCCAAAAATGCTGCTGTATCGAATGCGGGACGATCAAGTCCACCCATCGCATGGCCTCCTTCCGAATAAGGTTGTAACGCAGGGACAGCAGGAGGATGCGCAAACGCAGACAACTCGGCTTACACAGCGGTTACGCCGATGAATGCAGATTCATCGACAAACATCAGGACCCCAAGTTGCCGGGAGCAGCCGCAGCACCGAATACTGCGGCATATAAGCTCTACACGCTCACACCGACACCTAAAGAGAGTTTACATCCGAAGCGGTGGGTCTGTTCTGTATCGTTTTGCTCACCGAGGAGAAGATGA
>CAZHKN010000266.1:0-7014 GCA_964532725.1 uncultured Occallatibacter sp.
ATCGGAACCCGCACAACGAGCGGCGAGGCCCAAAGGCCGTTCGAACGCCAGCGCGTCAGAGCTAATTCATTACGAATCTGATGCATAGCCGGCCATATGTAATCAAAAAATTGAATTTCAACCACCGGCTTCATTCCACGGCTGGCGTAGCCCACCGCGCGGCCCACTATGTTGGCCTCTGCCAGCGGCGAGTTGAAAACCCGCTCCGAGCCAAACTCAGTCTGCAACCCGGCGGTCAGCTTGAAAACCCCGCCCTTGCCTTTGACTTCGGACAGCGCGGCAGTCCGGCTGACATCGGCGACGTCTTCTCCGTAAACCACGATGCGTGGATCGCGGCGCATTTCGTCGTGCAGGCAGGCATTGATCAGGTCAGCCATCGTACGCGGCTCGCTTCCCTTTTCACCGCCGGCCTTGCCGCCGCCAGCGCGGCCAGGAGCTTCCGCATGTTCTGTTGCGAAGCTGGAACTTGTCGGGTCAAGATCTTCCGAGTAGACGTGCTTGGTGATGCTTTCCACCGTCGGCAATGGAGCAGCTACAGCCACTTCCGCAGCCTCGGCAATCTCCTGGTCCAGCTTGTGCTCAAGAACGGTAATCTCGCCCACGCTCAGAACGCCTTCGCGCAATAAGCGCATCTGCATTTTTGTCAGAGGATCGCGCAGTGCGTCCGCATCTCTCTCGGTGGCCGAGCGGTAGTTCTTATCGTCATCGGAGTTCGAATGGGAATATAGTCGGACACAATGTCCGTGGATGAAGGCCGGTCCCAGCCCTGCGCGACAGTGGGCTGCAGCCGCCTGGAATGCGTGCAGGCTGGCCTCAGGATCAGTACCGTCGATCTCTGCAAAATAGAAGTTGGGAAAATTGGCAACCAGCTTGGAGATATTGCCGCCGGGAGTGTTTACTTCCACCGGAACGCTGATCGCGTAGCCGTTGTCTTCAACGCAGAAAATCACCGGCAGCTTCTGATTCGAGGCGGTATTCAGCGCTTCCCAGAACTCACCCTGTGAAGTCGATCCCTCGCCCAGCGAGGTAAACACGACCTCATCGCCATGGAAAACCACATCGCGATATGCCCGATAGTCGCCTTCTGCTTTTGCAGCAGCCTCCGGGTGCCGGCTGAAATAACGGCCAGCCTCCGCGCATCCCACCGCGTGCAGCAACTGGGTGGTGGTTGCCGATGAGGTCGTGACGATGTTAAGCGGCCCGCTGCCCCAGTGAGTAGGCATCTGGCGTCCACCGGTCGATGGATCGCTGGCAGCGCCCACAGCTTGTAACAGCATATCCGTTGGCGTCACACCCAATGCCAGGCAGAGCGCCCGATCACGGTAATACGGAAAAAACCAGTCAACGCCAGATCGCAAGGCCAACGCCGCGCCAACTTGCAGCGCCTCATGCCCTGCTCCTGAGATCTGAAAGAAAATCTTCTGATTTTTTTTGAGTAGAATTTCGCGGTCGTCGATGCGGCGGGAGAGATACATCAGCCGGTAAATCTCTATCATCTGTTGAGGACTGAGACTACCGGAGTTCACTTCAAGTTCACCAAGGCCAGAAACCGCCACTTCCATTCCTGTCTCTCCCCGTGTACCGGATGTAGGATTTGTTAAATCCAAATGATTATTCTATCAACCCGCTATGCCGGGAAAAAGAACCAAATAGTTTGCACCGGCGGCATCAGTGATTTGGTCTCCTCGCCAGCGGGTGATCCTCCGGCCCAAAAAACTCACTGTCGTACGCTATAAGGATTGTAGACAGAAGCAGTTGGAACCACATAGCTCATCCTGTCCTTAATGCTGCGCGCCAGCCGCTCAATCTGACTCCATTGATTCATTTGCAGAGGCAGATCTTGGCCGGAGTTGGGACTCTCCGTCTCGGCCTTTAATGCGGACGCCAGCTTGAGCAGCTTTTCTGTATCGCTCTGAATGGACTTTTGCCGCGCTGCGTTGATCAATTTTTGCCTCTTTTGCTGCTCTGCCACATCGCTCCAGGATTCCTCTGAGTTATCGCCGTTCCGCTGGCTAGTTGGGGGCTGCGGAAACGTCATCCTACCGCCGCCGGGGCCGGTTTGCGCGCCAGTAGGGTGCACGACAAGAAATATCAGGCAGAGCCACGGGCGCACCACGCGCGCCGCAAGCCGCTTCATCCAAAAACAGGAGTACGCAGATCGCAGAGTCAGCATATCTTCTCAATTCAATGGTTTACGAGACAAATTCTAACTGGCCCCGACGGTCAGCTTCATCTTTTCCTTCACATTGTGCGCCAGCCGTTCAATGGCATCGGCCTTGCGGATCACGCCAACCGAGAGCGTATCCTTGTCAGTCTTGTCTACCTCGGTTTTCAGATCGGTCGCCAGCTTCAGCAGCAGTGCGGTGTCCTCGGCAATCTGCTTCTTGCGCTCAATGTTTGCAGCCTCATAGCTCTGATTTTTGGCCTGTTGTTCGCGCATCTGCATCTGCGCGTTTGCATCCGGCAGGGCTGTCACTGATGGATCATGGATCGACTTATCCGGGCTTTGCTGGGCGATGCCTGTCAACGCCGCCATCACGGCAACACAAAGAAGAACCCTCCTCCAGTGATGCGTTCCGGTTCGCTTCGCTGCGTTTCGAAGATTTCGATTGTCTTGATCCTTGCTGAATTGCATAGGGAACCTCCTCAGTTCGATGAATTGAATTGATTCTTGCCCGGGGCGGCGACGGCCCCGGATTTCAGGCCAGCGTATTTGCCTGCGCACAGTCTAGTCTAGGTGAAGGAGATTTGGATGCACCATTTTTTACTTTTATCGGCGACGCGGACTGGCTGGTTTGCCGAGGGCCGGTTTCTGGGACGAGTTCTAGACGAATGGGCCATCGACGCCCAGGAGTTCGTCCGTCTCAAGTTGCCTCATTTGCTGGTGGTTGTGGCCATCGCGTTCGTGCTCATTCGCCTGCTGCGCACCGTCAGCTATCGGATGATTCATGTTGCCGAGGAGCACGCTTCCAGTCCGGCGCGCATCGGTCAGGTGAAGACGTTGGCAGGCGTTATTCGCACAACAGGGCTCGCGGTCATTGGACTCATTGCAGGGTTGCAGATTCTCGACGCTGTTGGGGTCAATCTTGCTCCGCTTCTGGCCTCTGCGGGAGTGGCTGGAATCGCCATCGGCCTCGCCGCGCAGAATATTGTCAAAGATGTTTTGAACGGCATCCTTCTGCTGGTTGAAGATCAATTCAACGTCGGCGATCAGATTCACGCTGCGGGCGTTGCCGGCACGGTCGAAAGCATGACACTCAGAAAGACCACCATCCGCGATGCGGACGGTACGCTCTATATCGTACCGAACTCCCAGATCACCACAGTCTCCAATCTCAGCAGAGGCTATTCGGTGGCGACTATCAACGTGAGCGTGGATTTTTCCGCTAACCCAGACGCCGTGCTGCAACTGCTCACCGGCATTGCGATGGAGCTGCGCAACAGCGAAGCCTTCCGCGATCTTTTCGTCGAAGATCCGAAGGTTCTGGGTGTCGATGCGATGAAAGGCTCGGAGATCATCTTCCCGGTCGTCTTCAAAACCATTGCAACGAAACAATACGAACCTGTCCGCGAGTTTCGCCGCCGCGTTCGCATTGCGCTCGAAGAGCAGCACTTGCTCCCCGGCGATCCCAACCGCGTTTTCAACTTTACCGTCCCCACCGAATCAAAGAATCGCACCGTACAAACAGAAACGGAATAAGCCAGGGAACGGGCATTGGGCATTCGCAAGACCGAGCTTCAATCACCTGCCTTGCAACGATTGCACAATCGGATTCTTAGTCTCATCCAATCGCTCATCCGTCTTACGCAGAATCACCCGGTTGCGGCCCGAGCGCTTCGCGTCATAGAGCGCCATATCCGCAATCGCCAGCAGCGAATCGGCACCCGAAGGCGTACCAAAGGGATCAAAGACCGTTGCTCCAATGCTACAAGTCATCCCAAACTCCGTCAGCGGCGTGCGAATAGTCAGGTTGGAAATTGCAAGATGGAGGGTAGCCAGTCTCTGCTCAATGGCTCCAGCGGGTATCTCCGCCAGCAGAAACAGAAACTCTTCGCCACCATAGCGGCCGACGTGGTCGTACAGCCGCATGGATCCCCGGGCAGCAGTGGAGAACTGCCGCAAGGCCTCATCTCCCGCCAGATGCCCATGCGTATCATTGATCCGCTTGAAATAATCCAGATCGGCCATCGCCACCACCAGCAATCCGCCCTCACGCCTGGATCGCTGTATCTCCGCATCCAGAGAGCGCAACACCGCGCCGTGATTCAGCATTCCCGTCAGCGTGTCGTGCGAAGCCTGAATGCGCAACTGCTCGCGGCTGGCTTCCAGTTCCGCGGTACGAATGCGCACCAGAGTCTCCAACTGTTTACTTCTCTGACTTAAATGCCGCGCGCGCAACCGGTCAGCCGCTGCAAGCAAAAGCAGAAAGGCGAACGCGCACAACCCGCGAAACCAATTCGTCTGCCACCACGGGGGCAAAACCGTGACCGCAACAGAAACCTGATTCGAGCAGACATTGATTCCCGGATTACAGGCCATTGCCTGGAATGTATAAGACCCTGGATCGAGCCTGGTGAAAGCAACAATGCCGTCTTCGGTCGGTATCCAATCCGCTTGCCTGCCCAGCATTCGGAACTTGAGCAGCAATTCGCTGCGGTTGCGCATCACCGGCGAAGAGATTTGGAATAACAGCGCCGCGCCGCCCCATGGAATCGTGATACTCTGCCTGCCCAGATAGTTTTCCGCTCCATGCCGAAGCTCGGTGAGGGAAGCACTCAGTTGAATCGGATCGAAGACACGCTCCGGGTGAAGCAAATGCGCGACCCCCCCGCTGGTTCCTATCCACAAAGAGCCGTCTGCTGCCTCAACCATGCTGGCCTGGTTCACATCGTTCCAGACCAATCCGCTTTCCTGGGTCAGATGCCGCCATTCGCGGCCATTCCACACCAGCAGTCCCTGGTCTGTTCCCAGCCACAGCCACCCTCGCTTATCGAGAAAAATTGAGACAGGAATAAGCGACTTGAATTCCTCCGGCGTCTTCAGCGGCCAAGCACGCAAATGCTCTGCCTCGGGCGTCAGCCGCCAGATTCCGGCTTGTGGACCCGTTACCCAGATTGCGCCGTCAGCAGCGCAACGCAAGGCAATCAGAGAAGCTTGCAGGCTGGGCAGTCCGTCGATCTTCGGCTCCGTCCAGTTTTCTGCGCTCAGGTGCAGCAATCGGTTGTTGGTTAAAAACCAGGCCCCGCCGTCCGGCGCAACGCATCCGCCATATACTCTGGCATCCCCGACAAGCTGCTTCGCGCCTGCGACCTGCGTCGGCGCCGATCCCTTCTCGATCTCCCAGATGCCATGCGTGGCGGAGTACAAAATGGCTCCGTTCGGTAATTGGACAGAATTCATGATCGAGCCTGGCACGGAGAAGGATTTAATCACCCGCCCACTCTTCGTATCGATGTGCAGGATATTGCCGCTGAAAGTGCCGGCCCAGAGGGATCCATCCGAAGCAGTATTCAGGCCGCCGACTGAGCCATACTCCCACTTGTCGCCGGAGAATCCTTTACCCGCTGCGCCTGTTTCCGGATCAATCCAACCGGGTCCATCGACAGTTCCCACATTGATACGTTCTGGAACGGAAGCAGAGATTGCCCAGATGGATGCCGAAGGCAAGCCCTGGCCATCATCCCAGCCCTCCCAATTCGCATAGCCCGTCCAAAGGTAAAGCCCGCTGCCCAGGCTGCCCAGCCACAGGTCTCCGGATGCGTCAAAGGCCATCCCGGTAATCGACGAATTGCGCACCAGCCCGTTGTCCCGGCCGATATGCTTCCACCTGCCGCCTTCCCAACGCGATATGCCATCTCCGTCGGTCACCAGCACCCGGCCCTGCGGGTCTTCAATCAACGAGCCTTGACGAAAGGGGAGCACTGAAGTCGAGTCCTTACTGCTCCGATCCTCAAACCGCGCCGAGCCGGAAGCAAGCACTGCGATATGGCGCCTGCCCGTTGCCCATAGAGTGCCGGAGTGGTCAAGCAATACGCTCTCCCAGGTGTCTTCGGCGAGGCCCTGCTCCTTGCCCCATTCCGTCACCGTCTCCGGTGTGCCGTCCGCACCAGCCGGGTTTTCCGAAAACGAGATCAGCTTGTTACCGCATCCCATCCAGACTGTGCGGTTGCCGTCTTTGCCGACGGTAACCATGACGCGATCAACGCGACCAAGCTCCGGTCGCAAGGTCAACATCGCTTCAGGAAAGACAGGCGTGTACGAGATCATCTCTCCCGAGGCAGAGTGCTTCAGCCGGTACAAACGCCCCTCGTTCGCAACCAGCAGATCCTCCCCATCTTCGATGGCCACGCGGTTCGGACCGGTAGTCGGAATTGCTCTACTCCCAGCGCGCTGAAACCGCTGCCCATTCCAGCGATATAGTTCCTCGCGCGTACTCACCCAGATCGTTCCGTTCTGGTCCGGCAATATATCCGAAATATCTGAGTTTTCAAGACCCTGTTCCATGCCAAAGCGCTCGAAGGTGGAACCGGTCAGCCGAAATAATCCATTTTCCGTGCCCGCCCATAGAAAACCCGCGCGGTCGCGCGCCAGGGCCTCAACGGCAATATTCTTCAGCCCCTCCGGCTGACGAAAGACGCGAAAAACATACTGCTGCGCCTGCGCGCCCCCCGCGAGCGCCAGCCAGCACAACCAGATGCGGACTGCTCTGAACTGTTTCAAGCGCGCCTTTTTGGACGAAAGTGCCGCATCCAACTAACTTTATCGGCAACAAACGTCAGGAACTCAAGTCAATTTCCAGCTTCCAAGGCCAAAATCAATGCATCTGCATCGGAAATAGGCTGCAGGCAGGTCCGATTCCGGCAAACCAGCGCCCAGGCTTGCGCACCCTGGGGTTGCGGAACGGAAAGCAAGCTCTCCGCCAGCGCCTCCGGCAACTCCTCTGCAACCAACTGGTCCGGCTCCAGCCGCAGCACTGTTTTGTTCACCGCAAACCCCGCGACGGCGGCCGCCTC
>CAZHKN010000267.1:0-6972 GCA_964532725.1 uncultured Occallatibacter sp.
GACTCTTCAACATGGACTGGTACAGTCTGATGTTTGGCGCCGCGGCAGCATGGCAGCCAGGAGAGAGTCCGATTGCGCCGTATCAGGCGGCGTATGGGCCGGTCTTTCACGGCGACTTGAGCGGCAAGGTGAATGAAGCTGAAGAAGAGCTGATGGCCGCGCACGCCGCGCTCAACAAGACCAAGCTCGACGCGACCAGCGATCAGTTTTTCTGGGTCGATCCGTGGAGTGTGCAGGGGCAAAAGATTTCGGCGGCCCTGCTGCCGGTAGCGCCGGAGCTTCGGCTGCACGCCGAGCGGGCGATTGTGCTGCTGGCCGAGGTGCGGCGCGAGAATCCGAAGATCAAAGAAGCAGACGCGCTGACCGCAATGGATCTGGGCGCGCGCCGGCTCGACCTGATCGGGATGAAGTTTCAACTGGCGCAGGAAATCGTGGACGGTTATGCGCAGGCGGTCGCCGCGCAGCACGACCAGAAGCATCGCCAGGAGACGAGGAACGTGCTCGATGAGATCAGCAGCATGTTCGGCCGCTGTCAGGATCTGCGCGATGCCTACTCGGCGACCAAGGCCGAGTACAGCCAGGTGTGGCTGAGCGAGAACCGGCCCTATTGGCTGAACAATGTGACGGTGCGCTACGACCTGCGGATTGAAGAGTGGCAGCGGCGCGGGGAGCGATTCCTCGATGCGATTCAAGATTTCGATGATGGCAAGGATATGCCCAGCGCGGCTTCACTGGGGTTGCCGGCGGCGAGTCATTGATCTGCTCGCAGAGACTTCGGGACTGCGTGTATCCCAGGTTCCACGCAGCCCGATTCCTTGAAGTCAAGTTAGCCTACTTCGTACTGTCGTGCAGATAGCGCTCTGGAACGGGGTTGTCGGCTCGCTCCCAGTCCCAGTAAACCTGAACAATGTACCAACGGTTTGCGCTGTTCAGTAGTTCGAATGACTTGATGCCGCGAGCCATCGGCTTTGGGTCCTCAAGGTGTGAGCGAGACTCAAACGTGGAATAAACATGGGCCATAACTCCGAACCGTTCGATCTGGTTGGCTGGATTGCTATCAAAGAAGCCCGACTTAGCGGTATTGGCGTCGGATAGAGCCGCATACTCTTCCGGTGAAAGAAAGCGAACGTCTGCCGTACGCGAGGAATTCGGCGGCACACTGGATGCGATGCGTCCTCCGGGAACGAACAAAGACCGCAGACGAGTCTGATCCAGTTTTCCGCCGGCTGGAGCTGAAATAGCGCTGTAAAACGCATGGACAATATCTTCGATGGTGGCAACATCGGCTGGGTTTGCCTTTGGCCACTCGGGGTGCGAAGCGAGTTCAGAACGCGCACCTTGTGGAGGCGTCTTGGAAGGGGTCTGTGCGGTTAAAAGAGTCACGGAACAAAGCAGCAGGGAAAGAGGAACGATGCGAATATGTCAACTCCTTTGAAGAAGTAGATTCAGTTCCTTAGACTATTTGGTTTTCATGATGTTATCCAGAGTCCGCCAGCAAACTCTGGACGATTAAAAGTTCGTGTAAACTGGGAAGAGCGAGTCTGGCCATTGTAGCGGCTGGTCCGCGCCGTTGAAGCCGCGCGCATCCTGCGTGTGTGTGCAGAGACAACCCCAAGAAGGAGAAACACCCTACCAATGGCCAAAATTGCCAAAACCGGTGACCGCAAGAAGGAAATGGACACGACGAAGTCGACCGACTGTCCCAAGTGCAGCAAGCCCACGCGCATCGTCAAGCGCGTCAAGGACCGCGAGCGCGGCATTCCCGGCGGCGTTTACATCTCGTGCTCTGTGTGCGAGTTCTACGAAAAGCTTTAAGCGCTGATTGAAGTTCAGCAAGAATCGAAGCCCGGCCTCAGGCCGGGCTTTTGTCGTCTGCGGGTGGAATACCGGGGAAATCCAAAGCGGGGAGCAAAAGCGACCAGCCTTCTGTCCCAGAATGGCGCACTGTGTCTTCAGGAGCAATCAACGATGACGAATCAATTCGAGAATCCGAAGACAAAAACACTGGAAGACGAGACCGCCTCTAAGTCTACAACTGAGCAGAAGATTGAGCGCGTAGCCGAGAAAGCCGCGGAAAAAGCCGCCAACACGGAAAAGCGCTACGACCAGGACCACACGATCTTTTCCAACTGAACCTTCCGGATCATTTAATCCAGAGTAGAACGGCATTGAGTGATCTTGCAGCCATCGGAAACAGGAGCGAAACCATGACCCCATCCGTGAAGCAATACTTTCCTCTGACCTCGGCGTACCTTTGCCAGGACTGCGAGTCGGTAAGCAACAACGCAATGGCGTGCCCAGCCTGTGCCTCCTCGGTGCTGATGGGGTTGGCGGGGGTGTTGGACCGCAAGGATGAAAAGCCGGAATCGCTGCCGCTGCTTTGGTGGCTGAAGCTCTGCTGAGTGTGATTGAATCGCTGCTGCTGCCGTGCCGAAATTTTCTGCGAGGCGGGATCGAAGTGGGGTTATGACTGATATTGCTCGTCCGTCACATGCTCCATCCAGTCGACGGCCTTGCCGTTGAGCTTTTCCTGGATAGCGTAGTGGGTAACGGCGGTGGTGGGACCTGCGCCGTGCCAGTGTTTTTCGCCGGGCGCAAACCAGATCACATCGCCGGGACGAATCTCCTCGATAGGACCACCCAGGCGCTGCACACGTCCGCAGCCCGAGGTGACGATTAGCGTTTGACCGAGCGGATGCGTGTGCCAGGCCGTACGTGCTCCCGGCTCGAAGGTGACGTGGGCGCCGTTGACGCGGGCAGGTTCAGGCGCGTCAAATTGCGGATCGATGCGGACGGTTCCGGTGAACCAGTCGGCGGGGCCTTTGGCGGAAGGCTGTGTGCCGGCTCGCTTGATTTCCATCTTCTTTTTCTCCTCTGGATTGATTGAATGATGCAGCCTTATTTACAGTCCAGTCATCTTCTCGATGTGTTCGGGATAGCGAGCGCCCTCAATCTTGATCGCTCCTGCGGCGGTTTCAATCTCGCGCAGGTCTTCGGCGGTGAGTGCGAGGTTGACAGCACCGATGTTCTCTTCCAGGCGATGCAGTTTGGTGGTGCCGGGGATCGGAACGATCCAGGGCTTCTGCGCGAGGAGCCAGGCAAGCGCGATCTGCGCGGGCGTCGAGTGCTTTTCAGCGGCAATGCGGCCGAGCAGATCGACGAGTGCCTGGTTGGCTACACGTGCCTCGGGCGTAAAGCGCGGAATGCTGCTGCGAATGTCCGTTTTGTCGAAAGTGCTCTTCTCGTCCATCTTGCCGGTCAGGAAGCCCTTGCCGAGCGGGCTGAAAGGTACAAAGCCGATGCCCAGCTCTTCGAGGGTGGGGATGATCTCTTCCTCAGGAACGCGGTGCCAGAGCGAGTACTCGCTTTGCAGCGCCGTGACGGGCTGCACGGCGTGGGCGCGGCGAATGGTTTTGGCTCCGGCCTCTGACATGCCGAAGTGCTTGACTTTGCCTGCCTGGATCAGATCCTTAACTGCTCCCGCGGTCTCTTCGATGGGTACTTTGGGATCGACGCGGTGCTGGTAGAAGAGGTCGATGACATCGGTGCGCAGGCGCTTCAGCGAGGCTTCGACAACGAGGCGAATGCGCTCCGGGCTGCTGTCGGTGCCTTTGGGTCCGTGGCTTCCGTCGGAGTTGAGGTCGAAGCCGAATTTGGTGGCGATGGCCACCTGGCCGCGAAATGGCTCAAGCGCTTCTCCGACCAGTTCTTCGTTGTTGAACGGGCCGTAAATTTCGGCGGTATCGAAGAAGGTGATTCCGCGTTCAACGGCCGCGCGAATCAGCGCAATGGAGGCATCCCGCTCCGGGAATGGCTTGTAGGAATGAGTCATGCCCATGCAGCCGAGGCCGAGGGCCGATACTTCGAGATTGCTGTTGCCTAACTTGCGTTTCTGCATTGCTTCTCCTGTTCCAAAACTGTCAGCAGCAATTGTAATAACCAATTGCGATTAGCGCCCGGTCATTTGCAGCGCGGCTTCAGGGAGTCGAGCGCCCTGCACTTGAATCTTTGCGGCTGCGTTGTCAATTTCATGGAGATCATCAGACGAAAACTCGACTGCAACTGCGCCAATGTTCTCTTCAAGTCGATGCAGCTTGGTTGTGCCGGGGATGGGAACAATCCACGGCCTTTGCGCCAACAGCCACGCGAGCGCAATTTGCGCGGGGGTTGCGCCTTTGCGTGTTGCGACGGCTTTGAGCAGATCGACGAGAGCAAAATTGGCCTTGCGCGCTTCGGGTGTGAAGCGAGGCACAATGTTGCGGAAGTCCGTTGGATCGAACTTCGTGTCTTCGTCGATCTTGCCGGTGAGGAAGCCAGCGCCCAGCGGGCTGAAGGGCACGAAACCGATGCCAAGCTCTTCGAGAGTTGGCAATAACTCGGTCTCTGGACCGCGCCAGAAGAGCGAATACTCGCTCTGCACTGCCGTGACCGGCTGCACCGCGTGGGCGCGGCGGATTGTCTGCACTGCGGCTTCGGACATGCCGAAGTGCCGGACCTTGCCCTCGGCAATTAGCTCTTTGACCGTTCCGGCTACGTCTTCAATCGGCACGTTGGGATCGACACGGTGTTGATAGAAGAGGTCGATATGATCAGTGCGCAACCGCTTCAGGGCGTCTTCAGCTACGCGCTTGATCTGCGCGGGCTTGCTGTTGGTTCCGCTGCCGCGCTTGCCAGTCACAGGATCGATCTCGAAGCCGAACTTGGTGGCAATCGTGACCATGTCGCGGATGGGCTGAAGCGCTTCTCCGACCAGTTCTTCATTCACAAACGGCCCGTAGGCTTCGGCGGTATCGAAATGCGTGATGCCGAGGTCGTGAGCGGAGCGGATCAGCTTGATCATCTCACCCTTGTCGGCTGCCGGACCGTAGCCTGAACTCATGCCCATGCAACCGAGGCCGAGGGCCGATACTTCAAGATTGCTGTTGCCTAACTTGCGGGTTTGCATTGCTCAACTCCTAAATTATTCTTGTGTGGCTAACTACTTGCTTTCCCAGATCCCCAAGTGCGAGGAACCCGGGGGCACCCGGCACCCGGCAGATTCTCGCTCGATGTTTCTGGCTAATTCTTGTTGTTGTTCATTTTTACCGGCCTGAGCAGATGCGAGAACGTGAGTTGGGCGAGCTTCCACTTGCCGTTTTCCTTGATATAAACCTCAGTCACCATAAAAGGATTGGTAACTTCGTGTTCACCAACTACTGCCTGCAAATCAAGGTCCGATAGCAGGACGGCTGTGTTACCAAATATACGGGCGTCCACTGCGTAAACTTGAGCTTTTTTGTACCAGATGCCGCCGCTCTTAATGGTGGCCAGTTCCTGGGTTTTCCCCCAGGTTCCTCCCATGTGAGTGAACATGGCTTTGTCATCAAAGAGTGTCTCTAAGGAATCGACCTTCTTGTCTGCCATCCAATCCCATTGCATGTTTGAGAGGTTGATGACTTCTTGTTGCTCGGGTGTTTGAGTTGCGGCAGTCTTAATTGTTTCCGTTGGTGGCGCTGGCGATTGCTGCGCGTAGGAGAATGGAGCAATCGGTGTTGATAGAAGCAGACCTAACGTTAAGGTTTTCATGGCTCTCCCTCGATACGTGCGGTTGTCTTGCGGATGAATTTGAAGCAGCGTGGCTGATTATTCACGCTACGCGGATACAAGATGAAATCTACACTCAGGATTTTGGGCTGATCTCGTCCTTATCCCGTTGGTCCCCCAGTGCGAGGGAGGACTGCTCGTCCAGAGAATATTTCAGAAGTCGCTATTTTGGGGCCAGGTCGCCGAACCAATATGCTGCCGTCACGCCGCCATCCATCAGGAAGTCGCTTCCGGTGATAAATGCGCCATCGGGTCCCATCAACAGCGCGCCAACAGCGCCGACTTCGTCGGGAGTTCCGGCGCGTCCTGCGGCTGAAATCTCAATCATGCGGCGATAGCCGGGACCGCGCGGCCCCTTCAATTCGTCATTTGCAAGCGGGGTGATAATGATGCCGGGGCTGATGGTGTTGACGCGCGCTCCGCGCTTGCCCCAGCGGACGGCTTCGGCCATTACGCGCAGCGAGTTGCCGCGCTTCGAAATCTGATAGGCATGAAGCGAGTCCTTGATCTGCTCCAACTGAAGCATGGGCAGCGCGAGCAAGTCTTCAGTCGGCGTGGTGGCAAGCAGCGAGTTCTGCTCGGCAGTGAGCGGCGGCAAGCGATGACCGGATTGCGATGCGATTACGATGCCTGCTCCTCCTTGCGCGATTACGTTGCCGAATTCTTCGAGCACCAGCGCGGTTCCGTAGAGATCGACTTTGAGGATTGTCTCTGGTGTTGCCTGCGAGGGCGAAACCCCTGCCGCATGAATGACGCCGAAGACCTCGCCGATTTTAGCCGCGGTCTCAACCAGAGAATGAACCGAGGTGCGCGATGAGACATCGACGGTTGCGGTGGTGACATTGAAGCCGGCATCGTTGAGGGTTTTTGCGGCGGCATCGGCGTTTTGCTGGCGCAGGTCGGCGAGCAAAACATGCTTGCCCGCACTCACCCGTCGCACAATTGCCTGGCCGATTGAACCCGCGCCGATTACAACGAATACTTGTGCCATTTCATATCTTCTTTCAGAACAGCCGTTCGATATTCGATGAAGTCCCGCCTCATTGATGGTTTGTTGATCGTCATGAGGCGGGACCGTGTTGCCTACTCGGATTTGAGCGAGGCCATATCGATGGAGAAGCGGTACTTTACGTCAGACTTGAGTAGCCGCTCGTAGGCTTCGTTGATCTTCTGAATCGGAATGACTTCAACGTCTGAGGTGATGTTGTGCTTGCCGCAGAAGTCGAGCATCTCCTGGGTTTCGGCAATGCTGCCGATCAGCGAGCCAGAGAAGCTGCGGCGCGCGAAGATGAGGCCGAAGACGGAGACAGGCAACGGCTTTTCCGGCGCCCCGACCATGGTGATGTTGCCGTCGCGGCGCAGCAGGTTGATATAGGCATTGATGTCGTG
>CAZHKN010000268.1:0-6945 GCA_964532725.1 uncultured Occallatibacter sp.
ACTACTTCTTTCAACACGCGGCTCACGCCTTTGCGCTCGCCTTCGGTGGCTTTCAAAGCGGAGAGAAAAATCACCGGCGCGTAGTTCAGGTATTTCAGCGCGCGGCGCAGTTGCTCCTCGTAGACAGCGCGGTCGGCGGGGGGCTTGCCGTCGGTGCGGTTGGTCGTCACCGCGTCCCACTTGTTGACTATAATGATCACGCTGCGGCCGCTCTCATGCGCGTAGCCGCCAATCGTCGCGTCCGCGCCGGTGACGCCTTCGGTTGCGTCAATCACCACGAGCGCCACGTCGGCTGCTTCGAGGTGCCGCCGGGCCATCACCACGCTGAGCTTCTCGGCCATCAGATGGGTCTTGCCCTTGCGCCGGATTCCCGCTGTATCGACAAAGCGCAGCCTGTGGCCTTCAAAGTCGATCACTTCATCGACGGCATCGCGCGTCGTACCCGCAATGGGCGAAACAATCGCCCGACTGGTTCCCGTCAGCGCATTCAGCAGTGTCGATTTGCCTACATTTGGCCGCCCGATAATTGCAATCGAGGTCTCATGCTGCTCAAACTCCCCATGCGTCTTATGAAGGGACTCCTCGGTCTCGGGATCGTCTTCCAGCGAAGAGTCCGTGCCGGATTCATCAACATCTTCAGTCGCGAAGGTTTCATCAACCACCGGAGCCTCGTCCGCAACCAGCTCCGCCGCAGTCGCGGGAATCGCTTCAGAGATCGCCTCCAGCAGATCGCCAATCCCCAGCCCGTGCTCCGAGCTGATCGGATAAACATTGCGAATGCCCAACTGGCGAAAGTTCTCCGCCGCGTAAGCCATCGCGTCGCCCTCGACCTTGTTCACCGCCAAAAACAGCGGTTTGCCGCCGCGAATCAGCATCCGCACCAGGTCGTAATCCGGGCTGGCCAGTTCAGTCCGCGCATCCACCACCAGAATCAGCGCGTCGGCCTCTTCAAGCGCGACCTTCGCTTGCGCGAAAATCTCTGTCGGAATCAGCTCCGGGTCATCCGGCACAATGCCGCCTGTGTCCACGAGGCGAAACTCGCGGCCCATCCATTCAAACTCGCCATAGATGCGGTCCCGCGTAATTCCCGGCTCATCGCCCACAATCGAGCGGCGGCTCTTGGTCAGCCGGTTAAACAGCGTGGACTTGCCCACATTCGGACGGCCGACAATCGCCACCAGCGGCAGTGAGCCGGCCAGCGACTTCGTCGGCACAACGGACTTATGATACTTCGACAAAACAAGGCTCCATTTCGCCGCCCCACCCCAAAGGCAAAGACGGCACTCTACTATTGTCTATCGGCTGAGCCGGGCGGGAATAAATGAGGCGATTAGTCCCAGATGCGCTTTACGCCATACAGATCAAAGACCCGGTCGCGGCTGATCAAGGGAATCCGCAAATCCAGAGCCTGCGCCGCCAGCAGCCGGTCAAAGGGGTCGCGATGATGCGCATACAGGCGTCCGCCGCTAATCACATGACGGGCTGTGGTATCGAGCAGGCTATAACCTCCCTGCTTCGTGAGGGACTCAAAATTATCCAGAACGAACGCGGCATCCAGCTTGCCAAGAGCGCTCTTGATAGCCATCTCCCATGGCGTTACGATGGAGATCAGCAAAACCTCAGCACGATCTTTGCAAATCGCTTGGATTTTCGCAGGAAGCACCGCAGGTGTGCGCACAGCCCAGAGAAAAGTGTGAGTATCAAGCAGGTAGGTCATTTGTCCTGAGGCTCTGACGGCTTAGAGACCAGCGGCGCATCCAGCATCCAACCCCAACCAATCTCGATTAGTTCCTCGTCTGTCATTGGATCGAATGCATCTTCATCCCAGCTCATCTGCCCCGCGAAAGCACCCAGCAGGCGGAAGGGAACGTCTGGTTTCGCCGGCTCATCTATCGCCACAATCTTCGCCACCGGCTTCGTCCCGCGCATCACGATAACCTCCTTGCCCGCCTCCGCCTCTTTCAGCAGCCGCGAGAAGTGAGTTTTCGCCTGATGCACTGTATATGCCATGGACTAAGCGTACTTAGTCCACCCCGAAAAGTCAACTCAAAGTACCGCTGCAGTGCAGCCCAAAACATTGAATTTCTCTCACTTTCAGCGCAGACTCGTGGCATCAAAGTTGCTCGCACGAGCTTGAGGAGGGCAGGATGTACGTCAATGGCAGCTCAATGAACGTCAACGAGGCCAGCCTCTACTCGGCCTCCGCGGCGGAAAAAGCCGCCTCGGTGCAACGCGCCACGGATCTCCGCCGCAAAGCCATGCATGGGGAAGACGACATCGAAGGAATCGCCAGCCCCGACGATATTGTCAGCATCAGCCAGTGGATGGACCTTAAACACAGCCAGGTCCGCGGCCAGAACCCGCATTCCGATGTAAGTGCGGCTCTGGACGGGGATGAATATCACTCCGGCTCCCTGGAAGACGAGGGAGCGGCCTAGCGAACGGCGCGGCAAGAGGCGAAAGCTCGGTCACCCATCCCAGCAGCCCTACCGGTTGCCAACGAGAATTGTGGCTGCTTCCCAACAATTAGAGAGTTCTCAACGACTCCGCCTCACCCCGGAAGCTGAAATGCCGCTTTCCTATCAGGAGGGCGCGATGCATATTCACGGCAACTCCATGCAAATCCAAGAATCCAGCCTCTACTCTGCCGCCGCTGCAGAAAAAGCCGCCAATGCGCAGCGAGCCGCTGACACGCGCAAGAAGCTGCAGATGACAGCCCAGCAGGTAGACGTCAACAGCTCATCCATCCCCGATGAGACGCTCATGATCAGCCACTGGCTCAATCCCCAGCCCGGCTCTCTCGAAACTCCAGGCCCGCCAAAGTAAGCGCCATAAGTTGCCACGTCTCCCCGGCGGTTGCCAGCAATCCCTGTGATCCGCGCCCCGGACGATCCCTGCCTCGCGTATGGTACAAACGCGAGAGGGGAGTGTACGCAATGAATCCCGCAGAAACGATCAGCAACACCAGGCGCGAATACCACTTCAAAGGCTGGATACGTGCCTTCTATCTGCTCCTAGGCCTGGGAATGACGCTCGGCTTCTGCTTTCTGGCCGTGAAGCTTCTCGCCGAACAGAATTCCGCCGGCCCGGCGACCATGATGCTACTTTTCCCCGCAGCAGGCCTCTACCTGCTCGCGTTGGCCTTCCGCTCTCGCCTGGTAATTGACGGCACGCGTATTGCGGTCCGCGGCGCGCTCAAAGAATCCACCGCCGACCTCAGCCAAATCGAGGGTTCTCGCACCTTCACCACCCGTAACGGCACCTTTACTCAGCTCTACCTCAAAGAAGGTCGCGGCAAAATCACCATCACTCACGCTTTTGCTACGGATGGCGACTACCGCGCCTGGTTCCAGCAAGTAACAGACCTCGATAAGCGGGATAGCGACGCGGTCCTCGAAGAAATCTCTCAGAACCAGGAACTCGGCGCTACCCCCGAAGAGCGATTGAACGCCCTCAAGCAAGCTAAAACCTACGGCATTATCGCCACGGTCATCGTCATTGCCGCCGCGCTTGCGGTCAATCTGGGACCGGCCAACGTCAAGCTGCTCTCCGCCGTGGTGCTGATTCTTGCGCCAGTGGCCGTATGGATGCTGGTGCAGCGTTCACCGCTGCTGTATGTGACCTTCAAAAAGAAGGCTGATCCGCGCGTCGATCTGGGCTTTGCTCTGCTCGCTTCTGGATTAGGATTGACCTTCCTGATCAGCGATCTGGAATTCGTCTCGATGCGGCCTTTACTGATCCTGATCGTCCCGGTCGCGCTCGTCTACTTTGCGGCTTTCTTCAGCACCATTCGGAAGAACTCCGCGAATTTCATAGCGGCAATCCTCGTAATGCTCCTCGCAGCCGGCTCCTACAGCTTCGGCCTGGCCATTGCTGCGGACTCACTCCTTGATCATTCCAAGGCATCCACATATGCCGTGCCGGTTACCAGCAAGCACAGCAGCAGCGGAAGATCCACAACCTACTACCTCGATCTCGCCCCTTGGGGACCGGTCGATCATCCAAACGAAATCAGCGTCTCCTCCAGCATGTACCACGAAACCTCAGCGGGTGATCAGATATGCCTCGGCCTGCATCCCGGCCAACTGCACGCGCCCTGGTACCAGCTAGTCGATTGCTCCGATCAGCCCACAGCCGCGCCCAATCCGTAGGCAGCGCATGTCACTATGATGGGGATAGCACTGTAAACAACCAGCCCCATGCCCCCGACCGAATCTTCAACCCGCGCCCTGCCCAGCCTCCACGAGTTCTTCTCGCCGGGCGGCATCCTCGCGCAATCGCCGCTGCCCTACGAATACCGCCCCGGCCAGTTGGAAATGGCGAAGGCTGTCGAGCGCGCCCTTCAGGAGCGCCGCCATCTGATCGTCGAAGCTGGCACCGGCACCGGCAAAACCCTCGCTTATCTCTTGCCCGCCTTGCGCACCGGCCAGCGCGTCATCATCTCCACCGGCACCAAGGCCCTGCAAGACCAGCTCTACTTCCGCGACATTCCCTTTCTTGAATCCCTCCTCGGCGATCTGCGCGTCTGCTACATGAAGGGCCGCAACAACTACCTCTGCCGCCACAAACTCGTCGCCCTGCGCAACCAGCCCATCTTGTCTGGATTGGAAGAGATCGACCAATATCGCCAGATTGCCGAGTGGGAGCAGACCACCGAAACGGGCGACCGCTCCGAGCTATCCGAACTCCCCGAGTCCAGCGCTCTCTGGCACAAGCTCGACGCCCGCAGCGAAGCCTGCCTCGGGACTACTTGTCCGGACTACCGCCGCTGCTTCATCACCGAGATGCGCCGCAAGGCTCTCGAATCCGACATCATCATCGTCAACCACCACCTCTTCTTCGCCGACCTCTCCGTCAAGCAAGAGGCTGCCGGAGCGCCCGACGCCGGCATCCTTCCCGAGGCCGCCGCGGTCGTCTTTGACGAGGCCCACGAGCTCGAAGACGTTGCATCGAACTACTTCGGTCTCTCAGTCTCGAATCTCCGCTTTGAAGAGCTGGCCCGTGATACCGAAACCCTGCTGCGTGGCAAAGAAGGCGCGCAAAATTTTCCCGCCATTACCCAGCAACTCCGCGACCGCGCGCGCATGTTCTTTGCCGGCCTGCCCATCGCCGCCGACGGTCGCCAGCCCTTCAACGGACGCGAGGAGTTCCTCGAATCCTCCGGCGAACTTTACCTCAGCGTTCGCGCCACGCTGCGCCGCATCGAAGCCGACCTCGACATGCTCAAAGGTGTGGACGAAGCCCCTGGGCTGCAAAAACGCGCCGCCCGCCTGCGCACCGAACTCGAGTTCCTCCTCGAATCCAACGCCAACAACATGGTTTATTGGATGGAGCGCCGCATCTCCGGCGGCCAAACCGCACAGGAAAGATCCTCCGCTTCGAAAAGATCTGCGGCTTTGAAAGGGCACGACTTTAGTCGTGCCGAAAATGACCGTAGTGGGGACCGGGCTTTAGCCCCTGGGGGACGGTTTTCCTCATCGCGCAATGCTGCCCGCAACACCTTTCTCCAAGCCACACCCATCGATGTCTCCGAGCTTCTCCACGAGCAGGTCTTCGAGCAGATTCCCACCGTCGTTCTCACCTCGGCCACGCTCACCGTGCAGGGCGGCTTCGAACACATGCGCAAGCGTCTCGGCCTCACTGAAACCCGCGAGTTGGTCGTGCCTTCTCATTTCAAATATGAGAAGCAGGCTCTCCTCTATCTGCCCCCGCAGATGCCCGACCCGCGCGAGGCCGACTTCCCCGAAGCTGCCGCCCGCACCATTCAGCGCGTGCTTGAAATTACCCAAGGCCGCGCCTTCTGCCTCTTCACCAGCTACTCGCAAATGCGCGACTTATATGAGCGCCTTTTGCCCGTCCTCGACTTTCCCATCCTGCTGCACGGCACCGCCCCGCGCAAAGCCTTGCTGGAGCAATTCCGCGAAACCCCCAACGCCGTCCTCTTCGGCACATCGAGTTTCTGGCAAGGGGTAGATGTGCAGGGCGAAGCCCTCAGTTGCGTCATCATCGACCGCTTACCATTCGCCGTGCCCAACGATCCGGTGGTCAGCGCGCGCATGAAGGCCATTGAAGAAGCCGGCGGCAAACCTTTCTTCGACTACCAGGTCCCCGCCGCCGTCCTCACCCTCAAGCAAGGCTTCGGACGCCTCATCCGTTCGCTGGAAGATCGCGGCGTCCTGGTCCTCCTCGACCCCCGCATCACAAGGCAGAGATACGGCCAAACCTTCCTCGCCAGCCTCCCACCCTACCGCGTGACTCAGACAATTACTGATGTGGAGCAGTTCTTTATGGACCCGGCCAATTAGGATTGAAAACCTAGTGACGGTTCATCGGAAATCAAGATATTATCCTGAACCAAAATCTCAAAACGCCCTGCGCCCGTTATCTGAGCTTCACTTGGAATCTGTCCAAACCGGCTGGTCAAGATCGGAGAGATATTAGAAATATTGAAATCGCAGATAAATCGCATGGTACCGACGAACTTGTCTTCCCGGACGAAGCCAACTGCCTCAGTAAAAGCAGTGGTTGAGAGCGCGGAGGGGACTGGCATCGGTGGTAGGCCGGGAATATGAATCATTCTCCCGGCGGGGACATAATTTACTATCTGGTTTTGAAAGATGCTCGGGAGTTCTGGATCCTCCGAGATGTACTCGGCAGCAGTAAAAAAATCGTACGCCTCGGAAGAACCCATAACATCGCTAGTGCCTTGTATGATCGGAGCGATCTTCGCCATTTGAAGATGCCCCACGATCCGACTTTCGTCAGCTCGCTGAACGTAACCGCCCGTAACTGGCAACCGAAGTCCATCAATCGTGCTGCTTTGGAAAAATGGAAGACTACCGGCGTGTTCTTCGTAAATGACCTCTCCTCCGATGACTCGGAGCCTAGCGCTACAGTTGTAACTAAGTGGCAGGAAGCAGGGAGCCTCGTTTTCGGTAGTGGCAA
>CAZHKN010000269.1:0-6919 GCA_964532725.1 uncultured Occallatibacter sp.
GCGGCATTTGCTTCCCGGACCTCGTGCGGGAAGTAGCAAAGTACTATCGCTTTCAAAAATCACCGCAGACCTTTGAAGAGCATGACCTATCAAAGGGAGTAGAGTTCCTGGAGGGGCGATCTGGAAAGCGAGTCATATCAAAGTTTGTGATTTGGCAGAACATTCTGGTTCTTGAGACGACTTCTTCGACGAACGAATCCAAGGCTCTTTTGGAAGAATTCCTCATGTGGGGTAAAGAGAAGTTCAACCTAGCCTACGAACCTGGAATGATTAGGAGATATGGCTATGTGAGCGATTTGACCTTCTATAGCGAAGCGCCAATCCTAAACGTAAGCCCACTCTTGGATCGAATCGCCCAAAAAACCAGTGACGCTCTGACTGAAATCTGGAATGATACTATCCGCTATGAACCCTTAGATTGGAAGGTTGGACACGACCCATTGTCACGGAAGTGGGGGATAGCGCCTTTCCAGATCACAAGACGAGCAGAGACCGAGTTCTCTGCGAATAAATACTTCTCCGAAGCGCCGCTCCCTACTGACTTGCACATTGCTCTTCTCGAAGAGTATGAAGCCGGAATCATTGAGCTACATGGTAAGAACGGCTGACAGCCGGGTGCCCCACTCTCAATCCGCCACTAAGCTCTGGGTGCCCCATCCATTCACAGTCTTATCGTGAATGGGTGGGAAAGCACGAACCCAAATCCGACCGGCGGTGAGGATCGACCCAGCAGAAAATGGGTGCCCCAGGTCCCTTGCTTTTGGGGACCTGGGAAAGCACAGACCCAACACTCCACAGCGAAGCCAGCCCGCCGCACTGCCGGCACCCGCGCCATAGGCGCAGTGGTCATTAGCCCCGCGCTTCAGCGTGGGAAGCAAACTCAACAACTCATCTGGAGTCCCGTAGGGACGGCGTTCCCCGCCCACCGCTGCTGCCCAACATCCCCTGCATTTTGGGGACCTGGGCCCGGGAAAGCACGAACCCGCCCAGCCCTATAAAACGAAGCCTGCACCACCGCAGGTAGCAGGTGACTGGAGGGAGCAGGGGCCTTCAGGCCCCTGAATCAGGCGCTCTTTCGATCCGGCCTTCAGGCCCGGGCCATTCTCTCCACTCCACTCAAATGCAGCCGGATGCCCATGCTTCGATTTTTCTATCGAAGGTCGGAAGAGTACGCCCTCCAGCCCGACCCGCCGAAGGTCGCCAACTCCACGGCAGGCGGACGGAGGGAGCAGAGGCCTTCAGGCCTCTGACAAACGACTTCAACCAGCCCGGCTTTAGCCGCCGGCCTTGCGCCGGGTAGCCCGCCAATCGGGCGCAAAAACAGATCTATGTAAACGTATACAACATGCGTTTTTACACCAAAAACAGCCTGTTTTCGGGTTGTTTTTCACTTTTTACTCCGCGCTGGCAACGACAAACCCGCAAAATATCTCCGCGCCGGCGCGGAGATTCTTCCATCATTCGCCTTCCCCTTCAAGAAACTCCTCCCGCAACCCCACAAAATCGCTGTTTTGCTGGGCATATATGCAGAGCACAGAAACACAGAAACTGTGCGATTCTGCCGGCAAATCGGTCTGGCGGAGGAAGCAGGAGCCGGTTCAGTCCCCTGAAAGCTGGCCCAAATAGCGCGCCGCTTTTAGGCCCGGATTGAAGCCGCCTGCGGCAAGCGCAAATGCAGTATTTCGACTCTGCGGGAATGGGATTCCAAACTGCGCCGCCACCTGAAATCCTTAGCGGCTGCGCGCCCTTCCCCGTACAATAAAACCATGCTCCGCGATCTCCGCCCGCTCTTCAGTTACATGCGCCGCTACCGCTGGGGATACCTGTGGGGCACGCTCTGCTGCATTGGCACCAACATCGTCTCGGTGCAGTTTCCCCAGGTCATCAAATACGCCATCGACGAGATGAAGCACGGCGTCACCCGCCGCCAGATCCTCATCTTCGCCGGCCTGCTGGTCCTCATCGCGCTGGTCAAAGGCATCTTTCTCTACGCCCAGCGCTGGATTCTCATCGGCATCTCCCGCGAAATCGAGTTCGACCTGCGCAACGACCTCTTCCGCAACCTCGAGCGCCAGGACGCGGATTTCTATCAGCGCTATCGCACCGGCGACGTGATGGCCCGCCTCACCAACGATCTCAATGCCGTGCGCAACCTGCTCGGCCCGGCGCTGATGTACAGCGCCAACACCATCTTTTTCACCGTGGCCGCGCTGGTTTATGTGCTGCGCATCAGCCCCTGGCTCACCCTCGTTGCGCTCGCGCCCATGCCGCTCGCGTCGATCCTGGTGCAGTACTTCGGCCATCGCATTCATGACCGCTTCGAGCGCATCCAGGCCAGCTTCTCCGACATCTCCGCACAGGCGCAGGAGAACTTCTCCGGCGCGCGCCTCATCCGCGCCTTTGCCCGCGAGGAATCCGAGATCAACCTCTTCGAGCGCCTCAACCGCGAGTACATCGCCCGCGCGCTCAGGCTGGTCCAATTGATGGGCATGTTGTGGCCTACGCTCGAACTCGTCCTCGGCATCTCCATGATCATCACGCTGCTGGTCGGCGGCCACCAGGTTCTGGCGCATCGCATCACCATCGGTGATTTCGTCGCCTTCAATACCTACATGATCCTGCTCATCTGGCCGATTATCGCCGTCGGCTGGGTCGTCAACCTCTTCCAGCGTGGCACGGCTTCCATGAAGCGCATCGTCGAATTGCTGGAGGTAAAACCGGGCATCGATGACTCTCTCGCCGATCAAGCGGTCCCTTCCGATGCAAAACTGCGCGGTGAGATAGAGTTCCGCGACTTGAATTTCAGCTACGGCGATACATCGGTCCTCCACAACATCTCCCTCACCATCCGAGCCGGCTCAACGCTTGCCATCGTCGGACCCACCGGCTCGGGGAAATCCACGCTGGTCAAGCTGATTGCACGCATCTATGAGGCGCCGGCGGGATCGTTGCTGATAGATGACCGCCCGGTGCGCGAGTATCCGTTGGCAGTGTTGCGCGGCAATATCGGCATGGTGCCGCAAGAGACATTTTTGTTCAGCGAAACAATCCGGGAGAACCTCACCTTTGGCGAGCCCCAGGCAGAGACGGAGGCCATGCTCGATGCAGCGACTGCCGCGCATATCCGCAAGGAATTCGAAGAATTTCCGCAAGGCTTCGAAACGATGGTCGGTGAGCGCGGACTCACCCTCTCTGGCGGCCAGAAGCAGCGGACAGCAATTGCGAGGGCGCTTCTGCGTAAGCCGTCGATCCTGATTCTCGATGACGCGCTGGCCAGCGTGGATACCTACACTGAGGAACGAATTCTTGGAGGCCTCGGCAGCTACACTGCGGCTTCAACCACGATCCTCATCTCGCACCGTGTCTCAACGGTGCGCGGCGCGGATCAGATTGCGGTGCTTGAAGGAGGCAGGATTGTGGAGTTGGGACGGCACGAGGAGCTACTTGCCGCCGACGGCTACTATGCGAACCTAGAACGCAAGCAGCAGCTGGAAGAAGAGCTTACGGTTGCCGGTTAAGCTCAAATCACTTTCAGCAGTTTTTCAGGATAGCCGACAGTTTATCAATTTCATGTCAGGCAGTCCAGCTTCATGTCAGGCAGTCCAGCGTGAGCCCGCGCCGACCTCTGCGCCTGAATCAATTGCCTCAAAGCCTGCCTGTCGGCGGGCAGAGGCTGGTACAAGCCCCCTGGACGGAACCGGATTGGCCTCCGGATCCCTCGCCACCTGACGCCAGGCATCGCGGACATTGCGCACACAATCAATCGCGTGCTCGAACTTCGTCTTGGAAGCCGACTGCGAAGCCTGCAGAATCTGCGCAAAGACCGATGCATAAAACTCACTCAGGACTTGGGCCGGACGACCGCCCACATCCATGCGCAGGCGCGCCTGGAGGTGGATGATAATATCCAGGGCGCGCTTGACAGCAACCCGCCGCCCTGCCTGGTCGCCGCGCTCGACAGCCTCAATGGCCGAATGGAGAAAACGGAGAATCCCGTCGTAGAGAGCGACCACTAGCTCGACCGCCGAAGCTCCTTCGAGTGCGTGCTCCTGATAGCTTGACATCCTGATCGGCTCCTTGGTCTGCAGCTATTTGCTGTTGTGCTATTGCAACTTCCGGCCGCTTCGGCCCCTAACCTGTGGGGTTCTGGTTAAAACCTGTAAGCGCAGAGTACAGCTCGTTGGCCTGGTTTAGCTGAGCAGGCAGCGCCTGCAAAATCTCGTCAGCGCTGGTCAGTTCCGCAGTCAAGCTGGCCTGCTCCGCAGAGATGATGCTGCTCTCTTTGGTAATATCGGCGTTAAGCGTCGATTCGACATTACTATTTGAGGTCTGCGCCAGCGCTAGAATTCCCGATGGCGTACTGGTGCCGGCGTTGGTCAGGATATTGGAAAAAGTCGCACCCCAGCTATTGGCATCCTGAAAAAAGCCGACAACCCCGCTGTAATCGGAATTCAGAACTGAGTCAAGCGAAGTACTATCGAATGTCAGTGATCCGTCGTTGTTTACGCTGATGCCCAGACTGGTGAGTCCTGTAATATCCGAGCCAACATTGTTGTAATTGAGGGCCTTGCTGGTCGCGGTGTCGGTGATCGCGGAGGTAACAGTCAGTGCGCCACTGGAACCTGCGGTTCCTGAGACCAGCACCAATTGTGTCTGGCCTCCGATGTTCACCAGGTTGGCCGTCACACCTATGCTTGCGGTGTTAATCGCGGAAGCCAGGCCGGAAAGCGTATCGCCAGTGCCCGAAGGAACATTGACGGTATGCGCAGTACCCGAGCCAACTTGAATGGTGATGGAACCCGAAAGCGCATCGCTGGAGTTGGTAATTCCATCCAGGTAGCCGTTGGGATTCTGTGAAATCAGGCCGCCCAGCAACTGCTGTTGCAAGAGCGATAATGTGGGCGAGCCATACAAAGGCTCGGCAGTGCCGGAACCATTGTTCGTCTGCTCCGCGTTGATCGAACTGATCAACGCGTTGTAGTCAGAGACAAAGGCGCTCAGGCTGCTTTCGACGCCGGTGTTGTCGTTACCGATCACCACCTGTACTTGCGTCCCGGGGGCGTTCGAGAGCAGTTGAAAGGTCACGCCCGGTATCAGATTGGCGACGGTGTTTGAAGCGCTGGTCAGGTTGACGCCGTCCACGGTCAATTGCGCATTCGCGCCCGTGGTGGAGTTGGTGTAACTGAGGGCCGCATTGCTGTTGCTGGCGTCGGTGATGGAAGAGGTGATGGTAAGGTCTCCGCCGGCGCCCGATGTGCCTGAAACCAAACTCAAGCGAGACCCGGATGCATCGGTTAGCACGCTGGCCGTAACTCCGATACCTGCTGAATTGATCGCCGCCGCCAGGCCGGAGAGGGTATTGCTGGATGAGCCTACTGTAACCGTCTGCGCAGTAGCAGAGCCGACCTGGATCGTCAGTGAACCAGCCAGAGTATCAGAGGCGCTGGTGATGGGCGTCAGATAGCCACTGGAGGTCTGCGCCAGTGACGTAACAACAACCGTATGTGTCCCCGCTGTTGCGGAAGAGTTCGCCGCCGTCAATTCAAGAATATTCGTATTGGAGCTGGAGCCGGTCTTCTCCGAGAGAATGCCTTGAAAGTCCGTCAGCGAGCTTATGTCGTTGGAGAGATTCGAGAACAGGGTGCCGAGACTCGACAGCGCCGTGTCCTGACTTTCGAGCGTGCTCACCTGCGTCTTCCAGGGTGTTTCGACGTTCTGAAGATTAGCGACGATCGAAGCCACGGTGGTGCTCACATCAAAGCCCGTCCCGCTGGTCGGCGATCCGAAGCTCAGGCCAACTGTGCCCATGACACCCTCCCTGCTGCATGAAAGCAGCCGGTGAACCAACAGTGGGTCCACCACATTAAAAAAGACTTAAAATTGCGCTGAGTCGATGCCCGGCTATGACACAAAGAAGGGCGCCAGGTTGGACGCCCTCCTCTGCTTCGGGTTGAAGCTGCGTCTTACTGGAGCAGCTTGGTGACTTCCTGCTGCAGGCTGTTGGCCTGGGCCAGGGCAGAGATGCCGGTCTGGCTCAGGATCTCGTACTTTGAGAGGTTGCTGGTTGCAGAAGCATAATCGGTGGCCTGGACTGCGTTCTGCGCGCCAACGATGTTCTCCTGCTGCGTAGTGACGACGGAACTCACCGAGTTCAGCGTGTTGATCTGCGCGCCGATATAGCCGTCCTGGGCCGCAACGTCGGCGATGGCTCCATTGATCTGGGTCAGCGCGGTCTCGGCATTATTCTGGTTGGTCAGGTCGGTGAGCGACAGGTTGGCGGTGGTATCGCCGGCCGCATTGGCTACATATTGGATGGTCTCGGTGGCCGCAGTGCTGGCGAAGGCGGCGGCGGCGATGGTGGTCGTTGTGTCCTTATACGTTGTCGTAATGGCAACGTTGGCGTTGGTGTTAGTGAGCAGGATGCCGGTGTCGCCGGCTGCGACACCACCATCTCCGACCGTTGCCGCCGTGGTAAAGCTGGCCGTTACGCCGGGGATGCCATCCTGGTTGATCTCCGCGATCACCCCTGCGATATTGGTGGCGTTGGTTGTGGTGATGGTGCTGGTAGTGGCGTCCGGGTTGGTGATGGTGAACTTGAAGGCGCCGGATACCGCGTCGGTCGTCTCATTCGCCCCGGCGGAAACTGCGCCGCCCGCGTCCTTGGACAGATCGTAGAACTCGCCGCTGCTGCTCTGCTGCACCGTGCCGCCGTAATCGCCTACATCGGTGGAACTGAGCTTGGCGAAGAACAGATCGTCGAGCGATGCGCTCTGCGTCGAGGAGTCGCCGGTGTAGATGCCCACTCCGGCGGCTGTGCCGGTGAAGACCTGATTCTGGTTGTACGTGGTTGTTGATCCGATGTTGTTGATCTCGGAGAGAATCGACTGGTACTCCTGGTTTGCCGCGGCATCCTGGGAGG
>CAZHKN010000270.1:0-6888 GCA_964532725.1 uncultured Occallatibacter sp.
GTTGAGATCGTAAAGGTGGAAATCGTCGAAAGCTTTTTGGGCCACCTGTCCATTCACGGTCACAGTCTGAGCTGAAAGAATGCTTCTGCCTGAGCCGTACCCGTAGTTATTCTTCGGTGCGATCTTTGCCACATCGCCAGCCATCAGCTTGATTCTGGCGGAGGGAAATTCTGTCCCGCTCTGGTTGTGAATTGCCACCCAACCAATGAGATCTGCCTTCTCTTCGGTTAAGGCTTCTCCCACATTCGGTGCGATGACATTGTAGGTTGCCTCCCAACTGAGTCCGCCGGTAATGTAGGCCAGCTCTGCGCTAAGCTTTTGCCCCTTTTCGCTCTCGATCTGCCAGCGCAGCGTCGGTTTAAGCAAAAGGCCGTCGGTTGAAGCGGGAAACAGCGGCGTGCCCGGAAGCTGGAATTGCAGCTTGCCGTCCACCTCGTACAGCCCTTGGTTCTGCTGGTATTGACCGCCCGATTGAGGTGCGCGGATAATTTTGGCCTGGATATCGGGAATCGGAATTATTTTTCCGTCTACGACATAATTCCTTGCCGACTGGAACTCGATGGTCTTGCCTTCGTACTTTTGCAACAACCACTCCTGGGTCACGACAGCGGCATCGTAATTCTGCTCAGCAATGTGGAACGTCGGTTTCTTGGGCGAATCATGTTGGGCCGGATCGCGCAATACAACCGAATCCGGCTCCAGTTGCGTCGTTACCTGATTAGTCGTCACTTCGTTCAGGCCAGGATGCAGGTCAAGGTCAATCTGTGTTCTGGCCACGGCAAAATCTTCGTTGTAAATGGTGAGGGCCGTGGATTGAGCAGCAGGCTGGGTGGAAGGTTGCTGGGCAACAAGGGATAAAGCGAGAGTTGTTACCGCGAAAAGCAGGCACGTGCGCATGGACTATCTCTTTCATGTGAGAGGATAAAACTCAGCAGTTGGACTGGGAACGGTTCAGAATGTGAGCTTAACCCCACCATTCCTCGCCACTTATAATGAACGACGGAAGGCCGCGGATTTCCGCTCACGGAGTTCAATACCAAAATATGGCAGATTTGCAGGGAAGAATTGTACTGGTCACCGGGGCATCGCAGGGAATTGGGCGCGCGTGCGCGCTAGAAACCGCGTAGGCAGCGATCGCGCTGGCGGCACGGCCAGTGCGGAAATTCAATTCTTCGCAATTAAGCTGTTTCAAACCTCTGCACTGCCTGCGTTAGTCTCCGCGCCGTATCGCGAAGGTCCGTTGCAGTCGCTGTGACCGATTGAATAGTCAGCGTCCCTTCCTCAATCATCGCCACTGTCCGCTCCACCGCCTCGGTTGCGCCGCTTGTCAGCTCATTCTGTGAACCCATCTTCGTCTCCAGTGAGTGCATCTGTCCCGCTAGTTGGCTCAGATCTCCACACATGGTCCCAAAATGCCTACTCGCCTCTTTGATATATCCCCGCCCCTGCGAGGCCTTCTCTTCGGTTACATGAACAGCACTGCTTGCACTCTCCACTGACGCTCGCAGCCCAGAAACAAAATTCTGAACCTCCGATACAGACCGGGAAGTCATTTCACTCAACCGTCTCACCTCGTTCGCTACAACCGCAAATCCCCGCCCTGCCTCGCCGGCCCGAGCCGCCTCAATGCTCGCGTTCAGCGCCAATAGATTCGTCTGCCCGGAGATATCCTCGATCCCGCTCACAATATGCACAATGCTGTCGGAGACTTTGGCCATCTGTTGCGTCTGTTCCCGTGTGGCCTCCATTGCCCGCATCATGTCTTCCATTGCGAGGCTGCCCTTTTCGATTTTCTCCAGCGCATTCTCCGCCCGCTTCACGGCCTGCTCAACCTCATCGGCCATGTTTCCGCTCTGCTGCACCACTCCGGCGGTCATTGACTCTACCCTAGACATCAATTCGCTGGCAGTGGCGGAGTTGCTCCGCTGCCCGTCGCTGACTGTCGTCAACTGCCGCGAAGCCGCTTCGATGCTGTCCGAAAGCTCGAAGATCAGGGCCGCCGAAGATGAAGTCTCCACCACCGCATCGGAGATATTCCCCAGCAGTTCGGCAACCCCTTCGCCGGCCTTGCCTGCATATTCCAGGTCGAAGGCCGATAGGCTGATTACCCCGTCCGAGCGCGTTCTCGAACCGAGGCCCGCAAGATGCGCTGCTTCCAGCTCCTGCCGATGGTGCACCAAGGACAGATAAATCAGAACCCCTGTTTCAAATACCACATAAGCCGCATGGATCAGCACTATGACAAACGAGTGCGCGTGAGGCAGAACCCATACCGGCCAGCCGATCATCTGCAACTGGCAAAAAAGTAGATGATGCACAGCAATCACAACTGCGGCAAAGACTACTGGCCGCCAATCCTTGTAACAGAGCAAGAACGCCAACAGGGCAAAAATTCCAAAATGGGTCTCCACCACCCCGTGCGCCTGGTCGATCATCAGTGCCGAGTAGGCCATGAACACAAAGCCCATCGTCATCCGGGATGCCAGCGACCCCTTGCCGAGGCGCCACGCGGCCACTGCCAGTCCGCTCAGCAGCGGAGCAATTACTCCCGCCTCCAACCAGCTATTGTGCAGAAACGCGAACCCGAGACTAACAGGCAGCAGAAAACACGCCACGAATGCCATGATCCGGTCCGCTTGCTCTCCATGTTCCCGCAATGCAATCTCTACACCTTGAGTCATCCGCTCTTCTCCTTGCCAACCGCACATCGCGACGTGCGGGGAGGATCTAAACCGCCATTTTCGTAATCGGCTGGTCGGTACCAGACTTGAATCTGCCCACCCCCGCCCAGGCCATCGCCCTATAATCAGTTCAATAGTGCTTGGCACTCGCCGTACGCTGGCATGTGCCGTTAAGGATTCAAACAAGAGATGGCAGATTTGCAGGGAAGAATTGTACTGGTCACCGGGGCATCGCAGGGAATTGGACGTGCATGCGCGCTGGAGCTGGCGCGGGCAGGGGCTGCTGTTGCTTTAGCAGCGCGGAATGAAGCCAAGCTAGCCGAAGTTGTGGCGGAAATCGAGGCGGCCGGAGGGCAGGCAGCGGCCTTTGCGCTGGATGTAGCCAGCGAGGAGTCGATCAAGGCTGGCGCAAAAGCTGTGCTGGAACGCTTCGGCAAGGTGGAGATTCTGGTGAACAACGCGGGCATTGCTCGCGACGGGCTGATGATGGCGATGAAACGGCCCGACTGGGATGCTGTGCTCGCAACCAACTTGACCGGCGCCTTTCTGCTGACGCAGGCGCTGCTTCGCCCAATGTTAAAGAACCGCTGGGGGCGAATCGTCAACATTTCCAGTGTGGTGGGCCGCACTGGGCAGGCCGGGCAGGTCAATTATGCTTCGAGCAAGGCGGGGCTGATTGGCCTGACACGCTCTCTCGCACGGGAAGTAGCCTCTCGGGGAATCACCGTGAATGCCGTCGCGCCGGGATACATTGAAACGCCAATGACCGAGGTACTGAACGAACAGCAGCGCACGGCAATGATGGCGCAGATTCCGCTGGGGCGGGCCGGAACAGACCTGGAAATTGCTCAGGCAGTTGGCTTTCTGGCCTCTGAGGCGGCCGGGTACATTACCGGGCATGTACTGGATGTGAACGGGGGCATGTTCATGGGTGGCTAAGCCTTGCGGGCGGTTCCTGATTGCGCCGGAATGCACAGGCACTTCGCACTTTAGTTGTTCAAGTTGCGGCCCGGCTTACCGATAAGAACAATAGGGACGGTAAGCATGGCCAACCAAGGCGCAGTGGCGAGTATCCCGGCGGCAGCGCCACCGGAACAAGAAAGCCCGTTACGCTATGTAGCTCGCCAGCCGATTCTGGATCTTCGCGGCAAAGTGCATGGGTATGAACTGCTGTTTCGCGCCGGGCCGGAGACGGTCTTCCGGGGTGACGGCGACGCTGCAACGCGCACAATGCTCGACAACACAGTAATATTCGGCTTCGAGCTGCTGACCGGCGGCTTGCCGGCATTTGTGAACTGCACTTACGAAGCGCTAACCAAACAGCTGGTGGATGTGTTGCCCGCCGGAATGACCGTGCTGGAAGTGCTGGAAAACCTGGAGCCGACCCCCGAACTGGTGGATGCCTGCAAGAAACTGAAGGCTTCCGGCTTCCGGCTGGCTCTCGATGACTTTACATTCAGGCCGGAGTTTGTGCCGCTGCTGGAACTGACGGACTACGTCAAGATCGACTACACGCTGACCAACCGCGAAGAGCGGAAGGTCTTGCTCAACCAATTGAAGCGCTACACTGTCGCGCTGGTGGCGGAAAAAATTGAGACGCAGGAGGAGTACCAGCAAGCCTGCTCCGAAGGCTTCACCCTCTTCCAGGGATATTTTTTCTGCCGGCCGGTTTTGCTGCAAAATCGCAAAGTCCCTGCCAACCGCCTCTTTCACCTGGAAATCATCCATCTGCTGCAAAGCCCGACGCTCAATTTTCGCCAGTTGAGCAATCTGGTCAAGCGCGATGCCGCGCTGACATATCGCCTGCTCCGGCTGGTCAACTCGCCGATGTGCGCGATGCGCCAGGAGGTCAAATCCATTGAGATGGCGCTGACCGTAGTGGGAGAAGACGCCTTCCGCCGCATTGCCACGCTGGCCATAGCCAGTGAGCTGAACGCGGGCCAGCCAGCGGAGATCCTGCGCATGGCGTTTGTCCGCGCGCGTTTCTGCGAGATGGCAGCGAGTCTTTGTTCTCTGATTGCAACCGAGCAATATCTGCTGGGATTATTCAGCCTGTTGCCTGCCATGCTCCGCATACGTATGGAAGAACTGGCGCCGATGCTGCCATTGCGCGAAGAAATCTCGTCAGCGCTGCTGGGTAAAGACAGCCCGGAACGCAGCCTGCTGCACTGGGTCGAGAGCTACGAGCGCGGCGAGTGGGCAAAATGCGATGAGATCAGCGCAGCCAACAAGTTGAACCAGGGCTGGGTAGCCGAGTGCTATATCGAGGCTGTCGCCTGGGCTGAGGAAGCACTCAAATCCGCAGAGTGAGCCTGATTGTCGGAATAACCGGAAGAGAAATACCAAGCGGCTCTCTACAAACTGCCGCTTGCGAACCGATCAGCGCCAAATGTCTATTTGGACGGCGCAAGTGTCGGCGGCGGACCTTGCTCTCCGCGTGGCGCTCCCATCGCTAAAACCGATGCGGCTACAAAAACTCCATCCTTGACTGCGCCTTCCACGCGCAGATTGTCGCCTACCGCAATATCGGCCAGCGTAATGGGATCGCGGCGCTTGCGGAAGGTGGTGTTTTCGTCGGCGATAAAGCTATGCGAGGCGTTATCCACTGCGCCCTGGAGCGTAACTTTGACGCCATCGATGGCTGTGACTTTACCCGCCACCCAGGTTTTGCCGTAGTTGGCTTGCATCTCCCGCGCTTGCTTAGCGCGTTCCGGGTCGAGTTGGAGAATGAAGACCGCGCCGATAGATTTTTTCGCGGCATCCACTTCACCGCTGGCGGTAATCCAGTCGCCGGCTTTGATCTCGGAGGGCTTGATGGATTCCGGTGGCAGGCGCTGAGAGCCGTCGCCTTCCCCGCGCCCATTCTGCGGCCGCGAACCCGCAGGCGCTTTCAGGATGCGGGTATTGACACTGAAGTGAATGGTATATACCTCGCCGGTATCGATCTTGATGGCGTAGTGGTCCGCAGCGGCTTCGGTAACCACGCCGAGGACTCCGCGCGCGCCGCCCGGCCCGCCCATCCAGCCACCGCGATCTCCGCGTGGACGGCCTTCCCGGCCGGAAGAATCTGGAGGGGCAACTTGCGCCGGCACTGAAGGTGAAGTTTGCTGCGCAACGGCAGGAGCTGTTGAGGACTGTTGCGCGCCTGCGCCAATGCCCATTCCGAAACTGCACGTGATTATGAACCAGCTGCGAATCTTCATCTCTACCCCTACGGCAGGCAGACACCTTTTTGCCCGCTGATGGAATAGACGGCGGAAGAGACCCGCGGGACGACAGAGCGCTTACTGCGACTGTTCGGCGCTCACCAGTTGTTCAAAAGCCGGCAGTCCGTGCAGGCTGACAAACTCGTTGTCGGCTACCAGCTTTTTTGAGTTGATATAGCCCTCAGTGAGGGCCTTGCGCAGGTACTCAATGGCGCGGTCGTTCATTCCCGCGCGCACGCAGCCGCGCGCCATATAGTAGTTCATTGCGCCGCGCTCTTCAACTGTGGCCGGGTTATCCACGCGCAGCGACGGATCGCCTTCGAAGACATGCGGATCAATCGCCAACGCCGCCTGATATGCCTCCCAGCCCTTCTTGTACTTGTGCTGCGCCAACAACGCCGTTCCCAGATTCTTCTCAACCAGCGCGGATTTAGGCTCAACAGCGAGCGAACGCCGGTACATGTGTTCGGCGTCGCCGTAACGTTTTTCGGCGTCGTAAAGAGTGCCCAGATTGTTGAGCACATGCGGATTGTGGGGATCCAGCTTGAGAGCGGCCTGATAGCAGCGCAACGCTTCACTGTGATTCAGCATCATCTGGTTGGCAATGCCTATTTTGTTCCATAGGATCGCGGAGTTGCGCGGACCGTTCTTATATGCCTCAATGGCCGCCTGGTAGCGCTGATGCATTACAAATGTATCGCCAACTTGCTCGGGAGTCGGCTCGAACTGAAGGGAGTGGGCAGGGGATTGCACCGAGGAGACGGGTTCAGCAATGGCAGTTTGCGCCATTGTGGCGCACGGTGAAAAAGCGATGGCGGCGATGGCTACTGTGGCCGGTAGCCGACGGTATCCGTAAGTTCTACACATATTCCCCCCTTTTCGAAGGAATCCAGGCGATCACTACCGAACAGATCGTCAAAATGAATTAATGCGCCATCAGATGGTCGTTCGTCAAGAAAGAATTAATACATCGTTAACATTTTCGGGAAGAGAAGGTCCAG
>CAZHKN010000271.1:0-6876 GCA_964532725.1 uncultured Occallatibacter sp.
GGATTGAAGCCGGGCTGCACCTTGAACAAGTCCCAAAAACTGCGCAGCAGAAGGCTGGCGGCGACCATCAGCACAAGGGAGAGCGCCAATTCACTGATGACCAGTATCTGGCGGGCGCGCGAGCGTTCCTGAGAGCTGCTGGAGCCGCGTCCTTCCTGCCTGAGCGCGCCGATCAAATCGAAGCGGCTCATGAGCCACGCGGGAGCAAGCCCAAAGACGGTTCCGGCTGCGACAGAGACGACGAGAGCGAACCCGAGCACGCCCCAGTTGATCGATATGTCGTTCAGGTGCGGGAGGCTCTCCGGAATCAACCGCAGCAGGAATTTCCTGGTGAAGAAGAGGGTGGCAAAATCGGCGATCCCGCCAAGCAGGAACAGCAGCAGACTCTCGGTGAGAAGCTGGCGGACGAGGCGCGTTCTTTGCGCTCCCATAGCCTGGCGAACAGCGATCTCACGACTCCGCACACTGGTCCTGGCGAGCAGGAGATTGGCGACATTGACGCAACTGATCAGGAGGACCAATCCTACCGCGCCGAACAGCATGATAAGCGATTGGCGAACACTGCCGACCACGGTTTCGCTGAGCGGAATCAGGCGCACGGTCCATGCGGTCTGTGCCGGATACTCCGCCGGATATTGTTTTTTCAGCGATTCCACCAGCACATCCAGATGCCCCTGCGCTGCCGCAAGCGAGAGTCCTGGCATCAAGCGCGCGATGACCGCACGACTGCGCAGACGTGATTCGCGCAGCGGGGGTGGAAACGGCACACCGGCAAAGCCGGCGCCCAGCCACAGCTCCACATTCTGCTCGTCGCTGGTTGAGCCCTGATCGCGAAAGCCGCGCGGCATGACGCCCACGACGTGATACACGTCGTTGTCCAGGCGCAGAGCTTTGCCGACAATCTGCGGGTCGGCTCCGAACTCCCTTCTCCAGAGTCCATCGCTGATCACGACCTCCAGGTTGTAGCCGGGAGTGGCATCGTGTGGATCGAATGTGCGGCCCAACTGCGCGTCGACACCGAGGACAGAGAAGTAATTCGGCGTAACCTGCTTGAAGCTGAGACGCAGCGGCTGTGCGGTGCCGGTGAGGTTCACGTTTGCGCCGGTGCCGGTAATCGCCGCGGACTGGAATATCCCGGAACTCTCGAGGTCTCTCCACTCAGGGACGGAGATGCCGACGCCCTGCGCGCCTACGCCGGGTAGGTCGTCCACAATGCGGACCAGCTCGGAAGGGTTTGGATACGGCAAGGGGTGCAGCAGCGTGGCATCGATCACGCTGTAGATCGCGGTGGTGGCTCCTATTCCGAGGGCCATTGTGGCGATCGCAATGAAAGAGAATCCGGGAGATCGCAGAAGCATGCGAACCGCGTAGCGCAGGTCGAAGAGCAGATTCTCGATGAAGGGCAAGCTTTGCTCGGCGTGGTGGTGTTCGCGGATCGCCTGGGCCGCGCCAAGCTTGAGCGTGGCCTGACGCCGCGCCTCGGCGAGCGACATTCCGGCGTGCAGATTCTCCTCGATCTGGAACGCGAGATGTTCGGCGAGCTCATCGCGCAGGCGTTGGTCGGCACTCCGCCGGGTTGCTAGATTCGCCAGCCGTACCAGGAAGCGTCGCAGGAATCTCATGTCAGATCCTCCGCTTTGACTTTGAAGAAACGCGCGATGATCGCCGCAGTTTGCTCCCATTCGCGGGTCTCCGCCTGGAGCTGCTTGCGGCCAGCCGCAGTAAGTCGATAGAAGCGCGCGCGGCGGTTGTTTTCCGATGCGCCCCACTCGGAGGCAATCGAGCCTTCATGCTCCAGCTTGAGCAGCAGGGGATAGAGAGTGCCCTGATTTACTGCCAGCAGGTCTCCGCTGATCTGCTCGATGCGCCGGGCAATACCGTAGCCATGCTGCGGCCCCAGGACATCGAGTGTCTTGAGGACCATCAGCGCGAGTGTTCCTTGTAATACGTCCGGCTTTTCCTTCATCGGGAGTTTTACCTTTAGGTTTCCTACAGGAATAATGACATGGCTTCTCTTGGAAAGCAACAGGAAGTTTTTGAACTTTCTTTTGACAGCAAATCCAGAAGAGCTGCCGGCAAATCGCCGGGACACTATTCAATGAAGACGGCGCAGTTTGATTCCCAATGAAAAGCCGGCTTCTCGAATGCGGTAAATGACAGAAAAAATGAAACTGTACGATTACCGAGGGCGGCTTGAAAATCCAGCCCGGTTCGGGTGCGGGAGCCGGAAGCTAGGCGGCGCGTAGGGCGGGTTCTGTGTATTGCCTGTTGCCGCCGCCAGATCCTGTTGTTCTGCCCTGTTGTCGCTTTGCTGCTGCCCAGGCATTTACAATAGCGTCTATGCATCAGGGGCTGTATTTTTGGCTGCCTGAGGCGTCCTTACCTATGACCCTGAGAACACTTCGCACTCCCGCGGCCTTCGTGCTTGGCACACTGCTGCTTGCCACCTCCGCATTGGCACAGGCACGCGCAACCGCGCCGGAAAGCCCCTTTGGGGGCCAGACGGTGGAGGAGATCATCGCCCGCGTCAACGACCAGGTGATCTCCAAATCTGATTATGACCGCGCGCAGAAGGAGCTGGACGCCGCGGCTCGTGAGCACAATGCCTCGATGCAGGAGATTTCTGCCGCGCACAAGGACCTGCTGCGCAACCTGATCGACCAGCAGCTTTGGCTCAGCAAGGGCAAGGAACTGGGCATTACCGGCGAGACCGAGCTGATCAAGCAGTTGGACGAGATTCGCAAGAAGTACAACCTGGAGACGATGGAAGACCTGGAGAAAGCGGCCAAGGAGCAGGGGGTCAGCTTTGAGGACTTCAAGGCCAATATCCGCAACGGGATCGTTACCCAGCAAGTGATGCGCGACCAGGTAGGACGCAGGGTGCAGGCCACTCCGGGCGAGGTGGAGCGGTATTACGAGCAACACAAGCAGGAATACTCCCGCCAGGAAAGCGTGCGCCTGAGCGAGATTCTGGTGGCGGTGAGCGGCGACGATGCCGACAAGCTGACCGCAGCCAAGGCCAAGGCCGACGATCTGGAGGCCAAGCTGCACGCAGGCGGGGACTTTGCGCAACTGGCGCGCAACTTCAGCGAGGGGCCGACGGCGGCCGAGGGCGGCGAACTGGGACAGTTCCAGCGCGGCGCACTGGCCAAGGTGCTGGAAGACCAGACCTTCGCGCTGAAGAGCGGCGAGTTTACCGGGCCGATTCGCACCAAGCAGGGATACGTGATCCTCAAGGTCGCGCAGCATGTGCCCGGCGGTGTGCCGCAGCTCAAAGACGTGCAGGAGCAAGTGGAAGACGCCTACTATATGAGCAAGATGGAGCCGGCGATTCGCGCCTACCTGACGCAGATGCGCGAAGAGGCTTTCATCGACATCAAGCCGGGGTATGCAGATTCCGGCGCCAGCCCCAAGGAAACCAAGCCGGTTTACAGCGCGTACACACCGCCCAGCGCGAAGAAAAAAGCGAAGGTGGAGCGGACCCGCTTCCGCGAGACGGCGCGCACCTTCCGGCAGAAGGGACCAGCTGCCGGTGGCGTCGAGCAGGTTTCTGCGACCGTGCCAACCAAGGGTTCCGCGGCGAAAACCAAAAGGGATGAAGCCGCTCTAAAGCCCGGCAGGAAAGAGAAGATTCGCTACGGCCAGGCACCCAGCAAGACACTGCCCGCAGCCGCCGGCGCAACGAAGACCGAGGATGCGGGGGGCGCGACAACGCAGGAAGCGGCCAATACTGCCGAGCCGGAGAATCCGCTGGAGACTACCGCCAAGCCGACAGCGAAGACACGCTTCAGCGCACGCGCCAAAGAGGCAAAGCAGCCCAAGCCGCAAGGACCGCAGCCGGACAAGCTGGCTCCGGCAGCGCCCGATGCCGCTGACGTGGCGGACCGGCAAACGCAGTCTTCTCCGTTGGGTTTGGCTGGGGATACAGCGACCAAGACGAAGAAGAAGGCGACCACGACCAGCGACAAGACACGGCTGACGAAGAAAAAGAAGGATCAGCCGAGCGATGCGCCGCTGGGCGCGACTCCGGTTCAGGCTCCAGCAGCGCAGACGCCGCCTCCCGCGCCTGTACCGCAAACTCCAGAGCCTGCCAAACAGTAGAAAAATTCGCAGAATCAACATCGCCGGGCCTGGGAGTCAGCTCTCAGGCCCGGTTTGCTTTTGGGCAATTGGCGTCAAGTGCGATAAGCTGTTCCGCAGCATGAAAGATATTTACATCGCCGATTTGGCCAACTATGAAGAGGGAAAACTCTTTGACGGATTTTTCCTCGTTCTCAGCAAGCAACTGCGCTCGACCAAGAGCGGCAAACCGTATCTGAGTCTGACGCTGGCCGACAAGACAGGGCAGCTTGAAGGCCGCGTCTGGGAGCCGTCAGACCCGCGCATCGCCAAAGACTTCGACAAAGGCGATATGGTCAAGGCGCGCGGCAGCGCCTCCCGCTTTGAAGACCGCCTGCAGATGAAAGTTGATCAGATTCGCAAAGCCGTAGCGGGCGAAGTGGACAAGATGGACCTGCTGCCTTCGACGAGCTATGACGTAGACGGTCTCTGGCGGCAGATGCTGGGCTTTGTCGAGAGCTTCACCGATCCCGATCTGAAGCAGTTGTTGGTGACGATTTTGGCCGATCCCGCATTGGCACAGGCTTATCGCGAGGCTCCGGCGGCCAAGCAACTGCATCATGCCTGGCTTGGCGGACTACTGGAGCATGTGGTCAGCCTGCTCACTTTGGCCGACCGTGTCGCGCCGCATTACCCGATTCTCCATCGCGACCTGCTGCTCACCGGCGTGATTCTGCACGACATCGGCAAGGTGCGCGAGCTGGCCTGGGATGCGGGCTTTGAGTACACGCTGGAAGGCAGCCTGCTGGGGCACATCCAGATGGGCGTGGCGCTGGCGGAGAAGACGATGGACAGCCTGCCGGATTTTCCGCCGAAGCTCAAAACGCTGGTACTGCATATCATTTTGTCGCATCACGGAAAGCTGGAGTACGGCTCACCCAAGCTGCCGATGATTCCCGAGGCGCTGGCGCTGAATTTCATCGACGATCTGGACGCGAAGATGCAGGCCGTGCAGGGTGAATTCGATAAGTGCCTTCGCGAAGGCAAGTCCGCGGATGAGCTGACCGGGAAGGTTTGGGCGTTGGATCAGCGGCAGTTGCTGAATACGAGAAGGTGGCTGGGGGGAGCGTAACAAATTCAGAACAATTAAGGACATATCCGCAGGTAGGTCCAAATGGCTGAAATGAAGGCAATGGCAGAGAAGCGATCAAAACTAGAAGCATTCTTGCGTGGAAATAATTGGTCTCAGAGGTATGCACGCATTTCGCTTCCAGTGCTTGTGAGATGGTCGGAGGAGGAGAAGGCAGCCGCACCTGATGAACACCATGAGTACACCTACAAAGAACTCGCAATTGCAGTCGGACAGCCCAAGCACGCTCATCCGATCCACGAGGCTCTCGGAGTTTTGGGTTTTGCACTACAAGACCTGTCCGATATGTACCCCAAAGAATTTGATGGCAAGATTCCTCCAATCCAATTACTTGTTTGGTCGAAAGGGATGGGAAGGCCCGGTGATGACGCATTCTGGTTTATTGACATCACAAAGGAAAAGCTGAAGGAACTGCCCGAGCCTGCGCGTAAGCTGCTCGCGCAACAAACTCGAGCACAAATTATCAATTACCCACACTGGCGCGCCGTATTGAATGCCCTCAACTTAGAACCTTTGACTATTAGCCTTCCAGAGCCAGAATCAGTTACTACGGCGCCCGGGTTCAGAGGATATGGGGGTGGCGAGCGAGATGAGCATAAGCGACTTAAGCACTATCTCGCAGATCATTACCAGTTGCTTGGCATTAGCGGGGTTTGTGAGCCAGTTTTTGAGGAAGTACTGCTTTCCGGTGATCGAATCGATCTACTCTTGATAGATATTTCCGGGAAGAGGAGAATTTCCGTTGAGGTGAAGAGCCGAATCAGCGATGACAACGATCTAATTAGAGGTCTATTCCAATGCGTGAAATATAAGGCCGTGTTAAACGCGCATGAGACTTATGAGGCGGCAAGAAATGCGAACTGGTCTCCGAATAAGATTCGTGTAATTCTAGCGACCGAACGCCCTTTGCCAAGTGGACTTCAGGAATTAAGTGATCTGCTTGGTATTAGGGCAGTAACGGTTAGAGTTCCAGATGGCTATTCCATTCCCTTGCCATAGCTATCACTACACTTGAGTCGAGGATCAGTCCCATGCCGGAGGATTGAGCGGTTCACGATGGCTCTGAATGACCTCTTCGAGATCGCGTCCAAATTCGCCGTCGAGAGTCACTGCAGAGCCGCGCTCTTTGAGAATCCTGAGCGACTCGGAGAGCAGGCGGGGCTGGGGTGCATTGGCGGGCAGTAGCCGAGCCACCACACGCGCATTCGATTCGATGAAGATTTCATCGCCATTTGCCGCGCGAGTCATCAATCTATCGAAGTCGTTTGCCGCCTCAGAGCGCGAAATGTGAATAACCGTCATGCAATGATGATAGCGCAGATTCAAGTCTCTGGAATCTATATAAATTGCCCTCATGCATCGATGCATGGTAGTTTATAAACTACAGGATTCGCCGTGATCGAATTCAAGCAGACCGAGACTTTTCGGAAGTTGCGCGTACGGCTGAGGGATGAATGAGTCCGCGCGCTGATTGCGTCCCGGCTGGATCGATTGGCCTTTGGTCATGCCGGAGATGTGAAGCCTGTGGGGCAGGGAATCAGCGAGCTGCGCATCGATTACGGCCCCGGTTATCGCATCTACTTCCAGAAGCACGGCAACACGATCATCCTGCTGCTGTGCGGCGGAGACAAGAGTACACAGGCCAGTGACATCAAGACGGCAAAGCG
>CAZHKN010000272.1:0-6857 GCA_964532725.1 uncultured Occallatibacter sp.
AGTTGGGACCAGATGCGCTGCACGTGCTTTGGGGAGCGGCTACAGTTTTTTACCTGGTTGCCAATGATTACTTCCAGATAGTGCGCATCAAGGGCTTCCTGGAGTTCTGGAAGATGTTCCGGGAGACTGGGACAAGTCTCCCGGCCGTTTAGAAGCGCAGGATTATCAAGGAGTTTTGCATGTATTAAAGTGCCATTAACATTCGCGGTGGAAAATAATGATGGTTCCATCACTGCAAGGAGAATTCCGTGAAAAAAGCGATTGTTGCCGCAGGTTTGTTCATGTTGGCATTGAGCACCGCTCAGGCCCAGAAGTTGACAGGTGCGGGTGCTACTTTCCCCTATCCGATTTATTCCAAATGGTTTACAGAATACAGTGCGGCCCATCCCGGGGTCGAAATCAACTATCAATCCATCGGTTCGGGCGGCGGAATCCGTCAAGTAACGGCGGGTTTGGTGGACTTTGGCGCGACCGACGGCCCAGCGACAGACGAGCAGTTGGCTTCGTCGAAGACCAAGCTCATCCACATTCCCACCGTTCTGGGCGCTGTTGTGCCGGTATTCAACGTTCCCGGCGTCAGCGATCTCAAATTCAGCTCCGAAGTTCTGGCCGATATCTTTCTGGGCAAGATCACGAACTGGAATGATCCGCGCATCGCCAAGGATAACCCCGGCGTTACACTGCCCAACCAGAAGATCATCGTAGTTCATCGCTCGGATGGCAGCGGCACCACTTACATCTTTACCGATTACCTGAGCAAGGTCAGCCCGGAATGGTCCAGTGGACCCGGCAAGGGCACTTCGCCCTCGTGGCCGACAGGTGTTGGCGGCAAGGGCAATGAGGGCGTTGCCGGCTTGGTGCGCCAGTTGCCCGGTGCTCTGGGCTACGTCGAGTTGATCTATGCGCTGCAGAACAAGATCACCTACGGCTCTGTGAAGAACCCGGCAGGAAATTTCGTCAAGGCTTCAATCGCGGGCGTAACCGAGGCAGCCGCCAGCGTCAAACAGATTCCCGCTGACTATCGCGTCTCCATCACCAACGCACCGGGCGCTACGGCATACCCGGTCTCCAGCTTTACTTGGCTGCTGGTTCCCGTAAAGTCTCCGGACGCGGCCAAGGGCAAGGTGATCAAGGATCTGTTGAGCTGGATTATTACCTCCGGCGAGAATGAAGTCGAGTCGCTCTCTTATGCGCCGCTGCCCAAGAACGTCGCGGATAAAGTGCTGACCACGGTTTACTCCCTGCAGTAACCTTTCTCCACTTCAATGCCTACGCCAGACGGAGAGAACTCTGTCTGGCGTTTCTTTCGGCATCGTGCCTCTTTGCGCCCGGAGAGTCTAAAATCATAGTTTGCCCTCCATGATGCGGAAGAGACTTGAATACTGGCTGGTGATAGCCGTGGCGCGCGCGCTGGGACGCATTCCGCGTCCGCTGGCGCGTTGGATCGCAGGCGTTCTTACGTGGTCCATCTACCACGCTCTGGGCCGGTTACGTCGTGTAGGCGAGCGCAACCTGGACCTTGCCTTGCAGGAACTCCCAAGAACTAAAAGAGCAGAGCTGCTGCGGAGCGTTTATCGCCATCTCGGTTGGCAACTGGTCGAGTTCTGCCGGATGCGGCGCTACACCGCCGCCAACATCATAAGCTGGATCCGCACCGAAGGACTCGACCACTATCTGGCCGCCCAGGCCCACGGCAAAGGAGTGCTTATCCTCACCGGCCATCTGGGCGCATGGGAGCTGTCGAGCTTTTATCACTCGCTGATGGGCCATCCGATGGGCATGGTCATCCGCCGGCTCGACAACCGGCAGCTCGACGAGTTCGTCAATGGCATCCGCTGCCTGCACGGCAACAGAGTCCTGCATAAAGACGATTTTGCCCGGGGCCTGCTGACTGCAATGCGCTCGGGAAAGACCGTCGGAATTTTGATGGACACGAACATGACCCCTCCGCAGGGGGTCTTCGTAGATTTTTTCGGCCGCCAGGCCTGTACTGCGTCCGGTCTGGCCCGCGTAGCACTCAAAACCGGCGCTGCGGTTCTTCCCGGATTCATGCTTTGGGAACCAAGCGAGAGAAAATACGTTCTCCATTTCGGCCCCGAGTTGAACTTCGAGCGCAGCAGGGATACCGAGGCCGATATACTGGCGGCGACCCAGCAGTGTAACCGCGTGCTGGAGTCCTGGATTCGCCGTTATCCCGACCAATGGCTCTGGATCCACCGCCGCTGGAAAACGAGGCCTACCGGTGAACCGGGGCTGTATTAAAGTCGCTCGTGGAGATTGTGGAAGCGGCATCCCATAGCCCATCGAATCCGTCCGCGAGAATGGTTCCCAAGGAGTGTTATGGACGGTAAAAGGAATGCTGTACCCTCGCATGATTCAAAGCAGAGAACGAAGCGGCGAGGCTCTCACATCAACATGGGTCTACTTGGGCTGCTCGTAGCCATCGGGACGGGCGTTGTCAGCTACTTGCAATACCGGTCCGCTGAGAAGCAAATTCAGATGTCGCACGAGGATGCGAAGAGGCAAATCGAAATCTCGCACAATGACTCGGTAGATGTGATGAAACGGAGCAACCGCGCCTATGTCGGCATTCAGGCCTCGGCATTTCGCGATACGATTCCGAAGTCCAAGGACGTCGGCGCGCTCGTTCATGTTACTGCCATCGGTTCAAGTCCCGCGCTGAATGCGGTTGTGCGGCGCGGATGCGTTGTCGCAGAGGGTGTTGGTAAGCACGACGAAGTCAGTCCTCCGCCGGAGGTTTGGAATAAGTTGAAAACCCATCCTGGCCATGCCGACATCTTCCCGAACACGAGCGCAGACTATCATTGCTTTGCGTCGCCCGGTAACGACGAAATGTTTCAATTTTTTGTGGTTGGCGATGTGTCCTATGCGGATGTTTTTGGCGACGCCCATAAGACGACATTCTGTTTTTATGGCGACCCTGACGTTCACGATTCTGAATTCGGGAAAATGTGGCCTTGCACTACAGGGAATTCGATGAACTGAGTTCTTGGCACTGTCATTTCTTGAACTCTTAACCGGAAAATTCGGCGCATCATGGACGTGAAAGGGATAGAGATGAGGCTCGGTAATCTAGTCAAAGCATTGGGTGGAAAGCTGGCGCAGGGGAGTCCTGAGACAGTCATCAGCGGGGTCAATTCCTCTGCCACCGCTTCTGCCTCCGACCTCGTCTTTGTCGAAGACGCCGCTTCTGCCGCCGAAGCCCTCGCCAGCAACGCCGGAGCCGTCGTTCTCCGCCAGGGTGCTGCGGACACTTTTCCCTCGGATAAGGCTGTGATCGAAGACAAACAACCGCGACTCTGGTTTGCCCGCGCAGCCAAACTGCTCAAGCCAACTCCACCTACAAGCGGAGTTCATGCCACGGCTGTTGTCGGAGCCGATGTCGAGTTGGGCACAAATGTCTCCATCGGCCCTAGCGCGGTTGTCGAGGATTCAGCAACCATCGGCTCCGGCAGCCGCATTGCCGCCGGAGCCTTCATCGGCAACGGAGTCAGAATCGGCGCGGATTGTCACATCTATCCCCGCGCCGTGATTTATGCAGGAACCACGCTCGGCGACCGCGTCGTTGTTCACTCCGGCGCAGTCCTCGGCGCGGACGGTTTCGGCTATGTTCGGGACAACAGCACGGGGGCCTACACGCAATTTCCCCAGCAGGGAACTCTCGTCATCGAAGACGATGTCGAGATCGGCGCCAACACCACTATTGATCGCGGCGCTTTGGCAGAGACTCGTATTCGTCGCGGGACTAAAATCGATAACCTCATCCACATCGGCCACAACTGCGATATCGGCGAAGATGTGATCATCGTCGCGCTGACAGGAATTTCCGGCTCCTGCACCGTGGGCAACGGCGCGGTGATCGCCGGGCAGGTGGGAATCGGCGACCACGCGCATGTCGGTCCTGGCGTGATTCTAGGCGGCCAGGCCGGAGTTCTAAGCGGCAAAACCGTCACGAATGAAGGACTCAAACCCGGAACTGTGCTGTGGGGTACGCCCGCACGTCCGCTTAAGCAGGTTCTGCGTGAGTTGGCCACACTTGCCCGCCTGGCGCGAAAAAAAGAAGGGCCGGGGAGCAGGGAATAGAGTTCAGACCAGCGGCGCGATTTCCTCTGCTTCCTCGAAATTTAGCCCCGGTTCCGGCGAACGAGACCCTCTTCGGGGATTCATTCCCGGTTGCGGACCAGGATGTCGTTTTTCAGCCATCGGCTGGTGGGGCGAATGCGTCTCCACATTGCGCAGCAGAATCGCCAGCCCCCGCGCCCCATCCATCTGGCATTCGGTGAGCAGCATTTGCGCCTGGGTCAGAAACTCCGGGTGATGCTCAAAGTGCTTGCTGGCGGTCTGTACAGTATGCACGACATGCTCGGGGGCAAAGTGTTCACCATGAAATCCCGCTACGCCAATCAGCAGTCCCTTGATGAGCGCGAACTGGCTGGTCAGCAGGGCAAACTCCCGCCCGAGCGATGGCCGGGCATCGGGCTTCAAGCCATCGCGCCCGAAGGGAAATTGGCAACGAAAGATGGTATTGATCAGGTAATTTTCCAAAATGTGCGGCTCCCTGCGCAAGAATGGAGCGAAGTAGCGGTCGTACGCCGCGCCGTATTGCGCTGTCAGCGATTCCAGTGTTGCCCCCGGCCCGTTGCCGATACCTGCCGTAAAGGCCTCAATGCAGGCGACAAACCGTGGCCGCACATTTGAGCGGTGCAAGAGCATTCCCGCCATTTGCAGGACAAGATCCAACTGGCGCTGATGGTCGGCGGGCACGGTTTGCAGCTCAGCGCGGAGACCGCCCACGGCAATGGTAGCCTCAAAGTCGTTGAGAAACGCAGGGATCGCGCGGCGCAATTCGCCCCCGTTGATCGCGTCCAGACGCCGGCAAAAGATGCCCAGCAAAAACATCCGCTGCCAGAGCGGGTAATTGCGATTCTGCACCAGCGTCAGAACCGAGTTGCGGATCGGCTGTGCGTAGAGGAGAAGAGGGTTTCCAATCTCGAAAGGCAGATCGGAGTTGAAGCCAAACTTCTGCCAGGACTCTGGCGCCTGCTCTGGCGCGGCGTCGCTCAACAGTTTTGGATTCAGAAGCACTAGCCGTGCTGCCTCGGGGCAGGAGAGCGAAAGTGCCATTTCCTGCCGACCGGCGAAAGAACGCAGGATGCGTGGGTAGGTTGCGCAGGTTGTGGGGAGAAACGCTTCGCCCAGTGCGGCGTGAATCCGGCAAAGACCATCCGCGCCGTGCAATGGGCAGGCATTTTCTGGTGTCATGCGCATCTGTGCGAACAGCGCGGAAGCAGCCCGGCCTTCGGAATCATCCTTCTCTGGAGTCCGCAACACACTCACATCCAGCAGCGTCCGCAGCGGGCCCGGAGGGACCGCCTGATATTTGGCCCAGGCGGCCTGATCAATGGGCACAGACCAGCCCTGGCAGCAGGTGTCCTCACAGGCGGGACCGATACAGTGGAATTCCTCTGCATAATTCGGCCTGATTGCTTCGAAATATGGTGTCTCGCTGGGATGCAAACTTGCGCTCCTTGCCGAGGGGCTGAATATTACCCGGTTTTAAGAAGGTCTGCCTGATTCTGGGGCAAGCGGAGAGCCGCGAAGGCGCACAGAAAATTGGAGAGGATTAATTTCGCAGCAGCATGGTTAGTCCATGCGCGTTATTCAGGCCACGGGCTTCCAAAAGACCCTGCGCCTGTGGGAGAAACTCGGGATAGTGTTCAAAGTGCTTTGAAGCAGACTGCACAGTGTGAATGACATGGTCTGCATTAAATGTATTGCCATAAAATCCGGCAACGCCGATCAGCAGCCCCTTTATCAGGGCGAATTGCGTGGCCAGCTCTGCAAACTCCTGTGCCATGTTTGGATCGCCCGGAAGAGCTCCGTTTTTTGCGCCAAAGGGAAAGGCTTTGGCAAAGATCATATTGATAAGGTAATTCTCCAGAATGTAAGGATGGCGGGCGAAAAAAGGTGCGTAGGCGTGAGTGTATGCGGTGCCGTAGAAGCCGATACAGCTTTTGAGGGGCGCATTTGCTCCAAGGCCGATCCCTTCGGCAAAAACGCGCGCGCACTCCAGAAAGCGCGGATTGATGCGCGCCCGTTTGCTGCCCAGACCGGTTAACCGCAGCACAATATCGAGTTGCAGTCCGAGATCGGCGGGAATCGCGTCCATCGCCGCGCGCAACCCGCCCGCTGCTACCGCCCCAGCAAAATCATGATAGAGGGAGGGGAAACCGCGGAGAAAGTCATGAGGTTTTCTCTCCCAAACGGCCAATGCGTCCGGTTTCAGCGCGGCGGTTTTTACGGTATCGAGCCGGCGGCAAAAGGCGCCGACGAGAAACAGCCGCTGCCAAAGCGGGTAAGCCCGGTTCGCGATCAGGCCCAGTACAAACTCCCGGATTGGCCAGAAGTAAGGCAGCAGAGACGGCTCACCGGGACCGGTATCTTGCCAACTGATCTGGTATCCGCCCGTGCTGTTCGGAGCAAGCAGCCGGGGATTGAGCAGCACCAACCGCGCCGATTCCGGGCAGGAAAGGGAGAGCGCTACCCCCTTCAGGTTGTCGATAGTCTGCGCGATGCGCGGATAGGTGGCGCAGGTAACGGAGAGAAATTCCTCTCCGTGCTCACACTGAATCTGGCAAAGCCGCTCTTCATTGAGGAAAGGGCAGACCTGCGATGCGGGCATCTGCACCCGCGCATAGTGGGCCGGATTGGGGTCAGTTGGAGTGAGCAAGATCTTCGTATCGAGCAGGGTACGCAGCGGTCCTGGCTGCACACCCTGGTACTTCTCATAGGCAGACCGGTCAATCGGCACTGCCCAGCCCTGGCAGCACGAGTCC
>CAZHKN010000273.1:0-6810 GCA_964532725.1 uncultured Occallatibacter sp.
CATGGCCAAACAGCAAGTCTCTCTCGCACCAAGTCCTGAACAACTCCAGCAATACCACGCGATCAATCCTGAACTGGCAGTGCAATTGCTCCGGGCCCGCGACCGTGAACTTCATCGAGAATTTATCTATGCGGCCATCGCTCTTGGGATCGCCGCGCTGGCATTGACTCTGGTGCTTGGCGGTTTTGTCTATCTGGTGATGCAAAATCATCCAACCGAGGCCAAAATCTTGCTCGGTGCAGGAGTTCTCGGGCTGATTGCGAGTTTTCTCCGCGCCCGCCTCCAGTCGCAACGCGAGACTGACGGCAAATAAGCCTCTGCTTCGCGCCGGCTTCTCCCGGCAATCCTGATTGCGAGCTATCCAGATAGTGCGCGTAGCGCATAAACTTTCCCTGTCGGCAAGTTGAGCAGAGCCGCGCGGAGATGCTGGAATGCTGGACGTACATGCCCCTCACGAGTCCATCCATGGCTGGCGAGATTTCTTCATTCATCTGGCCACCATCACCATTGGACTGTTGATTGCCCTGGGCCTGGAAGCGACCGTTGAATGGCTGCACCACCGGCATCAGGTCGCGGAAACCCGCGAGGCGCTGGCGCGCGAATTGCAGGAGAATCAATCGCGCTTCCGGGCCAACACCGGGTATTTTCACCACGACTCCGCGATGCTGCAAAATAACCTGTTGGTGCTTCTCTACCTGCAACAACATCCTGGCGCCAAACTTGGCGGGCTGCCTGGCATACTTTTGTGGAACACCGACAACGCGCGCATGGAAGACTCCGCGTGGAAGACCGCCAGCCAGACCGGCATCACCGCGTATATGCCGCAGGATGAGGTGATGAAGACAGCAGAGCTGTATGGTTTCTTTGAGCGCATCGATCAGGCGCATGAACAGGAAGCCGACGTGTTTACCGATGCCGTAGCGTACATGTTTCAGGACTCGGACCCGACGCACCTGACTTCGGCGCAGATCGAGAAAGAGATTTCCCTCACAAATCTGCTGGTCGCGCGGCATTTGCGCCACGGCTTCCTGATGCAGAATCTGGCGGAGCAGTTTCCTGATTTCAGGCCAGCTCCGGAGCGGACGGAACTGGAGCAACTGCTGCATCTTCAGGAACTGAATCAGAATGCGGAACTGGATTTGGCGCGTGCCTTGACGAAGAAACGCATGGATGCAGCGATGCCCGTGGACTCGGTTTCGGCGGTTCCAACAGCGAAGTGAGCGGATCTGTGCCGGTTCGATCTGCCGCCGCTGGATAAGCATTTTAAAGTTCAGTTTGGTGGCAATTCCCTCAGCCGATCCTGAAACACCGCAGCTCCTTTGGCAGTAGCCCAGATTTTTGTTAAAGTAGAAAGAGTGGCCAGCCATGGCCGCCCCTGCAATGCGGCGCTATCGTCTAGGGGTTAGGACGTGAGATTCTCAATCTTAAAACACGGGTTCGATTCCCGTTAGCGCTACCAACTAGCATCCGCTAAAGCCTGTTAAATCAACGGGCTTTTCCTTTATTCAGGAATCGCCCTAACGCTCACTAACCGGAATTTGCGGTTACAGTGGTACACAAATTGATATACAAGCTAAAAGCACACTTGCGCCCTCAGCAGTCTGAGAATGGAATTCGCTCGATCGCGGTTTATGCGACAAATGCGGTCTCAAAAAGACTGTCATCGCATCCGTTCCAACAGCTTCAAAGTGAACATCGCACTCTACTGCGAATTAGTTGCGAAGAGTTTCCGGTGCGAAATTTCTTCCAGCAATTCCCCGTCATTGTTGCGCACATCGCCGATTCGTTCGCTCACATTCCGGGCGGTTCTATTTCCTCCCGCGTCGTAAGTGTAGCTGTGGAAGCCGTCAATGGCGATGTCGCCTACCGCGTCGTAGGCGTATCCGGTGGTGTCGATCTGGTTGGTCGCTGGATTGAAGCTGATCTCGGTTCGAGGTGTCCCACCCTTCCGCGATAGGGCTGTTGAGTTCCACGACATCCTTTACACTTCGTTTTTGGAGATTCCCTATGGATAGCCGTCGTAGTGGCCAGGGAAAGTGGGAAAAGGCCCTTTCTTTTTCCAAGGTTGCGCAGCAGCCGCCTTTTCCTGGCCTCTGTTGCAGCCACAGGACTTGCGACCGAAAAATGTAAAGGATGCCATGAGACTGAACAATAGGCTGCGGAAGGATGGGGCACCCGGTCGCTTGTGCCAAGTCAAGGGAGGGTCACCCGGCTTCAACCCCTGAAATGTTACTGGAAGCGCGTCCATAAATAATTCCCAATTGATATGAATACGAATCCTAACCCCGCCAGCACTATTGCGCCAGCAATGTCACCCTTCATTAGTCTTTCAAACAACCATACTGCCGCAAGCACGGCTATAGGAATCTCACGGGTGAGAAATCCAAGCCAGTCATGCTTCTTTTGCAAACTTTTCATCGTTCCTCCAATCTAAGATGCGTTAGTGATCTGTACCGTCACTTGCAAGTGAGATATGTCCAAGCACCGTCGATCATTGCTCCAGCAGTGGTTGGAGCGAGAGAGTAAGCGGCACCCATGACCCCTCCGCCGATAATTCCAGAAGAGATTTCCTGACCAGCAAACGGATAGGAGTCAGATGCTTCCGTGAAGCCTGCCGCAACCAACCCTCCGGCAAACCCTCCAAAGATGGTGCCAACGCCTTCTCCTATTGCATAATCTCTCATCATCGCCCTCGAAGCAGTACCCAAACAATGATTGGGGGCCAAAACACTCGTGTGTGACAATCGCTTGACAGCCGATTTTAAAGATGCGAGAGGATACCAAAGGACGTTCGTGGGAAGTGTGATCGAGTTGTCATCGGACCAAATCACTTCTTCTGGAATGTAGCTGTCATAGGGCTGAGGGTTGTCCTCATAAATGGTGCATGTGCCATCAGCATTAGGGATGCACGGACTGTCAGCCATCCCACCTACCGGACCTGCCGGACTCGGACCATTGCAATTCATGCATGTGCCATCCCCATCACTGCCGCCACCTCCGCTACCACCGCCGCCGTCATTTCCATCGCCTGCATCACAACCGCTACCATCGTCACCGCTGCCGTCGTCCGCGCCGTCTTCGCTCGCGGCGCAATCATCCAATCCCAACGGATCAAGATTGCTTAACGGATTGTTGAGCACATAGCTATAGCGGTTAAAGCTCTGCGGATTACCAAGGTCATAGCTGCCCGAATACGGGTCGGGCCTCATCCAGCGGCCCTGCGCCGGCGAGTATTGCCGGAACTGCGCGTTATCGGTGCCACTGGCGTAGTCCGCGTCCAGCGCGGCGAAGTGATAGGCGTCGTAGTCCGCGCCGCTGCTGGTTTGCCCGTCGCCGTAGGGCAGGGATTGGTAGGAGCCTTCCACCGCGCCAGTATACGTCGTCCGCATGCGCTCTGTCCCCAGCCAGTCCTGGTGCTGGTAGTTCGCCACGCTCGCCGCGTAGAATTCAACAGGCTTTGCGCCCCAGTATGTCTGCCCGGCGAGCTGATAATAGCCCGGTTTCCAGGTCGAGACACGCTGTCCGTTCTGGTTGAATACAAATTCGGTCACCCCGGAACCAACCACCGTGCGCACCCGATGATTGAGTGCATCGTAAACATTGGTCTGCGTCGCGCCCCCATCCACCGCTGTGATATTCTCCTCAGCGTCATAGGTGTAGGCGTGGTGTTGATCTGGTTGATCACCGGATTGAAGCTGAGCTGGGTTCGTGGTCAAGGGTGGCGCACCCAGCCACCCGCCCGCAGACGAGATGGCTTGCTGGCTGATCGGCTTATCATTGGCGCACCACGCCAACTAAGCGCACACCTGCCAAAAGAGCCGAAGCACAGACAAGGGTTGCGGAAAAATAATGTTCATATGGAATCACAGCCCAATCAAGTCCGGCCTTCGGCAGCACATTCGCCAGCCATAGAAGGCAAACCACTTCTGTAAGAATCAGAACCACTCTTTCAATGGTATTCGAGGTCTTACGTAGCAGTCCCGGTAAGACTATTGCGCAGCATAGCATACCAACGATCTCAGGAATCTGCGTCGAAAACGGCGAGTGAGTGATCGACGCGCCTGGCTTCCTGAACAAATTATGCAAAGTGGCCAGCGCGATAAATGCGTAAGCGGAAAATACAAGTGCATAGCCACGGGTTGTCTTGAAAATCTGCATTGTGTTCCCCAAAGATGATTGGCTGGAATTAATTGCCATAGATTGCCTTTGTGCAAACAGAGTTGGCCTTAGCTACCGCACTCAAATCCATGATGGCAGCCGTCGCAACAAACGTAAGACCAATCGGGTTGAACTGCTTGTACTTGATGGCAGCAGCAGCACCGGCATTTATGAACCCGTAGGCTATTGGGCCTTTACCATCTTCCTCATCGGTAATGGTTTCCATTATCGAGAGGTTTTCACACCCGAGGAAAGATAGATACGTGGCAACCTTTCCCGTCTTCTTGCAGTTCGGATCGAGGACACTGCAACTGTTCCCTTCATTTGGGGCTACAACACACCTCAATGAATGAAGTTCGGTCCCAGAATTGCTTGAACAAGCAGAACTGCACCATAAAACACGATAATTGCCCACTTACTAATCCTTTTCGGCTTGACTATCAGCAGGCAAATTGTACCCGCAGAAAACCCAATGTAAAATCCAAGCTTTACATTCGATCGAAAAATGGCACCAATTACTGCCCAAGGCAATATGAGGGCAGCTACCATCATCAATGCCTCCCCCCAAGATAGTCGGTTCATAAGTTGCCTCGATTCGCGCATTGTCACTTAGCCTCCTAGCCTAGTACTGTGCCCGTGTAGTGTTGCAGTCGTTCTTCGGAAAATGGGTATCCCGAATCTTAATTCTGAGACCCGGGATAGAACCCAGTTGTGCAGGCGCAGTACTTAGGGGGCCACAGCGCACGCTTGATAGGCATTCTCCCATTTAATCGAGCCGACAACGGCTCCTCCAATGTTGTCCTTAAAAGCTACTGCAACACTTGCAAGCCAACCAACCGGATTTGACTTCGTAGCTATCCCGAATAGTGTACCGATAATTCCGCCACCAACAATGGTGCGTGCTCGCGGCATCGTCCCCATGGCTGCGTAATCGTCTGCGGCAGCTGCATCTGCAACGGCATAGCACTTCTGGGCCTTCCTGTTTGTCTCGATACACTGCTGCTGTTCTCCTGAAGGCCACGTAGCGCAATTTAGTGGTCCGTTATTTGGGGCGTTCACTTGCAGGGACCAATTCGTCACTCAGAAGCTATGGACACGCAGGCTGTAAGCGCCTTCACTTCCAACAAGTAAACAGATTGCAGGTCGTAACGATAATTGTGGAATAAGCCACAGAAAGAACCGTCAGCGAAAATGTTGAACTTGCATTTAAGATCGCCTGCCGAGTTGTTAAATCCACCTCCCTTTCCCCGAGAATCCCTTCAAGCTTGCGGTCTCCTACGACCACACAGACCCAAAGGAGAGGGATAATTATGAACAAAAGAAACGCAACCAACCGCTTTGAAAGGTCGTGATGTTGGAAAACAAAGGTCAGGGGAAAGACATCACAACCGAGGGCCACAAATAGGAAAATAATCACCATCGGACGATACCACTCCGCCTCCTGCCTGCGCATGGTGCCGTCGTTAGTCATTCCGCTCATCCCTTCAATCGATTGTGCCATCAGTTCCTCCTTATGAACGCGAGCGCTGTGCTACGGGCAAGTAAAGAAATGCACACCGTGAATGAACAAATCTGCCACACCCGCCCCTGCAGTGAATATCGCTGGAGCTACTGCCACCGGACCCGAGACCAAAGCCGTAACCCCTGTAGCCACTCCGCCGGCAGTAAGTACCATATCCGCTCCCTCCGCCGCTTTCTCAACGCCTTTGCAGCGCGCCTCTTCAGCTCCCGGTGGTTCAGGATACCCGCCGTTTGGCTTCCACCTTGGATCAAATGGTCCCACACGGTTGTATGGTGGTTGTGCTCCGTTACTTGAGGCATTCCATTGCGCTGTCCCTCCCGACGGAACAGCCGGTCCCTGAGTGATTGATCCATCAGCATTTACCTGTATCCAGTTCGCTTGTTCGCTGAGAGTGCCATTGGCGGCAAGAGGGTCATCGTAATCGTAATTCGAATTAGGAGTCCATACAGAAGTGGAGGGAATTTGCAACATCAGGAATCCTCCTTGCATCTGAAACCAAGGGATGCTCCCACTCCCCAACCAATCTGTCTCTGCTTGTGCCGACTGGGCCCAGAGACTTCCCACACCACCACCGCCCCAGCCAGGGGTGCCGGGGACATCGCCAGCATAGCAATTTGGGTCATTGGCGCAGTCGCCTGCAGCAGGGCATCCCGGCCCAACATCACAGTTCAGGCCGCTCGGATCGATGCCTGCCAGCGGATTGTTGAGCACATAGCTATAGCGGTTAAAGCTCTGCGGGTTGCCAGGATCATAGCTGCCGGAATACGGGTCGGGCCTCATCCAGCGGCCCTGCGCAGGCGAGTATTGCCGGAACTGCGCGTTATCGGTGCCACTGGCGTAGTCCGCGTCCAGCGCGGCGAAGTGATAGGCGTCGTAGTCCGCGCCGCTGCTGGTTTGCCCGTCGCCGTAGGGCAGGGATTGGTAGGAGCCTTCCACCGCGCCAGTATACGTCGTCCGCATGCGCTCTGTCCCCAGCCAGTCCTGGTGCTGGTAGTTCGCCACGCTCGCCGCGTAGAATTCAACAGGCTTTGCGCCCCAGTATGTCTGCCCGGCGAGCTGATAATAGCCCGGTTTCCAGGTCGAGACACGCTGTCCGTTCTGGTTGAATACAAATTCGGTCACCGCGGAAC
>CAZHKN010000274.1:0-6747 GCA_964532725.1 uncultured Occallatibacter sp.
ATTTCAAGGATGTGCGCGGAGTGGATGCGATGCGTGGCGCCGAAGCCGGCTACGCCTTTCAGAACCGTTGCGCCGGTGATTCCACTGTGAAAGAGGAAGTCGAGGACGCTGGTGTAGATGGGAACTCCGTGGTGTTTTGCCCCGTCGCTCATATACAGGCTGACTTTAACTGCTTTGCCGGAACTTAACATGCTTGCCTCCCGGACGCCGCGAGTACTTCTCCACTCAAGTGAAATACTCGCTGCACAACCGTGGATTGAAGCACTCTTCGGCATGAAAGGTCAAGCGCCTTATGCACACCGGTGGCAGACTCATGCCTAGCCGAGCGCTTCAGCAAGTGCTGCGCCGCCCCAGGTGGCTGCAAGTCCCAGAATCAGGCTGCCGACGGCATAGAGCGCGGCCAGAGCAAAGGCGCCCGAACGCAATGTCGAGAGTGTCTCCCACTCATAGGTGGAAAAGGTGCTGTATGCGCCGATGAAGCCGATGGGCACCAGGAAGCGCCAGGCAGGGTTCAGGTCGGCACGTTTGCCCAGATAAGTGAGCGTGAATCCGATCACAAGGCATGCAGTGAGGTTCACTACCAGCGTGCCGTAGGGAAACTTCAATCCGGCGCGGCTGGCAATTGTAGAGCTAATCCAGTAGCGGGCGATGGAACCGAGAGCGCCCCCGACAGCGATCAGAAGGTATTTCTGCAATGCACTTCTCCTTCTTGAGTTTCTACAGCGATCCTGAGGGCAGATCAAAGCTGCTCCAGGCAGGCTGCAAAGAGCAGGAATCGATAGCATCCATGCGCTCTTTCGCTCATTTGTGTTTTGGGGATCGCGCCGGGAAATGACTCCGCAACAGGATTCCCTGTCAGGAGTCATCATCTGTCCAGACGATTAGCGAGGACAGCGGTTAAGGGTGAACTCCTTCACCACAGCTAACCTAAATTAGATGCCCAGATGGGATTCGATGTCAAATTCGTGCGCTCTATTCTGGACGGAGTAAGTGCGAGGATCAGGCACTACACGCCTAGTTCATCGCGAATCGCAGCAGCAATCGTCTCGGCGTGGCGGCGCATGGCTTCTTCGCTTTCGGCTTCAATCATCACGCGAGCCAGAGCCTCGGTGCCGCTGTAACGGATGACGACGCGGCCCGTATCTTTCAACTCTTCCTCGGCTGCGCGGATAGCTGCGGCGACAGCGGGGATAGATTCGAGCGGCTTCTTCTCGCGCACCTTCACGTTGACGATCACTTGCGGGAAAACCTTCAGGTCGGCGGTCAACTCATCGATGGTCTTTCCTGGGCGGGCGATCAGATCAAGGACGACGAGAGCGGTAAGCAGCCCGTCGCCGGTGGTAGCCAGATGCGGCAGCAGGATGTGTCCGGATTGCTCGCCGCCGAGAGCCGCGTTGTGCTTCAACATTTCTTCGAGTACGTAGCGGTCGCCTACCGGCGCGCGCAGCATACGAATTCCGCTGCGCTTGAGTGCTGCTTCAAGGCCCATGTTGGACATGGTGGTTGCGACGACGAGATCGCCGGTGAGCAGACCACGGGCTTTGAGGTCGCGGGCGATGATGAGCAGGATAGCGTCGCCATTGATAACGTTGTTACGCGAACCGGCCAACATGCAGCGATCGGCATCGCCGTCGAAGGTTAGCCCGATCCCCGCTCCGCGGGCTAGCACTTCATCTGCGACATGCGCGGGGTGAAGTGCGCCGCAGATGTCATTGATATTACGGCCATCGGGGGCGACGTGGAGGAGTGTCACATTGCCACCGAGGCGGCGAAACAGCTCCGGCGCAACGGCTGCCGCGGCTCCGTTGGCGCAGTCGGCAACGATCTTCAAACCGGTTAGCGAGAGTCCTGGAACCGAGTTGATGAGGAACTGAATGTAATCGGATTGGAGCGCGGGGTTATCTTCGATTGCGGGTAGCGTTGATGGGGCGGGCGCCTGTGCGGAGGCAGCGTGGTGAAGGATCTCCTCTTCCATCGCCAGTTCGACCGCATCGGCGAGCTTGAAACCATCGGCGCCAAAAAGCTTGATACCATTGTCGCGCCAGGGATTGTGCGACGCGGAGATCACCACGCCCGCCTGAAATCCGTGGGTACGAGTCAGAAACGCGACTGCCGGGGTGGGCACGATTCCTGCGCTCTCGACATCCACGCCTGTCTGGCGCAATCCTGCGGCCAGCATTGCCGCGATCCATGGACTGGACTCGCGTGTGTCGCGGCCAAGAATGACTTTGATTGAAACGGAAGCGTCGTTGGTTACAGGGGGTTGCGCGGTCTTGCGCAACGAGTGGCCAAGAGCCAGTCCAACTGCATAGACGGTTTGTGCGTCGAGAGGATATTCACCTGCGACGGCGCGGATGCCGTCGGTACCGAAGAGTTTGCGGGTGGTTGCTGTGGTCATGATTTGCGAGTTTTTGCTTTCTTCGTAGGGGCCGCGGATTCCACGCGGCTGGTGAAGACGCCATCGGAGAGGCGCGTTACGACAGTGTCGCCGGTTGCGAGTTGAGTTGCTGAGCGGACAACGCCGCCCTGCGCATCGAGAACCAGCGCATAGCCGCGATCAAGGACTGCCAGCGGTGAGAGCGAGTGGAGACGTGCATCGAGCGAGCCGTGCGCGGCGGTGAGGGCTTGCGTTCTGCGCTCAATTGATCGATGGAGCCGCGAATGGCTGGCGCCTAAACGCTGACGAGCGAGTGCGAGACTCTGCCGAGGATCGCAGCGCAAGACCGCGGCAGTGAGATCGGCAACCTGAATCTGGCGATGGCGCAATTGATCCTGCAGTTCATCCGCAAGGCGAAAGGAAAAATCGTCCAGGCGTTGGGCCAGACGGTGCAATAACACGGCGATGCGGCCTTCTGCCCGGCTGACGGGCAAACGTGTAAGCCGCTGGCGCGCCTGCAGTAGTTGATAGCGCACGGCGCGGTCAAGCCGGTGCGAGAGCGAGGCCAAGTGCTCGGCAATTTTGTGTTGGGCCTCGGTAATCAGCTCGGCAGCGGCAGAAGGCGTGGGGGCGCGCAGATCGGCCACGAAATCGGCGATGGTGAAGTCGGTCTCATGTCCGACAGCCGAAACGACTGGGAGCTGGCTGGATGCAATCCCGCGGGCGACGCGTTCACTGTTGAAGGCGGCGAGATCCTCGAGCGATCCTCCGCCGCGGGCCACAACGATAACATCGACAAGGCCGGAGGAGTTGAGTTCTTCGAGCGCCGCTTCAATCTCTGCGGGCGCGGAATCTCCTTGCACCGAGACCGGGAAGAGCAAAACATTCAGTCCGGAATGGCGACGGCTGACGATATTGAGAAAGTCGCGAATGACCGCGCCGGTGGGCGAGGTGATAATGCCTACGGTGCGCGGAAAAGCCGGCAGCGGCCGTTTGCGATCCGCATCGAAAAGCCCCTCGGCCTTGAGCCGCGCCTTGAGCTGCTCAAAAGCCAACTGCAGGCTGCCTGCACCGACCGGCTCCATGGTCTCGGCCACCAACTGCATCTGGCCGCGCTGCTCGTAGACGCTGACCTTGCCACGCACCAGGACATGCAGGCCGTCTTCAGCGCGGAAGCGCTGGAGCATTGCCTGGCGGCGAAAGAGAACCACGGGCAACTGCGCGTCGGCGTCTTTGAGCGTGAAGTAGACGTGGCCGGAGGGAGCGGGGCGATAGTTCGATATCTCGCCCTCGACCCAGCAATCGCCGTATTCCTGCTCGATGAGTTCGCGAACCTGGCCGACGAGTTCACTCACCGGCCAAATGCGGCGGGCAGAGCGCGGCTCCTCGAATGTGAGATCAAGCTGCGGCGCGAATGGATCGTGCTGGATCACTGTTTCAAAGTGTAACTGGTCGATGCTGATCGAGGGACAGGAGTTTGACGGCAAGGGGAGAGTGCTCCTATGATGAACAAGTTGGCATCTGATTCCGGCACCCTGCCGGGAGGGAAGCCGATGCCGATGCCGATGCAAAGCAGCTTTTGCTCTTTTTGCCCACTCGTTCAATGGTAGGACAGCTGCCTCTGGAGCAGCATATTGGGGTTCGAATCCCTGGTGGGCAACCAATCCTTCCGGCTCTCCCTGATTCTCGTAAAATTTATCGGCAAAATATTGAGCGCGTAGCGCGGGCATTATTCCTTCGCAGCTTGTTTGACTTCGATAAACAGCCCTTTGGAGTGCGCCAATACATCGCCTGTGGCGTTGAAGATGCGGGCTTCGGTCCAGTGCTTGCGGCCCTCGTTCCGCAGGACTCGGCCTTCGAGGCGTAGCGGCTCTCCAGAGGGAACTGGGCGCAGGTAGTTGACCTCCATGTGGCGGGTCATGGCGGTTATATTGTGGGCGCGGACGGACTTGCTCATGGTTTCGTCCAGTATTGTGGCGATGATGCCACCGTGCAGATAGCCGGTGGGGCCTTCAAAGACTTCTGCCAAGTTCGCCTCACTCTGAACCGACCCATCCTTGGCGAGAAGGAATTGGAGACGCAGGCCGATGGGGTTAGCCTGTCCGCAGCCGAAGCAGCGGTTCTGGGCCGCGTGGGGCAGAGGCTGCGGCTCTGTATCTGCCGTTGAAGAGAGCGCTGCGGATTTGGTCGCCATCATTTGATGAGTCATACCCTAGGATACTCGGAGATGGATTTTGGCGGCATCTTCTTCGTTGTTGAGTGCGCGGCTGCTCTCTTTTTCGACAGGGCAGGTTCTAAAGAGGGAAGGAGTACCGCTATCCACGGTATTCTCAAGCTATGGCTGAAGAACACACTCCCAATCTTCACGAAGAAAACCTTTTGCAGTATGCGGCTTCGTCTTATCTGCGCTCGGCGCGGCGCCAGCCGGTTCGCTGGCACGCCTGGAATGACGAAGCTTTTGCCCGCGCTGAGGCCGAAGACAAGCCGATTCTGCTGGATATCGGCGCTGTGTGGTGCCACTGGTGCCATGTAATGGACCGCGAGTCGTACGAGGACGTGGAGCTGGCGCGGGTGATCAATGAGCATTTTGTCGCCGTGAAGGTGGACCGCGATGAACGGCCCGACGTGGATGCGCGCTACCAGGCCGCAGTCTCAGCGATCAGCGGCCAGGGCGGCTGGCCACTCACAGCTTTTCTGACGCCCGATGGGAGGCCGTATTTTGGCGGGACGTATTTTCCCCGCGATGACCGCTACGGACGGCCCGGGTTTGGGCGGGTGCTTTTGACGATGGCCCAGGTCTGGCGGGAGCGGCGCGAGGAAGCTCTGGAGTCGGCTGCCAGCGTGATGGCTGCGATTGAGCACAATGAGAGTTTTTCTGGACGGGGCGGGGAACAGTCACTCACGCTGGCGCTGGTGGACAAGATTTCCGCCTCGATTCTGAGCCAGTTTGACCCGCGCAATGGCGGTTTTGGATCGCAACCAAAATTTCCGCATCCGGGAGCGTTGGATCTGCTGTTGGAAACGGCGATGAATCGCAAGAGCGAAGAGGCAGGCGCGGCTTTTCAGATTACGCTCGAAAAAATGGCGCGCGGAGGGGTCTACGACCAACTCGCCGGAGGATTCCATCGTTATAGCGTGGATGAACGCTGGGTGGTGCCGCACTTTGAGAAGATGCTGTACGACAACACTGAGCTGCTGCGGAATTACGCGCATGGATTCCAGAGCTTTGTGCGTGAGGATTTTTGGCAGACGGCGCTGGAGATTGTGTCCTGGCTGGACGGTACAATGACTGATCGCGTGCAGGGCGGTTTTTATGCCTCGCAGGACGCGGACATCAATCTCGACGACGACGGCGATTATTTTACCTGGACGCTGGAAGAGGCGCAGGCGGTTCTGGAGCCTATGGAGCTGGAGTTTGCGTCAATTTATTGGGATATCGGGGAGCTGGGGGATATGCATCATAACCCGGCGAAGAATGTCTTACATGTAAGACATTCTCTTGAAAAGCTTGCGGAGAAGCGAAATCAAAGCATCGCCGAGTTGAGTACGCTCCGGGATAGTGTAAGACAAAAACTTTTGGCAGCGCGAATGTTGCGGCCCACGCCCTTCATCGACCAGACCCTGTACACAGGCTGGAATGCGATGGCAGTGACGGCATATCTGGAGACGGCGCGGATTCTGCGCAAGCAGGAGCCACGGGATTTTGCGTTGCGGACGCTCAACCGATTACTGGCCGAGGCCTGGGACGGGGCAGGGAATTTGCTGCATGTGATTTCTTACCCTCAAGATGCGCCCAAGCCTGCCGAGGCTGCCCCAGGAACGCTGGATGATTATGCGTTTACCATTCACGCCTGCATTGATGGATGGATGGCGAGTGGAGAGATACGGCTATACCGGGCAGCGACTACGCTGGCCGATGCAATGATTGCCCGTTTTTATGACACTGCGGCTGGAGCGTTTTATGACGCCGCAATTCCTGCTGCACGGGCCGATGGAACCGTGCCGGCTCCGTTGGGGGCCTTGGCGGCGCGACGCAAGCCGTTGCAGGATTCGCCCACGCCGGCAGGGAATCCGACGGCAGTCTCGGCTTTGCTGCGCCTGGAGACTTTGAGCGGGCGCGAGGATTACCGGGAGATCGCCGAGGAGACGCTGGATACCTTCTCTGGAATCGTAGAGCATTTCGGCCTGTATGCCGGCAGTTACGGTTTGGCGCTGGAACGGCTGCTGCTGGACCCGGTTCAGGTTATGATTGTTGGCACTGGGCCAGTGGCTGACCGGCTGGAGGCGGCCGCCGTCGCGGGGTTTGCGGTGAACAAAACAGTGCAGCGGCTGGAGCCGGACCAGTTGGTTGCAGAGGAGTTGCCGGAGGC
>CAZHKN010000275.1:0-6731 GCA_964532725.1 uncultured Occallatibacter sp.
GCGGCGACCGCTCGGCCGTGACCGGCGGCACGAAAGTGTTGTCGGACTGGATCAAGGTGCGCATCACATCGAATCCTGGCGAGACTTTTCTGGATCGCATGATTGCGCTGGTGGAAGGCGCGACGCGCCAGAAGACTCCGAATGAGATTGCGTTGAGCATCCTGCTTTCCGGGTTGACGATTGTCTTTCTTCTGGCTGTAGTTACACTGCAACCATTCGCAATTTATTCCAAGGCTCCGCAAACGGTATTTGTGCTGGTCTCGCTGCTGGTGTGCCTGATTCCAACCACCATTGGAGGACTGCTTTCGGCCATCGGAATTGCGGGCATGGATCGTCTCGTCCAGTACAACGTGCTGGCGATGAGCGGGCGCGCTGTGGAAGCTGCGGGCGATGTGAACACGTTGCTGTTGGACAAGACCGGAACGATCACGTTGGGCAACCGTCAGGCGACTGAGTTCATTCCCGCGCCGGATGTGACGCAGGAGAGGCTGGCCAACGCGGCGCAACTCTCCTCGCTTTCGGATGAGACGCCGGAAGGGCGGTCGATTGTTGTGCTGGCCAAGGAGAAGTACAACCTGCGCGGACGCGAGCTGGAAGAGATGCATGTGGAGTTTGTACCCTTCACTGCGCAGACCCGCATGAGCGGCGTTAATCTACCGGGGACTGTGATCCGCAAAGGTTCGGTAGATGCGATTGCGCGTTTTCTCGAAGAGCAGGGAAGCGCCCTGCCGCAGAAGGTACGCGAAGCAGTTGAAGAGGTTGCCCGCATGGGCGGCACGCCGCTGGTGGTGGCCGAAAATTCGAGCGCGCTGGGCGTGATTCACCTCAAGGATATTGTCAAAGGTGGATTGAAAGACAGATTGGCGCGGCTGCGGGCGATGGGCATTCGCACCATCATGATTACCGGCGATAATCCGCTGACCGCGGCGGTGATTGCGCGCGAAGCGGGCGTGGATGATTTCCTGGCCGAGGCCAAGCCCAAAGACAAGATGGACCTGATCAAGCGCGAGCAGGCCAAAGGCAAGCTGGTGGCGATGACCGGCGACGGCACCAACGACGCGCCGGCATTGGCGCAGGCAGACGTGGGCGTGGCGATGAACTCCGGCACGCAGGCGGCGAAAGAAGCCGGCAACATGGTCGATCTGGACTCCAACCCCACCAAGTTGATTGAGATTGTGGAGATTGGCAAGCAGTTACTGATGACGCGCGGCGCGCTGACGACGTTCAGCATTTCAAATGATGTGGCCAAGTACTTTGCAATTATTCCAGCAATGTTTGCCGGGGTGTTTCCAGTACTGAACGCGCTGAACATCATGCATCTCGCCACGGCGCATTCCGCGATTCTCTCCGCTGTTATCTTCAACGCGCTCATTATCGTGGCGCTGATTCCACTGGCGCTCAAGGGCGTGAAATACGAACCCAAGGCCGCGGATATTCTGCTACGCAACAATCTGTTGATTTATGGCGTGGGTGGCATCATCATTCCGTTTGCCGGTATAAAGGCGATTGATCTGGCTCTGCTTGCTCTGCATCTGGCGTAGGCGTAGTTTGTGAACGGGCGAGCGAAGGCTCGCAAGGAGATCTCAAGTGCATTCAGTTTGGAAGACATCGATTCTCTTCACCATAATTATGACGGTCCTGTTGGGCGTGGGCTATCCGCTGCTGGTTACCGGAATTGCCGGCGCGATCTTACCCCACAAAGCCAACGGAAGCCTGATTCTCAAAGACGGCAAGGTGATTGGCTCGGAGCTGCTGGCGCAGAGCTTTACCAGTGACAAGTATTTCCATCCCCGGCCCTCGGCTGCTGGTAATGGATATGATGCAACGGCTTCAGGCGGATCGAATCTAGCGCAGTCGAGCAAGGCGTTAGTGACGCGGATTCAGGGCGACATCGACAAGCTCTCAGCGCAGAACCCCGGCAAGCCGGTGCCGATTGATCTGGTGACAACCTCGGCCTCGGGGCTTGATCCGGATATCACTCCTGATGCTGCTGAGTATCAGGTTGCACGTGTGGCGAAAGCCCGCGGCTTGAGCGAAGACCAACTGCGCAAGGTGGTTGCAGACAATACTGCTTCGCGCCAGTTTGGACTGCTGGGCGAGCCGCGCGTGAATGTGCTGGAGTTGAATCTGGCGCTGGATGGGGTGAGTAAGTAGATTGATTACCCTCCCACTCTGGCTGTATTGCAACTAACCGCAGGTTCTTCACTGCGTTCAGGATGACAGCCAGGGTGGGCAAGGCACCCAGACTATTTGTCGGGCAGATTATTGAGCAGAGTGAGTATCAAACAGTTCTGCGGGAAGGTTGTATTCGGGCAGAATATTCAATTGCGCGGCTCTGCGGAAGAATTCCTTCATGCCTTCGATACATTCAGTGTCGAGAAGGTAGTGAATGTTCTCGGTGAGATAGGTTCTGATTGTTGCTTCTGAAACCGGCAGCTTGGCCGACCATTCCTGTACCAGCGCTTCTATATTCTCCAACCCGTGATCGCGGGAGCGAATAAAATCATCTTCGATGCTCTCGCCCAAAGGGATGCCCGGCGCAGCCGCCCAGACGGCGGAGACGAAAGGCAGGCCGGTAAGCGAGAACCATTCTTCGGCGAGGTCGTGGTAGACGAGTTCTTCGCCGGTCCTCACAAAACGGTTTGCCTGCTCTTCGAGAGCCAGCAGCGCAGGATCTCCAATGAGGATCGCGGCGTCTGCACGGTCAAGCATTGCATCAAGGTAGGCATTCATCAGCAGGAACGGCACATCCGGATTGCGCCATTCATGCAAAAGAATACGCGTGTAGACCAGCGTAGTGCGGCTGGCTGAGTCGGCAGCGATTGAACGAAAGCTGGCGAGTGGCTGGTTAGCGCGACGGACCAGCAGCAGGGAACGCACACGGCCTTTGGAGGCAATGGTGCAGCCAGGTAGAATGCGCAAACCGGGAATTGTCGCCAACGCGGCGATGGGAATGAGGCCGATGTCGGCCTTGCCTGCAGCCAGGCGGTCTGCGCACTCCGATGGAAGCATCCAGTCAATTTGGTAGCGGCTAGCCAGTTCGTCGTTGAAAGGCGGATGTTCGAAATCCCACATCAGAGGCGCGGGATTGAGAAATTGAATCGCGGCGATACGCAGACGTTGTTGAGGATTCACGAACTATTAGAGTAACAAGTGCAGCTGTTCGATGCAGGGATGCAGCCGCGATTCACTGCAAGCAAAAAAACAATTGCTGAGCGATGGTCAGACCCGCCAGTCGTCTGCGCGCCAGCTCTTGATGCGTTCCTTGATCTGCTTGCGTGTCAGCTTCTGCTCCAGCGCCACTTTGGCCAGTGTCACCACTTCGTCGTCCGCTGCGAAACGCAGGCCGATCAACTGATCTTCGTTGAGATGGGCAAACTGCGCATGCCACTCCTGCGGAGCAAGGGATTGCAGGCGCAACCGCTCTTCAAGCCGAATCACGCGATCCTGCACCTTGATGGAATACATGCGGACTTTGAAGGCCAGAACAATCGCGGCGAACGCGAGAACGACCAGCCATGCGGAGTGAAAGTTGAAGTGCCTGACCAGATGAACGATCGCAATGATCAGGCTAGCGAAGAAAACCGGGATGACGAAGAAATGAAATGGAGGATCTAGCCGTCCATGATTCTTGAAGCTCTGGGGATTTGCGTCACTCATGGTTTGACATCATTCCTTTCAGGCTGGGTTGGCGGGGTGCATCTTCAGGCATCTCAGTAAAGCCGCTGTCCGTGATGCTGGAGGCCTGCGTTTCAGTGCTGAAAGGATTCTGGGGCCGTAGGGCGGGTGCTGTCAATGCCGTGAGGTTCTCTGGACCCAATATCTCAGGGTGCTTAGGGATAAGGTGAGCGCTGCCGCGCACCAGATAGTCGACAAAGATGCCGCCTGCCAGATAGGGGTTGGCCAATGCAATCGGCGCCGCATAAACAGTCGTAATCAGAGACTCAGCCACATTCTTGTTGGAACTGCTGAGATGACGATAGCCGGGCACCTGGGGGATCTCAAAGATGGCCAACTGCTCTTCAGGATGCTTGCGCGCGTAACGGACGAGCTTGTAGGTGATCTGCTTGGGGGTGGTCATGCCGGCATCTGGAAAAATGCTGCGGCTGAAAGTGCCAGGCAGGTAGTGGTCCAGTGTAACGCGGGCAAAATCGGCGCAGTTGCTGTAGAGCAGCTCGAAATGTGAGCGGTTGGGGCCGGCATTCATCTCCGCGATAAGCGCGTCGTCCTGCTCGGGAGTGGTTTCAAAGCGGAAGGCGTAGATACGCCGCTCGTAGGATGCGCCGATCAGCTCGGTCCAGCCGCCTCTGACGATATTGCCGGCGAAGAGCTTTTCTCCCAGGCCGAGCAGATGGGCTTCGCGATAACGGTCGCGAAAGCGGGTGACAATTTCTCGATCTACATGCTCCGGCACCGCGGAGGGATCTTCGACGGCGTAGAGGTAGGGAACCAGCGGGATGGCGATCCAGTCATAGCCATCGATGCCTTGATAGCGGCTGATGACCGCGCCCATCTCTCCGGGCTGGCAGCGGCGCAGCTGGACTGGAGTTTCGGCGCAAACATTGGCGAGATAAATTGCAGCGTGCCCGGTGGGGTTTACCGCTCCGAAAAATCCGTAGGGCTGCTCAAGCAGCAGTGCTGCCTGGGCGTGCAGGCTACCGAGAAGAGAATTGGTGCAGAAAAGAATAAATGCAATGTGTATTACTATGCGTCTGGTAAAAATAGCGACCTCCCTGGCTTGGATTTCCGCCGGATTGGTTTATTTGAGCTGTTTTCCCGTTTCTGTGGTGGTGCAATTGGGACAGTTTTCGAAAGTGCTCACATGCAGGCTGCGATGAGATGAACTGAAGAGTGGCTATACTTACCGAAGCGTTACGGGCGCGGGCGCACGCACCAACCTCCATTGGAAGAATAGGACACGTAATTCTGCAAAATGTTGCGGATCGGTTTCCCATACTGTGAAATGGAGTTGCAAAATAGTGTTTCAGATCATTCAGAACTGCATGCGGCCAAATAATAGAGATTTGCGATACACCTGTGTCGGCCTCATCTGCTACTTTGTCTTGAGTGAGGCTACCAGTGAAACTGCGATTTTTGCTCCTGCTTGTTCTGCTTCCTTCAGCCGCCGCATCCGCGGAGGTGACTCTTCCAAAAATCCTGACCAGCCACATGGTGGTGCAGCGCGATCTTCCTGTGCATATCTGGGGGATGGCCGCTCCAGGTGAGGAAGTCAGCGTCAGTTTCCGTGGTGAGACGGAGACCGCCAAGGCCGGCGTGCTGGGCCACTGGAGCTTGTATCTCTCTCCCGGCGCTGCCGGCGGGCCGTTCAAGCTGACGGTGAAGAGCGCGGGCACTCAGACGATCACGCTGGACGATGTCATGGTGGGTGATGTCTGGGTTGCCTCGGGCCAGTCAAACATGGAATTCGAGATGCGGAAGGCAGCGACTGCACAGCAGGATTTGCCCAATGCCTCCAACATCCGGTTGCGCCTGTTGACAGTGAAAAAACATGCCTCGGAATATGCGCTTCCAGATGCCGACACCGATGGCTGGGTAATGTCAACGCCAGATAAAGCCAGGGATTTCTCCGCCGTGGCCTGGTATTTTGCCCGGGATATTGTCTCACGTGAGAAGATTCCGGTTGGAATTATCGACTCGACTTGGGGGGGAACGGTTGCGGAGTCATGGACGCGGCTGGAGGCTCTGGGCGCGGACGCCTCGCTAGCGCCGGTCTTTGTTTCCCGCGGCAAGATGACCGACAGCGAAGCGGATGCGCTGATTGAAGATCAGCGCCAGCAGAAGCTACGCGATGAGGCCAAGGCGTCGGGCAAACCGGAGCCGCAGTTTCCGTGGCATCCACTGCTGGCGATGTGGGGGCCTGGGTTGCTGTATAACGGCATGATCGCTCCGTTGACACCGTTTCCGATTCGCGGAGTGATCTGGTATCAGGGGGAGAGCAACAGCCGCCTGGAGCGCGCGCCGTTGTATGGCCGCATCTTCCGTACGCTGATTGAGGATTGGCGTTCGCAGTGGGGCATCGGCGATTTTCCATTTCTCTATGTGCAGATTTCGAATTTCAAATCGGGGCCAGATGAAGACTGGGCCACGATCCGCGAAGAGCAGTTGAAAGCTCTGGAGATACACAACACGGCGATGGCCGTGACCATCGACATCGGCAACCCGGAGGATGTTCATCCGACAGATAAAGTAGACGTGGGGCTGCGGCTGGGGCGTGCTGCGCGTGCCCTGAGCTACGGCGAGAACGTTGAATATTCCGGGCCGACTTTCCTGATGGCGACGCAAGAAGGAAGCGCGATTCGTGCATGGTTTGAACATGCCAATGGTCTCACCGCAAAGGGCGGGACAGTGACTGCGTTCGAAGTAGCTGGGGCCGACGGCAAGTTTGTGCCGGCAACGGCGGTGCTCTCCGGGGGAACAATTGTGGCCAGCAGTCCGGCAGTCGCGGAACCGGTATATGTGCGCTATGGCTGGGCCAACAGCCCGCAGTGCAATCTTTTCAACAGCGATGGATTACCAGCGTCACCGTTTACTTCAGTGAAGTAGCAACGGGTGAAAATTTCAGAAGACGCGATGCCATGAATCTGCATCGCGCCTTCTGTTTTTGGAGTCAGCTCTTCGCAGGAACAATGATTGTTGTCTCCTGAATCTCGATCAGGCCGGAGGTTGCGCGCTTCTCGAGCTCCGGTAAGATTGCATCTACTTTTTCACGA
>CAZHKN010000276.1:0-6712 GCA_964532725.1 uncultured Occallatibacter sp.
GTAGGCCAGCCAGCGGCCGTCGTCGCTGATGTCAGTTGCGCCGATGGAAAAGAAGGCGTGGCCTTCGGCGAGCTGGTTGCCGTCGAGGATCACATGCTCTTCCGCTGCTGAATCGACGACCTCCCCAGCGGGGAGCGCGGAGGTGCTTTTACGGCAGTGGATGGCGTACTGCTTGCCTTCTTCGGTGCGGGTGTAATACCACCATGCGCCGTCGCGGAAGGGGACGGAGATATCGGTTTGCTTGATGTGGCTGAGCATCTCCTGATACAGCTCTTCGCGCAGGCCGTTGAGCGGGGCCATGAAGGCCTCTGCGTATTCGTTTTCCGCGTTGAGGTAGGCGGTGACATCGGGATTCTGCTTGTCGCGCAGCCAGGCGTAGTTGTCAGTGAGTGTGACACCGTGCAGAGGGGTTTCAGTGGGAACGATGCGGGCAATGGGGGGGTGAATTTGTGTCATGTCTTACTTAGTGTAGTTGCTGGACAGTCTGCTGTGGGTGTTGAATAAATCTCATAGAATCGGCTTGGATGTGGAGTGGGATTGACAGAGCCTGCCGGCAGCAGGAATGATCGGAAAACCAGACTCAATCTTTGCTAAATCGAGAATATGAGATGAAGAAAATCAGAATGCTTTTGCTTGTGTTTGTTTGCATCGCTCTTGTTGTGCCGGGTTCGGGTGCAGAGAAAAATGCGGTCAGTACGGCACGGATTGTCGACCCGACGGCGTCGTTTTTCGATATTACGGCACGCCGGGCAGAACTTGGCTCCGCAACCAATCCGCGACTGCTGGATGCGCTGAAAGACAAGAGCGGCTGCCTCAGCGCCGAGCAGCCTCAGCCACCGACGGGCCGCATGATCATTCCCCACCACTATCTGCAGGGCAGCAATGGGCCGGTAAATCCGCTGGAGAAGCCCGCGACCGAGCCTTATCACAAGCTGCAAGATGCCGTGACGAGAGGGGCAGGCCGTTATTTGGCCACAGGAGACCATGCAGAAGCTGTCTGCGTGGCCAAGGTGCTGGCAACCTGGGCCGCGGCGAAAGCGCTGCTCAACTACACGCGCGAGGAGAGTTCGCAGGCATGGTACCAGGTGGAGTGGACGCTGGGTTCGGTTTCTCTAGCTTACTCGGTGGTGCAGTCGGATCCGTCGATCCCCCGCGATCAGCGCAAGTTGATTCTTGCCTGGTTGCACAATGTGGCTGAGTACATGTTCGATCAGGATAAGGATCGAGACGCCACGAAAGAGAATAACCATGCCTATGGGCGCGCGTTGGATGCAACGAGTGTCGGTATTCTTACCGGCGATGAGGCGCTCTATCGCCGCGGACTGGAGCAGTATGTGCGCGCAATCGCTCAGATGAATCCCGATGGCTCGTTTCCGCTGGAGATGGCGCGTCACGAAAACGCGCTATGGTATCAGAGCTTTGCCCTGGCGCCGCTGGCAATGGTTGCAGAACTTGCCAACAGGCAGGGTGTAGACCTGTATGACCTGAAGGTGAACGGCCACAGCTTCAGCGACGCGGTCAACTTCCTCGTGACTGCGTCGGCGCAACCCGAGCAGATGAAGAAATATGCCTTGGAGACGCAAACGTTTTCCCTCTATTCAGGCAAAGCTCCGCCAGGGTGGCTGGAGTTCTGGGCGCGTAGGCATCCGGGCGCGCCGTGGGATGAGCTTTTGACAAAACCGCTTTTTGACTCGAACTTGGGCGGTAGCACGACGCTCTTTGCCGCGCCTGCCAAGGCAAAATAGAGCGAAACCAGGGTTATCGTGTCCTCAAGAGTTTTGCGAAAGGGCGCCGCTCTCTGATGGTCGCGTCCACTGGACGGACATGCATTCGAAATACACCAGCCCTGGTTTCGCTATAGCCGCGCTGTTTGCTGCTGCGGGGCTTGGGGAACTTTCGGAGGTTGGTCCGCGTAGAATAGAGAGCGATGATAGGCTTTCGCCGTACCATTTCGACTGTCTCCGGGCTGCTGCTGGCCACGCTGCTTTGTTTTTCCGCCATTGGCGCGCGGGCCGAGCGGGTAGAAGACCTGCCCAAACCTACCGATTACGTGAGTGATTACGCGCATGTGCTTTCGCCACAGGCGATAGCGCGAGTGGATAGTTTGTGTGCGCAACTGGATCACACAGCCGCGAATGCACAGATTTTTGTGGTGACGATCCACACTCTGGATGGGGACGATTCCGCGGATTTTGCGACTCGTTTGTTCGAGAAGTGGACGATCGGGGCGAAGGGTGTAGATCGCGGTTTGTTGATTTTGCTGGCGGTTGACGACCATCGCCGGTCAATAAAGACCGGGTACGGCCTGGAGGGTATTCTCCCGGATGCGAAGACCGGCGACGTTGGCCGGGCGATGGTTCCGTATTTGCGCGCCAATGACTATGACGGCGCAGTGACGCTGGCTGTTGGGCAGTTGGGGCAGGTGATTGCCGATGACGCCAAGGTTACACTGAATGATGCGCCGGCTGCGATGCAGCCGCAGGTCAGGCACCATTCCTCGGCGGGTCAGATTCTTAAAGTCATTCTCATTCTCATCTTTGTTGTTGGATTCATTGTTCTGCGGATCATCCGCGGAGTTGGCCGCATGTTCGGCTTCTGGGGCGGTCCCTGGATTGGTGGCGGTGGCGGCTTTGGCGGTGGAGGCGGATTTGGTGGGGGTGACTCCGGCGGCGGAGGAGATTCCGGCGGTGGCTTTGGCGGTTTCGGCGGCGGAGACATGGGCGGCGGAGCAACCGGCGGCGGCGGCTCGGATGGAAGCTGGTAGCACGTCAGGTATTTGCAAACGGTAGCCTTCTTCATTGAAGGCCGGAGGAGAGGAAGACAGTATGGGGCGTGGAATGAAGATTTTTCTTGGAATTTTGGTCGTGCTGGTACTGGGTTTTGTTCTGGTGGCCGGCGTGGCTTTCTCCAGTTATGTTGGGACGAAAAACCAGTTGGTTGCAAAACAACAGACGGTAGACGCATCGTGGTCCGAGGTGGATGTGCAGTTGCAACGGCGCGCGGACCTGATTCCGAATCTCGTCGAGACGGTGAAGGGCTTTACCAAGGAAGAAAGCACTGTGTTTGGCGATATTGCCAATGCCCGCGCAGGGATGCTGAATGCGCAGGGACCGGCGGCGAAGATTGAGGCCAACGGGCGGCTGGACGGCGCGCTGGGCCGGTTGCTGCTGCTGACAGAACACTATCCGCAACTGCGGTCGAGCGAGCAGTTCATGCGTTTGCAGGATGAGCTGGCCGGGACGGAGAATCGGATTGGAGTGGCGCGGCGGCGGTATAACGAGAGCCTGCGCGATTACAACACCGCTGTACTCCAGTTTCCCAACAGCATCTGGGCGGGGATGGCCGGATTCCATGAAAACAAGGCCTATTTTGAGGCCAGTGCGAGCGCGCGGACGGCGCCGACGGTCAAGTTCTAAGCTGCGCGGATCAAGTCTATTGATGGAAACGGGTTTGCCTTCGGGCAAGCCCGTTTTTATTTGGAGTACGTCTGCCGGGCGCGTTCTTCAAAGCTTCATGTGCATTTTTTTCGGATTTGGCGGAAAATGGGATTGGAAAACTGTGTAGAGGATTGAGGAAGTTTTGACGCTGACGCAGATTGAAATCCCCAGATGGACCGCAGAGGAATTTGAACGGCTCGTACTCTCCAGCGAGCCACAGGTCGCGGTATTTGATTGCGACGGAACACTCTGGAGCGGCGATGCAGGCGCGGGTTTTCTGACGTGGTCGCTGGAGCAGGGACTGGTTTCACGCTCGACGAGCGATTGGATTGACACGCGCCATCGCGGATACCTGGCCGGCAAGGTGAGCGAAGAGGCGATCTGCGGCGAGATGGTACAGATTTACGCGGGGCTGCGCGAGCAGGAGTTGCAATCGGCAGCAGCACAGTATTTCAAGGAATTTGTTGAAGCGCGCGTTTTTCCTGAACTTGTTTCGCTGGTGGAGGCACTGCGCAAGGCGGATGTCCCACTGTGGGCGGTGAGCTCGACGAATAAGTGGGTGGTGGCGGAAGGCGTACGCGCCTTCGGAATCCCCGAAGAACGGATTCTTGCCGCTGAAGTGCGGGTTGTGGATGGAGTGATCACCAGCGAGATTGTGGATGTGCCCACGGACGAGGCAAAGGCGGTAGCTCTGCGGCGCGTTGGGCTCGTCCATCCCGATGCTGTTTTTGGAAATTCCATCCATGATCTGGCGATGTTGGAGATGGCGCGCCATGCCTTTCCGGTGAATCCATCTCCGGCGCTGATTGAGGCTGCGGCGCGGCGCGGCTGGGGTTATTTCCGGCCAGCGTCGGTTGAGGGCGCGGCGGCGGCCGTGGGTGGCGAGTAGCCCAGGTTACCAGAGAGTAAGCCGAAAGATTCCCCCCGCTCCTGGCCGGAGCTGCATCCCTTTTTGCGCGACTACACTAGAGTTGTGGAAGAGACGCAACAGAGTTCCGGCACCCGGCCTGCTGGCCCTGCGCTTCGTTTTGTTGTAGCCGCTCTTATTTTGCGCGGCGGCGAGATTCTGATCTGCCAGCGCAGGCCGGATCAGCCGATGGCCTTGCAGTGGGAGTTTCCCGGCGGCAAGATTGAAGCTGGTGAAGGTCCGGAGCAGGCGCTGGCGCGTGAGTTGTGCGAAGAGCTGGGCATCACCGCGCAGATCGGCCCGCGCATCACACGCATCCGGCACAATTATCGTCACGGCGGCGCGGTAGACCTTCAGTTTTATACCGTGCACCAATTCACCGGCGAGTTGGAAAACCGTATCTTCAACGAGCTGCGCTGGGTCAAAATCGAAGACCTGCCTGAGTATGATTTCCTGGCTGCCGACCGAGGGTTGATTCGGGATCTGGCGGCGGGGAAGTTGCTGTAGCTGGCTGATATTTCTCGCTTAAATATAGAAAGAAAAACCCGCAGCCGGAGTTGCGGGCTTTCCTGTTGTTGATTGATCAGGCTTCGGCGGCTTAAAGAGGCACTTTGTCCAAGGGCGCAATAAACCCTATTCCCGGAACGTTCAATTTGTGCAATTGAAGATCGTTGGTGATGAAGAGGTCAACACCAAAATGCGAGGCGCAGGCCAATTGAATCGCATCCGCGCTGCGCAGGCTGTGCGTCGCCCGCAATGAAGCAAATCTCCACGCTACCTGCGTGTCAAAGCTGATTACCTCAGTCGTAGAGCGGACGGCCTTGTCGTATTGCTCGATCAATGAGACCTGACCGAGTTTGGTGGGTTTGACCAGCAATTCTCCCAGCGTCATTGCCGAGGTCACGATCTTGTCGCGGCGCTCCAACATGCGCTTGCGGATCGCAAGCATCCGGCTGCGGTTTGGCTCCAGTCCCTCGAACATGTAGATGAATACATTGGTATCGAAGAAAATCCGACTTACTTGACTCATGCAGGCTCTTCCCTGCGCAGATTCTCAACGTATTCGTCGGCGTGCTCGTCGGCCCAGATATGCTTGCCGGAGCCGATGAGGCGGATGAGTGGGTCGTCTTCCCAGTTGATCGGCTGAATGTGGGGAACTTGCAGACCCCATTCCTCATACCAGTCGAGAAGGTGATGGTATTTTGATGGGATCTCTTCTCGTTTCGGCATGTATTTAGTACCCCGTCCCGAACGTCTTTGCGGATCTATCAGATCGCCTTGGCGGTAGAGGCGCAGGAAACCTACCCTGGTCTCAAATAACATTGTGTATTTGCCTGTTGATGGCGGCACATTGGCAACGAGGTGCTGCTTCAAGTGTGCATTGACGGAAGCAGGGTTTGTTCCGATACCAAGCTCCGATTTATCGAGTTCTTGCCGAATTTCAGTTTTGGAGAAGGCCATATCTGGAAACTGTTGTTGAAGCATAGCGACAGCAAGCCAGATACGGTCCGCGAGACGCAATTCCGATGTCGTATTGGTCATCACATTCCTCAGTATATACCAGTATAGGTATCGTACCTAATATTCGTAGGAATATAGAATGCGATTAAAAAGCCCCCGAAATTTTTCGGGGGCTTTTCTGTTTTGCGCCGAAGGTGCGGTTGGCCGCACCGCTGGTGCTAGTACATGCCTTCCATGCCGCCGCCGTGGCCGCCGCCTGCCGGAGCCGCCTTGGGCTCCGGCAATTCAACGATCAGGGCTTCGGTGGTGAGCAGGAGGCCAGCGATTGAAGCTGCATTCTGCAGCGCCGTGCGGGCTACCTTGGTGGGGTCGATGACGCCGGCCTTGACCAGATCCTCGTACTCGCTGGTTGCGGCATTATAGCCGTAGTGGGTGTTGGTGTGCTCGAGCACCTTGGCAATCACCACCGCACCTTCGCCGCCGGCATTGGCGACGATCTGACGCAGCGGCTCTTCGAGCGAGCGGCGTACGATCTGCGCGCCGATCTTCTCATCGCCTTCCAGGGTCTTGATCAACTCGTCCACAGCAGGGATGGAGCGAACCAGAGCGACGCCGCCGCCCGGGACGATGCCTTCCTCGACTGCCGCACGGGTTGCGTGCAGGGCATCCTCAACGCGAGCCTTCTTCTCCTTCAGCTCGGTCTCGGTTGCAGCGCCGACCTTGATGATGGCTACGCCGCCGACCAGCTTGGCAAGGCGCTCCTGGAGCTTCTCGCGGTCGTAGTCAGAGGTGGTTTTCTCGATCTGCGAACGAATCTCCTTCACGCGGCCCTCGATATCCGAGGACTTGCCTGCGCCGTCCACGATGGTGGTGTTGTCCTTGTCGATGGTGATGCGCTTGGCCTTGC
>CAZHKN010000277.1:0-6710 GCA_964532725.1 uncultured Occallatibacter sp.
CACAATGGCCGGTCTCGGAACTTTATAACTCGACGATTTTCAGAGGTTCCTTAGGCGAACAGTGCGTTTTCCTCAATCAGGCGGTCTTTGCTTGGTTTCAGCAGTCAGCCTGATACGTCGAAGGGAACGTCGATGAGAGGGAAAGGACTTCATCAGCATTTACTCTACAAATCGGCCATATGAGCGATCAATCCGGCTTCCAGCCGTAACCCGAAGCCACCGCCCGTTAGGCGGCGGCGCGTTCACATACTCCCTGCAAGTGTGCATACAGTTTACCGCACGGCCGGCAGTAAACGTCTGGTGGATCCATCCCTGCTATTCTTACTCTTGGTGGCTGCTGATCTGAATCCCATCTTTGAGCAGGAATATCGGGCATTGCGGCCGCGTGCGCCGATGCCTCCGTGTACCATCCGGTTTCGCCGCTTCACATCGCTCAATACCACGATCCGGCTGCGCGAGGGGCAGATTCATGTCAGCCTTTCGGACCTGTTGGAAGGCGCACCGGAGCCTGTACTGCGGGCCATCGCCCACATTCTGCTGGCCAAGCTCTACAAGAAAGAGATCGACCCGGCGCAGAACCTGCGCTACAAGCGGTTCACCAATAGCGCCGCGGTTGTGAGGCAGATGGAGCTGGTGCGCGGGGCGCGGGGCAACAAGCGCTTCACCGGACCCGAAGGCCGCTACTACCATCTCAATGAAGTCTTTGACGCGCTGAACATGCGGTTTTTCGGCGGGCTGCTGGGAAGGCCGGAGCTGACCTGGAGCGAGCACACCGCCAAGCGGTTACTGGGCCATTACGACGCCGCGCATAACACCATTGTGGTGAGCCGGGTCTTTGACCGGCCCTCCAGCCCGCGCTATGCGATTGAATATTTGCTTTACCACGAGATGCTGCACCTCAAGCACCCGGTGACGCGGAACGGGATGCGGCGCTGCGTCCACTCCCGCGCCTTCAAGGCGGATGAGGCGCAGTTTCCGCAACTGGCCGAGGCGCTGGCGTTTATTCGGCGACTGTAGAAGTGGTTGCATCAATCCCCATCAAGGGAGCCGAAAGACATCCCTCAGAAGCTGAAGCCCGAATTCTGTTGCGTATTTTTGCGGCACGGCTGAAGCCGCGCCCTTTCAAAACTCATTTATGCAACCAACTCTAGGGTTCTCAGCCACCCATGTCCGGCTCGGGCAATTCTTCTTTTGCGTGGCCGCTCTCTTCAGCGACCTTGCGCAGGCTGACGTGGTCAAACTGCGCCCAGATCAGGCCCACAGGCACGATGCCCAGGAAGGTGACCAGCAGCAATGTCGCCGCGCAGGCAGTTGAGGCCTCGGCCGACGTGCCCAGAACACCAGTGAGTGCAACGGCGACAAGGCCAATCTGTGTGAACCAGCCGATTACCGGAAGCTGGATGATGCTTGCGCCTCCGCTGGCGATCATGAGCAATACGCATTTTGGCGGAGTAATAGAGGAAAGTTGTGGACTCGCAGAAAACGCCTTGCAGGTTTCAAAGTAAGAAAGCGCGATCAGCAGCCACATGCCGAGTGAAAGCGAAGCTGTAACTGCAAAATCGGAGAATGAGCGCATCGTGTCGAGTCCGGAGCGAAAGGTGCGGATTTTGTTTCCAATCGCCATACCGAAGTTCTTTGAAACCGGCGCAAAGACGCGTTCGAAGAATGTAGCAACGGCGCCACCCGCCAGACGCACCGCTACCAGGAAAAGCGCCCCCAAAAGGGTCAACGCCAAACCGCCAAATCGCACAAAGAAGACAGCCAGATCTCCGTGATTCAGCGCCAAGTGAGCGAGTGGCCCTGAATGCGCAGTTACCCTGAGAATCTGGTCTGTTGGCACCCAAATCATTGCGACCGAAAAAATCAACCCCATCGAACCCGCGTCGAAGAGCCGTTCCACAATGTAAACGGCAATTTGCGCGCTCAGTGGCAGGCTGGTTTTCTTTGCGACCAGGTATGGACGCACAAGGTCAGCAACCCGGCCAATCAGCGCCACGGCGGTAAAGCCGATTACCTGTGTTCCCAACAGCGAAAAGAGCGGCACTTTTTTGTTGTGGCGCAGCAGCATCGCCCAGCGAGCCGCGCGGAAAACATAACCCAGATAAATGCAGGCTAGGCCCAGGCCGATCTTGCCCCAGTCGGCCAATGCAAGCTGCGCACGGAAGACGCCAAAGTCGAAGTGGATGCGGTCGCGTCCCCAGAGGACAAGCGCCACCAGCGCGGCCAGCACCACCAGGCCCACAATCAGTTGTTTCTTTTTCAAGCGTTCTCCGTTTTGCGGCTATCGATGGAGCGTCTTAACTGATTTTATAAGGTGGGGCGGGTGTGGAGGATGAGCGGCGGATGAATGTACTGGTAACGGCGGAGTAAACCTCTCCGTCAGCGTGCTGCGTCCACTTTAGCGGCAGTTGACGCAACCGCCTGCCTGGCCAGCGCCTCGCGCGCCAGCACACGGCGGTTGAATTCGTGAATTACCCGAGCAACATAGGCGCGTGTCTCGCTGTAGGGTGGAATGCCGTGGTACTTGTCCACTGCCGCCGGGCCGGCGTTGTACGCAGCCAGCGCGAGAGCCAGATTATCTTTGTAGCGGATCAGCAGCGCATCAAGATAGGCCGTGCCACCGCGGACATTCTGCTCGGGCTGAAAGCTGTCCTCGACGCCCAACCCGGCTGCGGTGCCCGGCATCAACTGCATCAGCCCCTGCGCTCCTGCGCGGCTGACGGCCCGCGCATTGCCGCCGCTCTCGGCTTTCACCAGGCTGGCCAGCAGGTCTACATCCACATTGTGTTCCTGGCCGGCCTTGGAGAGCATCTCGTGCAAGTCGCCTGGAGAGAGCTTGCCGTCGGGAGCAGGCTTGTATGCATTCGTTTGACGACCGGCCTGCTGCTGCGCGGTTTTCCTATCGGCGGACTGTTCGGGCGGGGAGACCGGCGCAGGCAGGTCGGGCACGGTCTCGTATCCGTCGATCTCGTCGGCGCGGAGATCGATGTAATTGTCTTCGCCAGCGCTTAGATAGAGCCGGACATGGTCATCGACCTGCGCATGATGGTGGCAGCGCATATCGTAGCCATTGCGCAGCGAAACCCGCTCGGCGGCGAGGGAGGGCAGCGCGGCCAAAGCCGTCACTGCCACAGCCGAAATGGTAAAAATCATGCGCATCAGTTCAAATATATCCGATCAAACTTTAGCAGAAACAGCCTTTTTCACGGCAACTTCCAGCACCGCGGCCACGCCATCCTGATGATTCGGCGGAGCCTGCTTCCAACCGCGCATCTTGGCCATGGTGCGCAGTTCCTGCGCCGCATTGCCCATGAGCACCGATTGCCCTGCCCACTCCAGCATATCCACATCGTTCCAGTTGTCGCCAATGGCCATTGTTTCCTTGCGGTCAATGCCCATGCGGGCGGCCAGCCGTTCGAGCGCCCAGCCTTTGGAGACACCCTGCGGCAGCAGGTCGAGAATCGTTAGATCGCGGCCCGGATACTCGGTGCGGACGCTTTCGCAGCTTGTGACCCACGGGCTTTCCCTGAGCGCCGCCTCAGCTTCCCGCATTCGGACGACAGAGCCGGCGACCATGCCCTGGATGGGGTCATCTCCATCGGCCAGTGCGTCTTCCAACGGTTGAACAACCTCAATAGCGTTGCGATTGGCCTCCATCCAGATCGCGATCCGTCCGTTAGCCTCTTTCAGGTCCTCGAGCACCAGTTCTCCACGCCCCGGACGGTCGAAAGTGAAGACTAAAGCTCCGAAAGGCCGTAGCAGAGCGCATAGTCCACGCGCCACACGCGCCTCCAATTGGCAGCGGTCAATGGAGTCGCCGCCGAGCGTGCGGGTCACTGCACCATTGGACGTAATCAGCGGCAGATCCGCTCGCAGGCCCCGGTTGACGAAGAGAGGCACGGTGTACGCGGTGCGGCGGCCGGTGGCGATGACCACAGTGATTCCTGCCTGCTGCGCGGCCCTGAGCGCCTGTAAGGTGCGCTCTGTTAACTGTTGTTCCGGCCCAACCGCAGGCAGCAGGGTTCCATCCACATCAATCGCGACCAGCCGAACGGGAGGGTGCATATTTCCAGTGTACCGACCACCTGCGGCGCGGCAGTTCATTTTCTCTTGGCTTTTGCCCGTAACGCACGTCGCGCTGTAACTCGTGGCACAGGAAAAGCAAGAAGCAACGCGCACAATGCCGGGACGGAGGATTCGCCATGCCCGCACCCATTCTGGTTGCCTATGCCTCACGCACCGGATCGACAGCCGAAGTTGCTGAAGCCATTGCAGCAGTCCTTCGCAACGCCGGCTTGGAGGTCGACGCCGTGCCGATGGGTACTTTGCACTCAATCGGTGAGCGAAAGACAGTTATCATTGGCGCTCTAATATATATGGGAGGATTTCCCGGGGTAGTTCACCGGTTTTTATCCCACAACCGCGCTGCGCTCGCTACCACTCCGCCGTGGTTCTTTGTCCTCGGACCGATTGAAGTCAAGCCGGAGCAGTTTGACACTGCGCGTTCACAGGCGGAGAAGCAGTTGGCGAGGTATGGCTGGCTTAAAATCGCGGAGTTGCAAATCTTCGGCGGACGCTTCGACATCAACAGAATGCCGTTTCCCTTCAGTCTAGCCCGCTATCTGCCCGCCTTTCCTGCAAAAGATATTCCACCATCCGATGTTCGCGACTGGGCGGCAATCTGTGCCTGGGGCGCGTCTATTCACCAACCAGCACAACCGGTGCCCTAAGGAACTTCTGAAGAACTCCCCTTTTCACCGTCTGTTTGGTCAATGTGGATTGAGGAGAGCGATGGCGGATGAAGCAGCTTAGTTTGGCCCAGCAGGCGGAGTTTCAACGCTACTCGAAGAAGACGCGGCGCGAGCAGTTTCTGGACGAAATGGATGTCGTGATGCCTTGGGCCGAGTTATACGCACTTACCGCGCCGCATTACTCGAAGGATGAAGTGGCGCGCAAGCCGGTGGGGCTTGAGATCATGCTGCGGGTCTATTTTTGCAGCAGTGGTTTGCGCTCTCTGACCCGGCTGTCGAGGACGCGCTCTACGAGTCAGCCGTGATGTGGTACTTCGGGATCCACCCCACGGACAAAGACCTATCGTTGGGGCCCCCGGGATGAAGGCGCACATCGGCATGGATAGCAAGCAAGGCATCGTGCATTCGCTGTGCTCGACTGCGGCCAGTGTTTCCGGCGTGCATATGTTACCCGAGGGCGAAGATCAATTTACGGCTGGCTCGACAAGGAGTGTAGTGTGTCTGCCGCAGGCAGAGCCAGCCTCCGGCAGATGAAATGAGCCGTGAGACAGCTGCAAATGCGGCGTTTTGTATCCGATGCGGACAAATGCCGGTCGAGAAACTGTATAACTCAGCGATTTTCAGAGGCTACTTAAGCCAAAAGAGATTGAACTCTGAAACCCGGCCACATGGCACATGCGTCTTTTGCCGGAGTGTCCCAGATTCCGATTTCGGGGCCTGGGCGCCGCTGCCCCTCAATCCGAATACTTCACCGAACAGCCATAGGGCCGTACATACGGAGTCGCCACCGGCTTGCCCGTCATCGCCTCTGTGAGCGCGTCGGAGACGTAATTCTGCGCGCCATGCACGTCCTCAACGTCGGATGTAGGCCGGTTGTCGATGGCTCCGTCATAAATCACCTTGCCGGATGGATCAATGACCATCATCTGCGGGGTGGTCTTTGCCGAGTACAGGCGGCCCAGCTTGCCTTCGGGGTCCAGCAGAACGGCTGTCGGAACCGCGTGGACCTGCGTGAGATATGCGTTCTCTTCGCTCGCGGTCACGTAACCTTGCTTCCCCGGAGCGGAGGAGATCACAGTGAACCAGACCACGCCCTTCGCGGTCCATTCCTTCTGCAAAGCCTGCATGTTGCCGGAAACATAGTGCTTCTTGGTAAACGGGCAACCCTGGTTGTGCCATTCAAGCACGACGAACTTGCCGCGATACTGCGCCAGTGTATCGGTCTGGCCGCGGGAGTCGGTGGCCGCAAAGTCAGGAGCGGGCGCACCTACGCGAACACCCTGCGCAGCCATGCAATGAGCCAGCAGCGCCGCCGCAAGCGCCAAGCATCCTGAGAAGTGGAAACTGAGTTTCATAAGAGTCAACCTCCTGAGGGGAATTCAAGACGATCAACTTGCCTGGATCTACCTTAAGTTTGACGCCGATGAGCTGGCCGGAGTTGCAGCCCTGGCAGCTTTGCCGGCCTTTCTGGCTCATGATCTCTCAGTCCCTGGCCTTCCCTTCCCCTACGGATTCGCCACCGACGACGCAATATCCTCTAAGTGCTTCAGATTACGCGTCGCCAGCTTCGCGTGAGAGACGAGCACCATCCCGGCGATCATTGTGTCGCGGAGTTCCCCTGGACGTCCTCTTTTTGTCTCTCCGAGGCTAGCTCCGCAGCGCGGTGTGCAGCCGTCTCATCATAGCTCACGATTCGCTGTTGCATCGCCTCGTGAAGCCACTGTTCAAAGAAGGCACTGGGAGTAGTCCTGCGCTTCCCTGCCGGCATCGTCTCCAGGCCGAAGCGAATTTCAAAGACTGTAACAGAAGTTGTCCAGATGGAGGCAGCAGGCTGCCGGTCGAGCCAGCGTATGATGCGCTCGTCCGGCTCCGGGAGCATGATCTCCGAAATTACATTCGTGTCGAGGAGAATCATTCGTCAAAACTGATCGGTTTGAGTGGGAAACCGCGCCATTCCTC
>CAZHKN010000278.1:0-6694 GCA_964532725.1 uncultured Occallatibacter sp.
GCTTTACCGCTATCTACTACGACTCGTTGGGAAACTCGAACATAGGATCGGTAGACTTTGTTATCTCATCGATCGCTCCGGGAACATCTGGCTGGTCCGCTGGTCAGTGTGTCGTGCGATACGACGTGAACACCAACAGCAATCTCGGTATAACAGCCGGCAATCTCTGGTTGGTTCCAGATGCCGGCGGTAACTGGGGTTCTTACGCGGTGCCTGCCGGATCTTCAGGCGCTCTGTCTAACTCCCAATGCACGGTGAGGGCTTATTACACTGTTGTGTACAACTATCCAGGTGAAAGCTGGGTTGAGATATCTTTTTCAGTAGTGTTTTCGAGTAACTTCCAAGGGCCCAAGCAAATCTACCTGGGCGCGGAAGACGCCAGCGGCAATTGGAGCACCAACTATGCCCAGCAATTCGGCAACTTTAACGTCACGCAGCGCGATTGGCACAGGTTTTATCCCATGGCCCGAGGACAGGGGCGAGGACAACGCGCCGGAAATCCCTGGATTGACGTTGTTGGGCAGACCAGTGCACTCCACGCCCAGATGACCTGGAATCTGCCCGGCGGCCTCGTCCCAGGCGATGATCCGGTGTATAGTGCAAACCGGCCGAATCAATATTTCCCTTCTGTGGCCGCCGCATGGGAACCTTACTATCCCAGCCACCAGCCCGAATACTATTACAACTGGTGGTGCCAGCAAGACACAGGCATCTTTCCGCAAACGACCGAATGCCCTACCATCGGTGGTTACACGGAACTCATTACAGAAGTTCCGGCGGGAAGTATATTTGGCGTGAATCCAGCGGGTCCTATTACTTACCTTGGCCTGTGGGCGCAGGGCGCGACTGGCGCAGACTACAATCCTCCCAATCCGCCTCTCCCTGCCGATCCTCCCAATCTTCCGACGGTTGCTGTCTTCTATAACACGTCGGTATGCGATCAACTCAACACACTCACGAACTTGTCGATGTCAGCTCCCGGCTATAGCGCGACAGTCAATGCAACCAACGCGATGCTTCAAAATACCGGACTGGTCCTTCCAGAACTCTTTGGTATCCCTGCAAACGGACCCTATGTGACCCTGTATGGCACCAGATATATGTACAACTCGACGGTTATCGGTCCGCCTACCTGTGGCGTGGTATTCGATGATGCCTCGGCCCGGGATTACGCTCACATCTACGCCCCTGCCCCGCCAGACGGTTCTTCCACAATCGGGACGAAGCAATTCAGCATTGGATATATAGCAACTAGCCTGTTTGACGACTACGCAGACAGCTCGGGGCACTGGATCGAAGCAGTGAATTATTATTATTCCAATCCTTGCCCACCAAACTACCCGAACGATCCAAACGCACCCGTCTACCCGAAGCCGGTGCCGCCGAATTCCTATATGAATGAATGGGATTCCACCTACGGATTTTACGCGTGCGTAACGCAAGTAGAACCCTATACAATGGTTGACGTCACGAACGAGGTGGAATATAACTCCCTGTACGATGGCTATGGCGGCTATACAGCTCCCTACACACCGAACCTGACAAACGGCATGGTCTTTTGGGGAACTGCAACCCCATACGGTAGCGACCCATATGGCAATTTCGTGCCCAGCTATCTGGGGCAGGACTATGATTGGAGCGGCTACACCTCAATTTATTCATCACCGCCTCCCCAGCAGTTCTCTGTTAATACATGCGCCTTTACCGACACTGCGCAAACTTTGCCGCTGAATTGTTATTAATGAACCCCAACAATAGCCAAGCGCCCATCCTTTCATAGTCTTATCGTGAAAGGATGGGCTGCCCAGAGTTACGATGGAAAACGGTTGGCGCGCTTGGCTATTTCTGCCGTGAGTTCCGCGGGATCAACCGCAAAGAAGCGTACCGGATTTCAATGGGTAGGAACCAGCGGACGACTTGGCGACAAGATCTCTCGCTCACTCCGCCTGTTCTCCTTGATGGTGTACATGGCGGCATCTGCGGCGCTCAGCAGGCTGTCGCGGGTGGCGCCGTTCGCGGGATAGATGGCGATTCCGACGCTTGCGCTCCCGTGCACCGTGCAGCTTTCCCAGGTGAATGGCTGCTCAAAGCTGCGCTCCAGGCGCAGAGTAATCTCCTCAACGTCGGCGCGGACGCGTACGTGGGGCAAAATGACGGCAAACTCGTCCCCACCGAGTCGCGCCAGGATGTCGCCGGGACGCAGTTGGCGCTTCATGCGCAGAGCCACTTCCTGCAGGTAGAGATCTCCTATGTGGTGCCCGAACCGGTCGTTGACCTGCTTGAAATCGTTCAGATCGATAAAGAGCAGCCCGAAGACGCTGGCCGATTGCCGCGCGGCCTCAATCGCGGTCTCGATCTGCTTTTCGAAGGAGAACCGGTTGTGAATGTCGGTGAGCAGGTCGAACTCCGAGCGATGCAGGAGATCGGAGTAGAGCCGCGAGGTCTCGATGGCCAGCCTGGCCAGCCCCGCCGCCTGCGCCAGAGACTCGATTTCAACGGGGCGCGGCTTGGTGTGCGGGCCGAAGGCGGCGCAGATCACGCCCAGCGCGGGTCCGGAGTGGGAGAGAATCGGCTCCTCGACGAGACGCAGTCCAGCCCGTGCGCTCTTTGAGAGAAAATCGCCCAGGGTGGCGCCAGCCTCCACTTGAATCCAGCAGGGCACCCCGCCCAGCCGCGCTGAGACCAATTCATTGATGCCCTCCAGAATCTCCGCCAGCGGCCGGAAGTTGGTGATGTCTTCTAGAATCTTCCCGCGCCCGCGCTCGAGGTCGGCCATTGCGGCGTTGCGCAGGCGGGCCCGGCGCTCTGTCCTTATGGCCCGGATGCCGATGATGAAGATGAGAACCAGCAGGATCGCGATCAGCCAGACGAGATTGCGCACATTCAGCAAGGACGGTTGCGCCACCACCTCGATGTCGTCGAAGGAGCGTAGCAGGACATCGCTGTCGGCCGGACCCTCAAACGGATTGGTGCTGTACGATAGCGATGTGATGCCGGTGACGCGAACCGTTGCGCCCACCGGAACCTGCTTCATGGGTGGCAACTGGAAGCCCAGATCCTCGTCGATATGCCGGTAGACAACCGAGAAAAGATTGCCGCCGGCGGTGAGCAGATATTTATCCTGGTACTTTTCCCGACCTTCTTCGACTACTTTCCCTTCAATTGAAATCAGGTTGAAGGCATTCGCGCCTGAAATCAGTTCGTCCCATCCGATTCTTCGCGGCGCAATGGGCAATCGCCGGTGGCTGTCTTCCACCTCGGCGGCGGTGAGGGTAAGCACTCGATTGCGGACGGCGGGGTAGCCCAGCGCGGTGGCCCGGTCGCCGATGTTCAGCGGCTGTTGATCTTTAGTCTCGATCCACAGGCTCCTGGCGCCGTTCTGCAGCACCACCGCCGCCCCGGGAAGGTAGTACGTGATGGTTCCCTCCACCCGCACCCGCTCCGACAGGTCCTGCACATAAGAGTGCTCAAGGATATTGTCCATCGGGGTGGTGGGGAGCGCGCCGGCGCCACTGGGAGCCGGCGCGAGAATCTTTACGTCCGAGAGCGCGGGCACCTTCAGAATGGTTCCTGTCAACTGTCTTTTGCTATCGAAGATTGCACCCGCGGAACCGGCCACTTCGACTTCGGCGCCGGGCAGTTTCTCGAGCATGTTGCCGTCGGTGCTGTTGATGATGGCGTCGATGAATCCACCGTCAATCGACAACTCCAGGTAAATATTCGACACGTTCCCGTATGTGACCAGGTCCGCGCTTCTCACCGTTCCGCTCACCTTTACACGCAGGCAGTCGAAATCGGAGCGAACCAGCTGCATGTAGCTGGCGGGCACGGGGGCCGGGGCCGCTCCGTGGCTCAGGACAGTAACGCTCTCGGCCACGATGGAGGGGCGGAAACCAGCCTCGGTCTCTCCGCGCAACAGAACGCGGTCACCGGGCGTCAGCGTCAGGTTCTGCGGCGCGTCCGCATAGATGGCTAAACCGCCGTCCTGGACGAAAAGGCCGCTGCTGCCCCTGATGTAGTACGTGACTGTAGCCTCGATGGCGACGGGGATGGTTTTGGCTGCCTCAACGTTGTTCAGTGAATGAAGCGCGGCAACGGACGTGATCGTGGCAGGTGGAGAGGCGGCGGCAAGCGCGGAAGATACGGTAACAATCGCCATGGCTACGATGCGGCCACAGAACCGGAACCGCGACTGGATTCGCGTATGGAGTTGCCGGGTTCCTCGCCGGTGGCTCATGTGACAATGCTCGATTTCTCAATCTCCCACAAACAACTGCTGCAATGCCAGCGCAAATACGCACAGCCGCCAAAAAACCGCCGCGCACCCGGTGCGGATGCAGGCAAGTCCATCTGCTTTGCGGGCACTGCTGCCGGGACGCACACCGACCGTACGCCCGGATGTGAAGAGCGTGTTTGCGCCTTACATACGTACTATCGGCAGTTCGTCCCCTCGACGATAGGGCCTATTCTTGTGAGGCGGGACTCCCATTATTGGATTCCAACGTATGGGGATGGGCGGATCTGGGGCTTGCAGATCATTTCGCACGGTTGTAACTGCATCCTGCTCACCCGAATACGCGCCGGCAGTTCCGGCCTTTGCATACCGCAATCCGGTGACAAATGCCCCGTTTCATATACTGGAGCTATGGCAAAGCCGGCAAAATGCGGATGGCGCCTTGAGGAAGCCGCGCGGTCAGGCGGCGCGTTGCGCATTGCCGGCGTGGACGAGGTTGGCCGTGGACCACTTTTTGGGCCAGTTGTGGCCGCTGCGGTGATTCTGCAAAAAGGCTGCCATCTGCCCGGTCTTGACGATTCCAAGAAGTTGTCTGAGAAGAAGCGCAACGCAATTGTCCCGGAGATTCGCTCGAACGCCGTCGCCTGGGCCATCGCCGCCGTGGACGCCGAGACGATTGACCGCATCAACATTCGCCAGGCGTCGCTGCTGGCGATGCGCCGGGCTGTGGAGCAACTGGCGCTGAGTCCGGATTTTTTACTGATTGACGGTCGCGACACAATTGACTGGGACTGCCCGCAACAATCGGTGATTCACGGAGACACGCTGAGCCTGTCGATTGCCGCGGCCTCGGTGTTGGCCAAGGTGCATCGCGACCGCCTGCTCGTCGAGCTGGATCGCGAGTACCCCGGTTACGGACTTGCCGAGCACAAGGGATACGGCTGCCCCGCGCATCTTGAGGCCCTCGAACGCCTCGGACCAACGCCGCTGCATCGCAAGAGCTTTCATCCTGTGGCGCAGTCGGTGCTACAATTTCGCGAATCTTGATCTTCTTTGATCGTGCTGGCGAGGACGCCAGCACGACGGCCGGTCTGGAGACCGGCGCTACATTCCAGACCGGCGCTACAGTTCGTCCATTGCACAATCAAACGGTCAGGAAACTAGTCGCCGGGTTGGGGAACTACTGCCTTCTTTCGTTGCTTGTAACTCTGCACCCAGTTGAGTATCGGCCTTGCCGCCAGCAGCACCGCCAACGAAATCGTCATATTCAGCGGAGCCAGCACTCCCGGTTTTACTTGCCACCAGTAGTGAATGATTCCGCAGACCGCGGCCAGATAGACCAGCTTATGCAGCCGGTTCCAGCTCTTGCCGCCCAGTTTGCGGATTGCCCAATTGGTCGATGTCGCAGCCAGCGGAACCAGCAACAGCCATGCGGCAAAGCCGATAAAGATAAAGCGGCGCTTGGCGATGTCGTCGGTGATGGCGTGCAGATCGAAATTCGAGTAGAGCGCGACGTAGGTGAGTAGATGCAGCGTGCCGTAGAAGAACGCGAAGAGTCCCAGCAGGCGGCGGAATTTGATGAGCCAGACTAACTTTGGCGATAACTTGCGCAGTGGCGTTATGGCCAGCGAAAGAATCAGCAGCAGCAGCGTGTCATAGCCAGTAGTTAGCGCAAACTTCGCGGTGGGGTCGGGACCAAGGGTATTGGCGAACGCCTGATAGACCAGTTGCCCCAGTGGAGCGAGGCAAGCAAGCCAGGTAAGTATCTTGAGCAGGATGAGTGTTGTTTTTTTCATAGCCTTTCAGTGATAGCGGAGTTAGTAACATTGCCACGCCACCCCCGCTAACATGCGCGCAGCGCCGCTAAAAATACTTTTTCAGGTCCATGCCATTGTAGAGAGAGGCGACCTGGTCGCCGTAGCCGTTGAACATCAGCGTGGTTCTGCGCTGCGCGTAGAAGGGCTGGCCGATGCGGCGTTCGTAGGCCTGGCTCCAGCGGGGGTGGTCCACTTTGGGATTGACGTTGGAGTAGAAGCCGTATTCCTGCGGACCCTGATCGTTCCATGTAGTGGGCGGCTGCTTGTCGAGGAAGCGGACGGCAACGATGGACTTGGCGGATTTGAAGCCGTACTTCCACGGCACAACGATGCGCACCGGCGCGCCGTTCTGGTTGGGCAGCACCTCGCCGTAGAGTCCGAAGGTCAGGAGCGTCAGCGGGTTCATCGCCTCATCCATGCGCAGCCCCTCGGAATAAGGCCAATAGATGGTCGATTCCGATGTCCACTTCTCGATCTTCTTATCGTAGTAAGAGAGAAACTGGACAAACTTTGCGCTGGGCAGCGGGTCGCACTGCTTGATGAACTCTGAGAGCGAGTAACCGACCCAGGGAATGACCATGCTCCATGCCTCGACGCAGCGATGGCGGTAGACGCGGTCTTCGAGCGGGCGCAGCTTGAGCAG
>CAZHKN010000279.1:0-6635 GCA_964532725.1 uncultured Occallatibacter sp.
GACAAGGACTTCACTCTCGACTCCGGCACCGTTTTCTGGGGACACGAAGCCCAGATCGGCTACTTCCCGCAGGACGTCAGCTCGCAAATCGAGCACGGCCTCACCGTCGCCGAGTGGCTCCATCGCTGGGACCCCAAGGCCACCGTCGAAGAGATTCGCGGCATTCTTGGGCAGATGCTTTTTTCGGGAGAAGAAGGCGCTAAACCGACCAAGGCACTCAGCGGCGGAGAACAGGCGCGCCTCGTCTTCTGCAAGCTCATCCTCACCAAGCCCAATACCCTGATCTTCGATGAGCCAACCAACCACCTCGACTTGGAAGCCATCAACGCCCTCAACATCGCCCTCCAGCGCTACGAAGGCACTGTCTTGTTAGTCACCCACGACCACGACCTAATTGACGAAGTAGCCACGCGTCTCTGGAACTTCAAAGCAGATGGCATCGAAGACTTCCAAGGCCCTTATGCAGAGTGGAAAGGCAAGCACAATTAAGTGCTTTACGCCGCGCCAGCCTGACAAAACTGCTGTCATCCCGAGCTGAGCACAACGAGGGACCTGCGGTTTGTCTTCATCTCGCAGCCCGGGATTTTCTTGTATTATCGTTATCCATTCGGGAATCCTAAACACGGCCATACAGGCCCACTACAGGCGGCAAGCGTGAGCGACTCAATTTCAGTCCGGCAAGGGACGCAGATCATTCCAATCGTCCCCAATGTCATAAGAAGGCATCCGGCTCTGGCTGCGCGAGGGCTGCACGTTGAGCACCACGCCATTGAGGCCACCGACTTTCCAGAGCGCGAACCCCAGCAGCACAATTTCTTTCTCTACACCTGTCCAGCCGTGCAAGCGGAGATCAAAAGTCCTGAGTTCTCCGGGGTGCGTTGGATTCGTCCTGGCGCTCTTTGGGTCATGCCGCAAGGATGTCGGCATCAGGTGCGATTTGAAGGACCGGTGGAAGGGGTCGCGCTGGCCTTTGATCCTGTGCGATTCGACGACCTGGTAGAAGCATCCGGCGGAAATTCCTCGATGCCAATTGTTCAATCACTTGCGGCCAGCCCACCGAAGATCGAACACTTGATGCGAGCGCTGGACCACGAGAGTAAACTGCCCAGTACCCACGACCACTTCGGCCTCGAGTGCATTGCCACTGCGATCGCTCTGGCGTTGAGCCAGCATGCCCGGGCCATTGCAGCACCGCCAAAAGCTGGCTCCAAGCTGGCTCCCAAGCAGATTCGCGCGGTTCAATCCTATGTCGATGAACATCTCGAAGAGTCCATAACCCTCGCCAAATTGGCTACGGCTGCCGGGTTAAGCTCCTTTCACTTTCTTCGTGCCTTCAAGCAGAGCATGGGGGTCACACCCGGTCAGTATGTTCTCGACCGCCGCATGGAACGAGCCAGATCCTTGCTCAAGCACAGCAACCTAAATATCGCTGCGGTTGGCATCAAGGTCGGCTTCGATCATTCCAGCCACTTTACGCGCGCTTTTCACAGGGCAGTGGGCATAGCGCCGTCGATATTCCGAAGCAATTTCTAAATTAAAGCAAGAAACGTCATAACGCGGCAATATCCGGTAACAGCTTCTCCAGCGGCTCTCATCATAATCGACATGAGCTTAGCCAGCGACTCCGGTTTTCCCCATATCTCTCCGGATTTCGATGACTCAATTCAAACCTGGACTCATCCGTAGCTGTGAGCGCATTCCCCACTGCTTTCAGCGCCCTTGTGTCCGTGGAGGAGATCAATATGCGCTACTCGTGGAAGCGAATTCTCGCAATCCTTACCCTCAGCATTACAAACATTGGAGGAACTCTCATGTCACAAACGCCTGAAGTCAAAAACATCGTTCTCGTGCACGGCGCCTTCGCAGACGGATCAAGCTGGTCCAAAGTAATTCCTCTGCTGCAGGCCAAGGGATTCAACGTCACTTCTGTTCAGAACCCCCTCACCTCCTTTCGGGATGATGTTGCCGCAACAAAGCGCGCACTGGCTGCGCAAGATGGCCCGGTAATCCTGGTCGGCCATTCCTACGGCGGCGTAGTCATTACCGAAGCAGGCAACGATCCCAAAGTCGTCGCCTTGGTCTATGTTGCCGCATTCGCGCCGGATGCGGGTCAATCCATCGTAGCCATCAGCAAGAATTTCCCCAAGCCCATCGGACTGGACAAGGTTGCTCCGCAGCCAGACGGCTTTCTGCTTCTAACGCCGGATGGAATCGAAACTGGCTTCGCGCAAGACCTCAGCAAAGAAGAAAAAGCTCTCCTCACCGCCGTTCAACCGCAGACTTCGGGATCGATCTTTGCCGCGGAACCCACGCAAGCTGCATGGCACAGCAAACCCTCCTGGTACATCGTAGCCTCCAACGATCACATGATAACGCCCGAGCAGGAAGCAAGCATGGCCAAACAACTCAAGGCCACCACAACCACACTTCCCTCGAGCCATGCGGTGATGTTGTCGCATCCAAAAGAAGTTGCCAAAGTCATCGAAGACGCGGCTGCCGGAGCAAAGTAAGCGCTAGAAACAACGCCAACGAGCCTGAGAAACTCCGCTTTGCGTTCGTTGGCAATTCTCGGTACTTCCGCGTCCGGTTCGGCTGGATGTAGGAACCAACCTGAGTCAATGAAATGGAGACCGAGGATGTCCCAAATAGTACGGATACCTATCTTGCCATTCAAACTGGTGAACTCGCACCTTGTTATCGCTAGCCAGGGATGCCTTCTAGTCGATGCCGGACTACCAGGTTCCGCTGCAAAGATTGAAAGGGTGCTATTGGATCATAGTCTGTCGTTTAAAGACATTAAAGCAATCGTGATCACCCATGCCCATGTAGACCACGCAGGTGGTGCGTCCGAACTTCGCGAGAAGTCGCGGGCTCCGATCATTGCGCATGAGGATGACCTCCCGCACTACAAGCGGGAAGTACCGATGACGTTTTGTCCGACGGGATGGCCGGGGCGGTTATTTCTCAAGACACCTGCGCCCCACGAAAGTTATCCAGCGTTCGAACCGGACGTACTACTTTCAAACAACGACATTCTCGAACTCTCGCAGTTCGGTATCTCCGGTACAGTGAAACACACACCTGGACATACAAAAGGATCTATTTCCGTTCAGCTCGGGAGCAAAGAGGCCCTTGTTGGAGACCTGGTCGCGTCTGGCATATTGATAGGCGGCCTGATACAGACAAACCACGCCATAAGGCCCCCTTTCGAAGACGACCCTCAAGCTGTCGGCAAAGAACTGCTTCGACTGGTGGACGCTGGTTTTGATCGGTTCTATGTAGGACACGGGGGAACGTTAAGCGCTCACGAGGTGCGTCGTCACGCTTGAATTCTCGTTCGCACGCCTTGCGTCAATTCTTCACGCAACTAGGCACTATTTCAAGGAGATCCTATGACCAACCATACTGAACCAACCGAACTGCAAAAAGCGCCCCTCACCACCCGGTCGGATATTGCTGCACCAGCCGTCCGCGACATTAGCGGGGCTTTAAACGCGCTGCTTGCCGATGTCTTCGCCTTATACCTCAAGACGAAGAACTTTCACTGGCATATGAGCGGCCCACACTTCCGCGACTACCATCTGCTGCTCGATGATCACGCGGACCAACTCTTCGCCATGATCGACGAGATCGCCGAGAGAGTTCGCAAGATCGGTGGCACGACGATACGCTCCATTGGCCACATTGCACGGCTGCAGCGGATCAGTGACAATGATGCTGAGTTCGTGACGCCAGCCGGCATGCTCAGTGAACTGCATGAGGACGAAAAGGTATTAACGCTAAGCATGCGTGCGGTACATTCTCTGTGCGACGATGCAGGGGATGTAGCAACCGCCAGTCTGCTTGAGAACTGGATTGACCAGTCGCAGCGCCGCAGTTGGTTTCTCTTCGAAGCCACGCGCAATTGACATGCGTGGCATAGGAAATCTCGGACGTTGAACCAACGAATGGCGACTCCCCCACCGCAGGTGGCCTTGCGGCCGTGCCCTCTACTTGCTAAAGATGATCTTCGGGCAGATCGCATGCACGCCGACATTTCCATCGACGAGCTGAGTGATGTCGACATCGACGGCCACGCTGGTGAGCATATAGGCGTCGTCGCGGCTCAGGTGCTTCTGGTCCACAAGGAAGTTGATCATGTCGCGCACGGCGAGCGTCGTGGCCTCCTTCAGGTCCGGGCTGAAACCCATGCTGATGTAGCTGGCAGGGGTTTCGGCCCGGGGCCACAGCAGATGCTGATCCTTGTGCACGACAAAGCGAAACGTCCCGGATAAAAAAGTCTCCATGGCGGTAATGTCCACCTCGCCGTTGCCTTGCCCTGCGTGTCCGTCGCCAACCTCGAAGAGAGCGCCTTTGGCGTGCACCGGAATATACAGCGTGGAGCCGGCCACCAGTTCCTTGTTGTCCATGTTTCCGGCATGCATCCAGGGCGGAGCGCTGTCTAGCCGCCCCGCCGATTCCGGCGGCGCCACGCCCATGCTTCCGAAGAACGGGTGCAAGGGAATTTCTATGCCGGGCGCGAAATGGGCAATCATCTTTTCGCGATCAAGAGGAATGATCTTACTGCGGCTGTAAGGATAATCGTTAGGCAGAAACCCGCGGCCAGTCCCAAACCCGTTGCACGCGAATGGCACATCGATATCGATCTTCAAAATCTGCACTTCGAGCACATCGCCGGGGTCCGCCTCGGCAATCTCCACCGGCCCGGTAAGGATGTGGCCGCCGGGTCCCTTGTCTTTCACCTCCCGATAGATATCCGCGTTATAAGCCGGTATGTCAGAAGCCGCAACTCCTTCGCCGACCAGCCGTTCAGTAGATCCGCAGGTCGAGAGCGTCTGAATGCGAACCGTATCGCCGGAGTGAACCGTAATCACCGGTTTGGCCTTGGCCGAGTAATAACCCCAAACGACTGTGGCGGGCGAGGCTGTCAATGTTATCGGCGCACTCTGCCCCGCGGCCAGAGCAACCCACACGAATGGCGCGACCAATGCGATCCCAAGCTTCACGCAAAACCTCCGATCCGTTCTCATCGTTATCGTATCAGCGATGTATCGCAGGATTTCCCTGCGCCGGGTGCCCTATCCTTACTTTTTTCCAGCGGAGGGCGGGAAAGCACAAACCCTCCGTGAGCGAATAGCGAGCAGTCACCCGCACCGGAGGCGCCACCTCCGGTGGCTTACATCTTCTTGTGCGCGTACTCCATCTTGAAATCTGTCGTCCATGAAGCGCCGTTGTCCACCGACCTCTCCCAGACCTGCTCGACCGCGTCCGCGTTCAGCCGGACCACCTTCACTTTTTTCAGAATTGCCCTGCCATTCTCATCGCGCGCCGGCCCCACGAACTCCGCTCCCCCCGGCGTCACAGTGCCTTTCATGGCATGTACCCGCCCATGATTGTCTATGAAGAGGCTATACCAGGCCTTCTCTTCGGAGTTATACGCAATGGTGTTTTCGCCGCGATGGTTGCTGGTGTCGCTGCCCCAGCTTTCTATGATCGCGCACTGATCCAGCGAGAGATGTACATTGCTGTGTCCCTTGCCTGCCATGCCAGGCGACGCCACCGCCCAGTCACCGAGCCAATAGTCGAGTTGCCGAGCGTCGGAGTTGGCGGCGCAGGGCGCGGCATCGCCGGCGGCACGCGCTGGCAGGGTTACGAGTTGGGAAAGCATTCCGGTGAGGAAGAGGAAGAACCAGGGTTTTAAGCGCATATGACCTCCTTGTGAGCCTTTCAGCCCAGTCATAGTGCAATGATCCCGTTTGTCCGCCGATGTCGCAAGATAGCTGGTACGGCATAATATATCTTTTATGCGTCATCTGATTATTCGCGAAAACGACCCCCGGCGCGGCGTTTCAATCGCCACCCACTCCCGCGAGTACACCAGCGGATTCAGAGTGCCGCTCCATGCGCACGAATCCGACCAGCTGGTCTATGCCAGCCGTGGAGTGATGGAGGTGGCCTCGAACCAAAGCCTATGGATGATTCCGCCACATTTCGGTTTGTGGATTCCGGCGCGCACATTGCACGAAATCCATATGCCAGAATGCGTTTCCATGCGCACCCTCTATCTGCGCCCGGCACTGACTCGCTTACCGGCTGTCTGCACGGTCTATCACGTCGGCTCGCTGCTGCGGGAACTGATCTTTGAGATCGTGCGCGCCGGCGAACTCCGCTATCGCAACCGTGTTGAGTGCGCGCTGCGCGACCTGCTGGTTGCGGAGTTGCATCGCGCCAGCCCCGTGCCAACGGGAATCATGCTGCCCAAAGATTCGAGAGCGGCCGCCGTGGCGCAGGCGGTCATCGCAAATCCCGCGCTGCGTATCTCTTTGCAGTCAATGTGCGCAGCGTCGGGAGTCAGCGTCAGGACTCTGGAGAGAATCTTTCTGCGCGAGGTTGGCGCCGACTTCGAGTGCTGGCGCAGACAGGTTCGGTTGATGAAGGCCGTCGAGTTGCTGGTGGCCGGACGCAGCGTTAAAGAGACAGCATCCCTGGTCGGCTACCAGCATCCCAGCGCTTTTGTGACTCTCTTCCGCACCACCTTTGGCAGCACACCGAGAGCCTGGACTTCAGCTCTTCATCGCGTCAACTAGAAATCACTGTCACGCAGTAATTTCAAGAATCTGGCTTTGTTCCGGGTA
>CAZHKN010000280.1:0-6586 GCA_964532725.1 uncultured Occallatibacter sp.
TTTCGCGCCCCGCCAGCCAGATCGTGGCGCAGTATTACAACCTGATCCGGCTGGGTAAGTCCGGGTATCGCGCGATTCACGGGGCCTGCCAGGAAGTCGCTGTTGAGCTGGCCAAGCAGATTGGCGAACTCGGCCCGTTTGAATTGCTCTCTACCGGACGAGATTTGCCGGTGCTGGCGTGGACTCTGAAAGAGCCGATGGGAAACTGGTCGCTGTACGATCTGTCTGACCGGCTGCGGGATCGCGGCTGGCAGGTGCCGACTTACCATATGCCGGCCAACCGCGAAGCGATGGTGATTCAGCGCGTTGTGGTGCGCAATGGGTTTACTCATGATCTGGCCGGGATGCTGCTGCGCGATATTCGCCGCCACCTGGATTGGTTTGCCGCGCAGCCGGGATTGAAGCCTGCGCTCGATGGGGCGGGATTCCATCACTAAGTTGCCTTGATGCGAAGAGGAACGACTCCCTGCTTGAAAACCTCTGGGATTTCCCATCTCTCGAAGAAAAGACGTAGGAAATCCCAGTAGCCTGGCAGATTATTCGGTTTTGCTCAGGGTTGTGTGCTTCTGCCCCTCCCTTGCTTCGAAGGAGCCGGAGGGTCAGGGTTCTCCTCCGCTTCAACTGCCGCTACAACCTGAGAGTCCGGGATGGTGAGGGTGTAAGTGGCGGTTGCCGGCCCGCTCGTCGCAGCTCCAGGTGCTATGGCAATTGCATTTACGGTGATGACCCCACTGGTTGACAGCGTGAAACTGCCAGTATATTGGGTCGATGCGGATGTCGGCATTGAACCGTCAGTCGTGTAGTAGACAACCGCACCCGTGGTTTGGTCGGTAATGGTGATAGTCTGCGCTGTCGTATAACTACCGCTTGCCGGCAAAATGGCTGGCGTGGCAGTGATGGGCATTGAAGCCAGGATCTGGCTCGCCACTGATCCACCTGGATATTGAAGATCGGCAACATCCAACTCGGCCGTGGCGCTGTTGAGAACGATGTAATCAAGCTGCCCTTTGATGAAGGGGCTTGCGGGGCGTGTTTCGTCGCTCAACGAAAACGGAATGCTGGGATTCGCGGCATTCAGCGTCGCCTCTAGGAATGGTTGGCCGCGATAGGTAATTATCGCGGAGAACGCCGGTTCCGGACTTGTAATCATCACAACGGAGAACACAAGGTCGGGATAATCCGGCGGAGACCAGTTAGGAACAAATGCAACGGAAGTTGGATTCAACACGCCTCCATTCGGATATTTGAGACCGGCGACATACAAAACTACCTTGCCCTCATCTGCAGAAACAACGGAGTTGAGTTTTCCCTGGACGGGTGAATTGGCGTTCCCGATAGAAATCTCCCTGCCCGCGGCAATGAGTGTCTTCTCCATGACCGGATGCCCTGCAAGGGTTATCGCTATAGAGAAAGCCGGCATCGGAGCCGTGGCAATCCAGACCGAGAACACCAGGTCCGCATTGCCCAGCGGAGACCAGATCACATCCGCTCGCAGATCTTTCTGCAGTTGCTCTTTGGACATATGTCGCCACTCTCTTTGAAGTTACGAGGGAGAATCGCGCGCCTCCCCCGCTTGGGGTAATTGTTTATCTCGCCTCCACACCGGCGACCGGAGAGTCCGGACGCAAACACAGGGCAAGGAAAACACGAAAAATAGAAGCAGTCCGCTCGCGCCAGTCCGCGCTATCTTTCGATCAGGTCGCGGATTGTTTGTTATATGCAGTCACCGCCTCGGCAATGTGGTCAACAATGCTCTTCTGCGAATCGGGGTTATATGTCACCGTAAAAGCATTCTTGATAGGATCCGGATCATTGACGAACGGGACGGTTTGCCCTCCCCAGGTGATATTTCCGTCCTTGCTTCCATTACTGAAAACCAGGCTGTAAGGCTTCTTTGTTGCAAAGTCGACAAAATGGTTCATATTTCCGTGCTTGAGTTTGAATGTTTGTGTTGCCATGGTTTCTCCTTTTTGAGATTCTGTTGCCCGCAGGCCCTCTGCGAGCAAGCAGAGCATGGAAGAAAATTTGCCGCAGACGCGCTCCGCGCGGCACGCATATCTTCTCCGAGTTATCGTGAACCGCCGCTACGTAAATGTGACAGTGTTGTCCGGACCGTTGGGTGCTGCGTAGTGGAATGTCGTACCACCACTGCAACTGACATATGCAACACTTCCTACTCCGACCGTGATTGGCACGTTCGGGTTCTGAGTCCGTATGACTGGCGGGTTGGGCGGGTTGTAGAGGCCTATCTGGTCGAATACCAGGTTGCTCAAGACAGTTGCTTCGCCTGCATCAATCGATGCCAGAATGTTTCCCCCAAGCATGAGAGCAACGCGGTAATTGCAGGTATTGCTGACAGGAATTTGTGTCAAGGTTACGGCCATAACTGATTCCTCCTCGTTGAGCGTGCTTCAAAAAAATAGGTTTGGCCTCCGGCCGGATACTTACGCCCGAGGCAGTTGATGTGTTAAACCTTCGCCGCGCCGGTTCTGCTGAAGCAGTTGATGAACGGTCCTTTTGCGCGAGCAGTTCCTGCTTTGCGCGCAAGAGGTTCTCTGCGCCGGCTGGACGTAGTGGTTTAAGCTCTTCGAGTTGGCTTCTCGCGGGAGTCCTCGGCCAACTATTCTGCTTTGCGGCCTATTGTTTCTTTGCAATCACGCGGGGGAGAACTGTGTGCCTCCCCCGTTCGGAATGAGTTTTCCGATTGCGTCTGGCGCTTGTCCGAGAAAACCAGGCATGAATCAACTCCGCCGCGTTCAGGGCAGGATTCATTTACGTCACCGTGATTGTGTAGCCCTTCCACATGGACCCGGTCACAGTGGCTATTTGACCTTCCAGAATCTCGGTCTCTGACAATTGAATTTCCTCGTCCACCAGGCGGCTGCCTTTGAAGACGAACTGCGAGACCACTGCGAGGTAGAGGCTGGCCCGGATATCTTCCATGCGGACCGCGCCCGGCCACAAGACCTGCGGAGCGTAGATATCGTCTCCGTCCTTGGTTAGATGTGTCCAAACGCCCGTACTGAAGTTGTTCTCGATCCGCACCTCGTTGAGAACCAGGCCTGTAAAAACCTGCGTAATACTCGCCGCGGTGGCTTGGCGATCCTGGGTATTGGAGCTGCTGACCAGGAACCGCGCTGTTGTCTCTCCAAATGGCAGGATGGCAGTGCGGTTTCCGGCGGTTGGATCCGTAGGGTCGTCGATGCCCGGGGTGGGATAATTCGCATAGACCGCAAAATTATCGGGGACATTGACAAGGGTTTGCCCTCCGTTTGGCGGAGGGTTGACGATGCGCCACGCAATGGTATCAAGAGTGGGAATGACGGTGGGTTTCTTGTAGATGGCGACACGCACTACCTCACTGTTTTGTGCGTTGTTGACAACCGTGATCGAAGACATAGTTTTTCCTTTCCCGTGGTTACTGCTTTCCTATCCGGGAAGCAGCCGACCGGGGGAGTAAGCGCCGGCCGATGACCCACAGTAGGCTGAGATGAAAATCAGCAGCAGTGCTGTAACGGTTACGTTACTGTATCGCTACTTATCGCGGCGCTGCCAGCCAGCGTCGCAAATCCTTGCAGATGGATCGAGATACAGCGGTTTGTGTGGCGAATATGTCGGTCAGTTGACGATTAAACTGCCCGGTCCAGATATGGCATCCATCGTCTCCTCTGATCAGCCGGACCGTGACTCGGAGCCTTGCGCCGGAGTTGCGCACGCTCCCCTCGATCAATTGGGCCACGCCAAGGCGAAGTGCGATACGGCGGACGTTGCGTGGGCGTAGGTCCATGCTGAGCACCGATGAACGGGCTGCAATTCGCAAATCTGGAAGTTGCGCAAGCGAGAAGATTACTTCTTCCGTAAGGCCGTCTGTGAATATTCCGATTTGAGGATCGGAACTGATGGAGACAAAAGGCAAAATTGCCAGCGAATGGGCGACAATCTCTCCTTTTTCCGGCCCTTTCTTCTGAGGAGGAGGTTGCTCTCGAGTTAGAAAACGGGGAGCGTAGGAGCCGACCGGAAGATCAAAGACAATCCCGTTGGCTTTGCCTTCATCGCGGTAGTAATCGCTCAACTTCTCGCGCAACCGGCGGGCTTGCACCCGGACGATTGGGTCAATGGCGGGACTGTATGTGCCGGGCGGGCGGCCGAAGACATCGATTCCAATGCTGTACTCCTTGATTTCGGAATCTTTCCCTCGATTGGCCTTCTCGACGACATACTGCAGAAAGCGGCTGAGCCGGGGCGAGGATGCAAAGTGCCGGCTTGCCAGCACCTTGCCGAGCTCCTTGACTACTTCTTGCTCGGACACCAAGGGGCGCGAAGATGGTTCAGGTCTTACAACTGGTTCATCAAATAAAATTCTCTGCATGTAATTCTCCATGGGGGTGAAGATTGGTTCACGGACATAGCGAGATGGATAACTGACTTAAGGATCTTCATGGGTCGCTCTTACAAGGTTTTGTAAGAAGGACTCTCCTTTTGGCGGCGTATCCAGAATCGAATGCGAACACCTGCACAGTGTATTTGGACCGGTAATTTGAGACAGGATCGCGCATAGAAGAAGTGTTTACGGGTATTTTTGCGAAGTAAGGTTATCTACAAAGCGGGACAGACAGCAGGTTGTTACCGCATCCGGGCCGTCGTGCTACCGGCGGAGCTGCCAATCAAGATTCAGGTTCAAAACGTCTTAATCCAGCTCTCGGCCTTATAACCGGATACGGCAAAAGAGATGTGCTTCCGACGACGGCTTTGTGCCTGCCCAAGATGGCTGTCTTGCAGGATGATTCGCCCGAAGTGAAGAGGATTTCGCTGAGAGGAATCTCTGGGCATTGAAGTTTTGCGGGTGTCAAAGCAGGAACCTGGTTTATGCGCGTGAAAACTCCGCCGTGACATTGCACCCTGATTCGCGGTACGCTGGGTGGTATTCGCTTTTTTGCGCGACTGAAGGAGCTTTTTTACTCAAATGCCTATTCAAACCACCTCAAAGATCTGGCACAACGGCAACCTGATTCCCTGGGAACAGGCGAACATCCACGTGATGAGCCATGTGATTCACTACGGCTCGAGCGTATTTGAAGGGGTGCGCTGCTACGGGCAGCCGCACGGGTCGGCGATTTTCCGCCTGCCGGAGCATATGCAGCGGCTGTTGGACTCGGCCAAGATCTACCGCATGGAGCTGCCCTTTACGCTCGAGGAACTCTGCGCAGGCGTGGTCGATCTGATTGAGGCCAATGGAGTTGCGCCTTGCTATATCCGTCCGATTGCGCTGCGCGGCTATGGAGAGATCGGCGTCAGCCCCAAGGGTTCGCCGATCGAGGTGTACATCGCGAATTTCCCGTGGGGCAAGTATATGACCGGGCACGGAGGAGCGGATGTCTGCATCTCCAGCTGGAACCGGATGGCGCCCAATACCCTGCCCGCCCTCGCCAAGGCCGGGGCAAACTATATGAATTCGCAGCTGATCCGCATGGAAGCCGACATCAACGGCTACGCCGAGGGCATCGCCCTCGATGTAAACGGACTGGTTAGCGAGGGATCGGGCGAGAATGTTTTTGTGGTGCGCAACGGCGTTATCTATACGCCCACGCTGGCCAACTCCGCCCTCTCCGGCATCACCCGCGACTCGGTGCTCACCATTGCCCGCCATCTCGGTCTGGCGGTCACTGAGCAAGCAATTCCCCGTGAACTGCTGTATATCGCCGACGAGGTCTTCTTCAGCGGAACAGCCGCAGAGGTCTCCCCGGTCCGCTCCATTGACCGCATTATGGTGGGCGACGGCAACATTGGTGAAATTACCAAAAAAATCAGCGACGAGTTCTTCGGCATCGCCAACGGCCTCAAGCCCGACCGCTTTGGCTGGCTGACGCCGGTAAAAGTAAACGCCGCCGACGCAGTCGCCGTCTAAACGCTCCCGCGCTCGACTGCCTGCGACTATGGGCGCCGCATCTTTGCGCTTATTTTCAGCGCAAGGATGCGAAGGCTCTATTATATGAACTCAGATTACGTCTGCCATTATTTTCACCACCGTGGTTGACCGTTCAAGCAGCTTATCAATTTCGTCGAGGTTCGACGGAAATGCGCCGACATATAGTGTCAACTGATGCTCCGCCACAGAACTCACCGCCGCTTTGATCTCTGTGGATGCACCTTTCAAAGACTGGACAGCGTACTTGATATCAGCCGATGCCTTCTTCCTCTCAGCCGAGTCGGTGAATTGAAAGATTGCGAAGCCAATTGCCAGAACTGCAAGCACAAACACAACAGTTTCGTGCATTTCGCGGCTCACGTGAGCGTCCAGCCAAATCCCTAGAGGCTGTTTCATAACCGAATCTGGTGCATTGCGGGCTGTTTCCTCAGGGGCTAAAGCCCGCGATTTTACTGGCTCCGTAGCGGCACGGCTGAAGCCGTGCCCTTTCAAAACCGGGTAGCGATTTCCTCGGGGGCGTTGGTAGGTCGCTCCTCAGACGGAGGCGGTGACTTCCTTAGCGGATTCGGTACGTGCCGGCGTTCGTTTGGCAGTGGTCCCGTAGATAGTCGATCCTGAAAATCGCATAACACATTAACAAATCAATAACATAGGGGCTTG
>CAZHKN010000281.1:0-6537 GCA_964532725.1 uncultured Occallatibacter sp.
CACGGCTACACCGAAGTCCTGCCGCCTTTCATGGTCAACAGCAAATCGCTCTTCGGCACCGGCAATTTGCCCAAGTTCGCCGATGATCTTTTTCGCTGCTCTGACGCCGACGCAGAAGGCGCTGCGCGTGGCGACTACAAAGACAACGACCACTGGCTGATCCCTACCGCCGAAGTGCCGGTGACGAATCTCTATCGCGACGAGATTTTGGACGAAGCCAAGCTGCCGATTTATTTGACCGCGTATACCCCCTGCTTCCGCGCCGAGGCCGGAGCCGCAGGCAAAGACACGCGCGGCATCATCCGCCAGCATCAGTTCCAAAAGGTCGAGATGGTCAAGTTCACCAAGCCCGAGGACTCCGACGCCGAGCACGAAAAGCTCACCCGCGATGCCGAAGAGATTTTGGAAGCTCTCAAGCTCCCCTATCGCCGCGTTCTGCTCTGCGCCGGCGACACCGGCTTCTCTTCGGCCAAGACCTTCGATCTCGAAGTCTGGCTCCCCGGCCAGCAGGTCTACCGCGAAATCTCCTCCTGCTCCAATTTCGAAGGATTTCAGGCCCGCCGCGCCAATATCCGCTACAAGACCGGCGGCAAAGGCAAACCGGAGTTTGTGCACACCATCAACGGCAGCGGCCTTGCCGTGGGGCGCACCTGGCTCGCAATTCTGGAAAATTATCAACAGGCCGATGGCTCAGCCCTGATCCCCGAGGTGCTAAAGCCATACATGGGAGGCCTGGAGCGCATTGTGAGGCAATAACTCGCCTGAGACGCCGGCCAAATCGAGGGAATAAAATAGAAACTGGCCGGCACAAAGCTCAGGGCAGGGGGACGATGGGCAGGATTCTCAAAAGTTACTTTTTCTGGACTTACTCCCGCGGGAGCTTCCACTACGACGTGATGGTCACGCTGATTCTCCTCTTCATCTTCGCCACGCCGTGGATTCCCGGTTGGAGTTTCGGCGACAAGCCCTCTTTGAGCGCCGGACCCGTACACCCCATTCAGGTCATCGGCGACGGCGACCACGGCCTCATTGTGACGGTGCAGGGTGCGGATGTTGCCGTGCCCGCGGACGCAACGGTCTCGGAAGCGCGCAAGATTCTGCGCAAGGCCATTGAGCCGGTCACCGGCGACGCAGTCTCCGTGGAGCGCTGGGATACGATTCAGGACCCGCAAGGCAGCGTCGCCTGGAGAGTCTGGGCGCACAGATAATTGAATTTTCATGCGCCTTCCGGCGCAACCCCGCGTCCAAACAGATAAGGAAGACATCGCTCTCATGAAAAGATTTGTTTATTTCTCTGCTTTGGTATTCGCTCTTTTGCCGGGCCGCGCAGCTTTTGCCGATGACATGAAAGTTCCTGCTCCGCAGTTTTCCCTCGCAAGCGGAATATTCACTTCTGCTCAGACAGTCAAAGTTACTGGCTCGACACCGAATGCAGTCCTCTACTGCACAATAAATGGAGATAAGCCGACTAAGTCCTCTCTGAAGTGTCCGGAACAGATCGTGGTCGCAGAAACATTGACGCTCAAAGCCGTTGCTGTAACATCGGCGGGAACGGCCAGTGAGGTAGTATCCGCTACGTACACCATCCATGACCAGCGATGGAGCGTGTTGCGCAAGCTAGACGCCGCTGCAGCCAAATTCACCTCTACTTCCGCTGACTTCGAGTTTGATTCCGTCGTTACCGATCCAGCGCCCGACAAAGACGTGCAGAATGGGACGGCTTACTACGAGCGCACAGGGACTGCCTTCAAGATGGCCGCGCATATCGACAAATTAAATGGCAAGCCCGCGCCAAAAATGTATACTTACGAAAAAGGCGTGCTCAAGTTATATGATGGGCTGACCAACCAGCAGCGCTCCTTCTCCAAAGCCAGCAAGTTCGAAAGTTATCTAATGCTGGGATTCGGCGCAAGCGGCACGGCATTGGAAGATAAGTGGACGATCACTTATCTCGGCCCTGATACTGTAGATGGAGTCAAAACCGAGAAGCTGGAGTTAGTTGCCAAAGACGCGGATGTGAAGAAAAACATTCCCAAGGTGACCATCTGGGTTGACACCACGCGCGCCGTCAGCCTCAAGCAGATCTTTGACGAAGGTCCCGGCCAATACCGCGTCTGCGTCTACTTCAACATCAAGGTCAATCAAGCTTTGCCCACCGATGCCTTCACTCTGAAGACCAACGCCAAAACTGAATTCATCAACCAGTAAAGCGCAATCCCTCCGGTAGCAAAGAAGATCGGGAAAAACTCCAGTGTGTATCTGGTCTCTGGAGCCTCCACCGTCGCCAGCAGCGCGCAGCGCAGCACAATATAACCCGCCATCCACGGCCAGAGTCGCGGCCTCATACACAGGCCTGCAACACCTAGCAACAGTAACGCTGCATTCAACGCGACACAACTCCAACTGAAGATCGTCTCGCTGTGGTGGTGGCTATAAACCCACCAGTCGAGATCGATATTCAGGTTCTCAACCCGCGGACGCAGCAGCATATCGCCCACGCGGCCCAACGGTAGCCACAGATAATACCGCAGCGGATGCGCGGCAATCCGCTCATCCGCCAGCTTCCCAAAGCGCTCATCCACATCGGGCACAATATCTGTCGCGCTGTCGCGGTTGTTGTAGTCGTCAGCGAGAGCCGATGTTTCGGCGTACTGGGCGGGAGAGTCGAAGGCGCGGCTGGGCAATTTCGTCAGATCGAGCGGCGAACCCGGAACCTGCCAGTAGATATCGTAAGTAGAAACGAAGTCCAGGCACCAGGTCTTCACCCAGCGCTGCCAGCCCGAATAGGTTGCCTGCCCAGGATCGTTGGCGTAGCGCGGAGCCAGCGGTTCGAAGACATGAAAGACTCGCCAGTTGCGCGCGGTCCACAGGGCAAAGGGCGTAAGCGCCAGCAGCAGGCAGACAGCCCCCATGCGCGCCAGCTTCCTGCGCGGGATTTCTGCGCGCCGCAAGCCAACGAACAGCGCCGGCGTCAGCGTCAGGCCCACCAACGCGCCATCCGGCCGCAGCAGCGCTGCAAAGGCCACAGCAAAAGTAAAAGCCAGCGCCGCAAGCCATCCGGGCTTCTCTCTGAAGCGCGCCACCGCCCAAAGAGCCAGAGAAATCGCAAAGAGCGTTGGCCCTTCCGACAGAGGAAAACCCGCATAAACCGCTGTAAACGGGCATAGAACGGCCAGCCACAGCGCGCAATGCATCGCGCCGTTTTGCAGCTTCGCCGGCGCAATCCGCCGTGCAAAATCGGCCAGCAGCAGGCATCCGATCAGCTCCAGGCCGATCTGCACATAGGCTGCCGCGGCATAGTTCTCCATTCCGAAGAGCCGGAAGCACGCAGCCAGCAACAGCGGATACCCCGGCAGGCGGATCAGCGTGGATGTCACAACGTCATTGTCCCCGCTCAGCCCGTAGCGTCCATGCACCAGCAGATTCCGTGCCAAACCGCCGTAGACCAGCGAGTCGCCCTTGGCTTCGAAGTACCGGCTCATTAGCCACAGCCGCAACGCAAGACCGGCCACGAGCGCCATTCCTGTTGACAGAAACTCGCCGCCCAGCCTCCGGCGCCGAGTTGGAACCAGGCTTACTGTTGATTGACCGTGGGACACTTCTACTCCGCTCGATTGACTCTGACGCGCAGCTTCCATAGATTCGTACTGTATAGCGTAGACCGTTTCCCCGGTTTTCGCCCCTGTGGAAACGAGACCTCGATGCCCGACTCGCAGATTTTTTATGACCCGCAACGCAAGCGCTGGAAGCGCCTGCGCCGTATTTTTGACATTTCGGCCGTGATTTTCACGCTGGTTTTGGCCTTTTTTATCTTCGATGTACTTGCCCGCCAGCAGTTGCCCGAACTGTTGCTCACAGCGCCAAAGCACAAATTCCGGGCCTTGCCCGAGCGCCCCTCCGGCCTGCGCGGCACAAAAAATCCCCTGGCCGCCTCGCGCCGCAAAACCGCCCGTAAGCCATCTGAAATCCCCTTCAACACCGGTGAAGGTCTGCGCGCCGCCTACTACGTGCAGGACGACGCGGCCAGCTACTCCTCCTTCAAGGAGCACGTCCACCAGATCGATCTGCTCTTTCCGCAGTGGCTCCATGTCGATGCGCCCGACGGCAATCTGCTGGCCATGAGCGGCGATAACATCCGCGAATATCCTGTAATTGAAGGCGCGACCGTCCACGATCCCGATGACATGAACCGCGTCAAGCATGTCATTCAGGCCGCCCGCGAAGATACTGAAATCTTCCCTCACCTGAACAACTACAACCCGCGCACCAAGGACTGGGATCCGGCAATGGGCGCGGTCCTCGCCGATCCCGTCAAGCGCGCCGCCTTGCGCTCGCAGATTCTGCGCTTCTTCACCGCCTATCCCGTTTATCGCGGCCTCTCACTGGATATCGAGAACCTAGACGACGACTCCATTCCCTCCTATCTCGCCTTCATTCAGGAACTCTACGCGGGGCTGCATCCAAGCAATCTCCGCCTCTACGTCAACACCAGCATCTCCACCGAATCCAGCGATCTCAAAACCATCGCCGCCAACTCCGACGGCATCATCCTGATGAACTATGACGAGCATCAGGCGGAAAGCCAACCGGGTCCCGTCGCCAGCCAGAACTGGTTCATTGGCAACCTTACCCGCGTTCTGAAGGTTGTTCCCAAGCAGAAGCTGATCTGCGCCGTCGGCAACTACGGCTACGACTGGACGCTCTCGATTCCCAACCCCAAGGATCCTCGTCATCCCAAGCCGCAGGTCATCGATACTGAAGATCTTTCCGTCTCCGAGGCATGGCAGCGCGCCTCCGATGCCGACGCCGACCTCAATCTCGACTACGACACGCTCAATCCTCACTACGAGTACATTGACGAAGATAATCATCAGCGCCATGTGGTCTGGTTTCTCGATGGCGTGACCATGTTGAATGAGTTGCGCGCCGCGCGCGAGCTGGGTCTGCAAACATTCGCATTGTGGCGACTCGGCGAAGAAGACAGTTCGCTTTGGAATATCTGGGACAAGCCGAACAACGCAGAAGCTCTTCAGGGCCTTGGAGCGGTGCAACCCGGCCACGATGTGGACGATGAGGGCGACGGCGACATCATTCGTGTTACCGGCCTGCCCCAGCCCGGCAAGCGCACCGTCACCATCGACGATGAAGAGACCGATCCGCGCAAGAAGCTCATCGTCGATGAGCACATGGATGTCTATCCGCGCTCCTATGTGATTCAGCAATACGGCTACCATGCCAACGAAGTCGCGCTCTCATTCGACGACGGTCCCGACCCCAAGTGGACTCCAAAGATCCTCGAAATCCTCCGCGACAAAGGCGTCAAGGGAACCTTTCTGATGATCGGCGAAGAGGCGCAAGAGAACGTCGGCCTGATGCAGCGCGTCATGCGCGAGGGCCACGAGATTGGTAACCATACTTATACACATCCCGACATCAGCGAAATCTCGCCGCGCCAGCTTGATCTTGAATTGAAGCTCACCGAGCGGCTTTTCGCCAGCAAGCTCGGTGTGCAGCCCCTCTACTTCCGCCCCCCGTACGACATCGACGAAGAGCCGGACACCGACGATCAAGCCGCTCCCGTCGAACGGATTCAGAACGCCGGCTACACCATCATCGGCAATAAAATCGATACCGACGACTGGAACGAGCGCACCCGCAAAACGCCTGAGGAGATCAAGCAATCGGTCCTCGGCCAGTTGGACACCATGAAGGTCAAGCCGCAGTTTCGCGGCTCCATCATCCTCATGCACGACGGCGGCGGAGACCGCTCCGCGACCGTCGCCGCGCTACCCGTTCTCATTGACGCCCTGCGCGCCCGCGGCTACACCATCGTTCCCGTCTCGGCTTTGATGGGAAAGACGACAGCCGAAGTTATGCCCCCGCTCACTTTTTGGCAGCACCTGCGCGCGCTGCCCGATTCCATCGCCTTTTCTGGCCTCTCCTTCATCGGTCACTTCATCGTGATGGTCTTTTTCGTCGGCGATGTTCTGATGAGCGCGCGCCTGATTCTCGTCGGCATCTTCGCCGTCATCGACCGCCTCCGCAAACCGCACCGGCCTGCAACAGCTGGCTTCAATCCCCGTGTCGCCGTGCTGGTTCCCGCATACAACGAAGAGAAGGTCATCGTCCGAACTATCCGTTCGGTGCTCAACTCCGATTACGCTAACCTCCACGTCATCGTTATCGACGACGGTTCGAAGGACCGCACCTGCGAAGTAGCCCGCGAGGCCTACGCGACAGAGATCGCCTCGGGCCGCGTTGCCGTGCTCACCAAGCCCAACGGAGGCAAAGCCGCCGCTCTCAACTACGCGCTCAATCAGCTCGAAGAAGATATCTATGTCGGCATCGATGCCGATACCGTCATCGCCACGGACGCCATCAGTAAATTAATTCCGCATTTTGAAGATCCAACGATTGGAGCCGTCGCCGGCAACGCCAAGGTCGGCAACCGCGTCAACCTCTGGACCCGCTGGCAGGCTCTCGAATACATCACCAGCCAGAACTTCGAGCGCCGCGCCCTCAATCTCTTCCACGTCA
>CAZHKN010000282.1:0-6534 GCA_964532725.1 uncultured Occallatibacter sp.
AGGTCAAGGATTCTTCTCCGAATCCGGAACAAATCTGCGGTGAACGCCAACAATGGGTCAGAATGCTGCGCTCAATCCAGAGTCTTCAGCCCAAGCTGCAAGAGACAATTCAGATTCGGATGGCCAGAGAATGTTCCATGAAGGAGATCGCGCAAGCGCTAGGTATCTCCGTAGCTTGTGTCAAATCCAGGCTGTATCGGGCGCGCCTGCAGCTAGGTTGTGATCGAAATCTGGTGAATACGGCCGATAAGCAAGATGTCTCATCCCGAGTGCAACGCAAGACGCTCGTTCCGCGCCATCAAAACCGGGAACCACTACGCATGAACTCTGGACCCTGCGCGTGAATAAGATGAGCGATGAAGGTGATCTGTTCCGCGCAATAGCTCGATCTCGACAGATGACCAACGACGAAAAAATAACCACAGACTCATGATGCCGTTCAGCGCTTTCCCACATCGAAGGAAATTGAGGTTGGGTTCTTATGTTTCTCCCCCCAAGACGAAAGAAAGCAGAGCACGGCGTAGGCAGGTTTAATTCCAACCGGGGCTTCGGGGCTGTTGTGTGTTCGGCTACTCTTTCGATGCAGCACGTTGATGCGCAGTCTTCCACAAATATCTTCGCTCCGGCTGCAACTCCCGCACAGTCGATCTTCGACCTCTCGATGCTGGTACTTGCAGTCACACTTGTCATTTTTCTGGTGGTTGGCGGCCTCCTATTGTATGCGCTTATTCGCTACCGGCATCGTCCCGAGAATGCGGATCGAGAACCTGCGCAGATTTACGGAAGCAATCAGATTGAGTTGTCGTGGACAGTCATTCCCATCCTGATCGTGGTGGTTCTGTTTCTTTCAACCACGCGAGTCATCCTTGGAACACAGTCGATCCCCGAGCCTGTGAGCGCGCTGAACGTGACTGTGATCGGCCATCAGTTCTGGTGGGAGTATCGCTATCCCACGGTCGGGGTTGTCACGGCCAACGAGCTGCATATCCCCACCAGCGATCCTGCGCATCCAACTCCGACTTATCTGACGATGTCGTCAGCAGACGTAGCACATAGCTTCTGGGTGCCGCGCCTGGCGGGAAAAACGGATGTGATTCCGAACAAGATCAATACGATGTGGATCGATCCTCAACAGCCTGATCTTTACCTTGGCCAATGCGCGCAATATTGCGGCACCCAGCACGCGAAGATGTTGTTGCGTGTTTATGCTCAAACCCCCGCGGACTTTGCCACCTGGGTAAATCACCAACGGCAGCCTGCAGTGCACGATTTTGCAGGCGACTCCATTGCCGCCGAAGGCCAGACTGTCTTCATGCGGAACGCTTGCATCAACTGTCACACAATCTCGGGAACGGTCGCTACTGGTACTTTTGGGCCGGACCTGACACACATGGCCAGCCGCGACACGATCGCCGCTGGAGCATTCCAAAACACTCCGCAAAATCTTCGCAAGTGGATCGACAATCCAAACTCACTGAAGCCCGGTTCGCTGATGCCGGCGATGCATTTGAACAACCACGATCTGGACGTAATCACCGCTTATCTCACACAGCTTCGATAACCCTTCAACGGAAAGGTATGCCGGATGAGCACAACTCAAGTGCTGGATGGGATCGACGAGACGCTGACACCGCTGCGGGGCCGTCCACCGTTGAATGTTGTGCACGAGTGGCTGACAACGGTGGATCACAAGAAACTCGGGCTCATGTACATCTCCTACGCTCTCATCTTTCTGGTCATCGGAGGCGTCGAAGCGACTCTGATGCGTATCCAACTTGCCGTTCCCAACAATCACTTCGTTTCGCCCCAGGTTTTTAACCAGCTCTTCACCATGCACGGCACGACGATGATATTCTTCGTCGCCATGCCGGTCGTATTTGGCTGGGGCAACTACCTGTTGCCGCTGATGATCGGGGCGCGGGACATGGCATTCCCTCGGCTAAATGCATTCAGCTTTTGGGTCTCCGCATTCGCCGGACTGCTGTTGTACTTCAGTTACGTTGGCGCAAGCGGGCTGTACGCGGCAGGCTCCGCCCCGGATGTCGGCTGGTTTGCATATGCGCCCTTGACTGCTAAGGTCTTTTCGCCAGGCCACAGTACGGATTACTGGACTCTCGCCGTTTTTCTAAGCGGTATCGGCTCGATTGGCACCTCTTTGAATTTTGCGACCACCATCATTTGCATGCGCTGCAAGGGCATGAAGATGAGCAAGATGCCGCTGCTGGCGTGGCTCTACCTGGTGATGTCGGGGCTGGTCTTCGTGACCATCAGCCCACTTACGGCGGCGCAGATCATGCTGACCATGGATCGCTACTTGGGTTCTCACTTTTTCGATACGCAAGCCGGTGGGTCGGCGGTGCTGTGGATGCACTTCTTCTGGATCTTCGGCCATCCGGAGGTTTATGTGCTGATCCTGCCTTCGTTCGCCTTTGTGAATGAGGTCGTCCCGGTGTTCTCCCGCAAAGCCATCTTCGGCTATCCGACAATGGTGGCGGCCTCAGTGGGCATCGGCTTCATCAGCACGAGTGTATGGGCGCATCACATGTTCACGGTGGGTATGGGCGCGGCGGCGAATACGTTCTTTGTGTTTGCCACCATGGTGATTTCGGTCCCAACGGGGATGAAGATCTTCAACTGGCTGGCAACCATTTGGGGAGGGAAGGTGATCTACGCTACCCCGATGCTCTTCTGTGTAGGATTCCTCTTTCAGTTCCTCATAGCGGGACTGACGGGTATCATGCTGGGCGCAGCTCCCTTCGACTGGCAGTTAGGCAACTCGTATTTTGTGGTGGCCCACTTCCACTACGTTATTGTTGGCGGGATTCTGTTCGCTCTCTTTGCCGCCTTCTACTATTGGTATCCAAAGGTCACGGGACGGATGATGTCAGAGACGCTGGGCAAATGGCACTTCTGGCTCTTCGTGATCGGCTTCCATCTTACTTTCGACTTCATGCACATCCCGGGGCTTCTAGGCATGCCGCGACGCGTTTACACCTATGAAGCGGGCCGCGGATGGGAAGGTTGGAACATGATTGTCGGCATCGGGGCTATCTTCCAGGCGGCTGGTCTTCTATGTTTTGTCTATAACCTGGTATGGGCGTATTTCAAGGGTAAAGAGGCCGGCCATGACCCGTGGGATGCATGGACTCTGGAGTGGTCTACAACCTCACCGCCGCCTGAGTATAACTTTGCCGTGTTGCCTACGGTGAAAAGCCGGCGGCCGCTATGGGATCTGAAACACCCCGATGACCCGGACTCAGACTACGAGTGATAAGCGGAGAATAATGAGAGACGCAAACGCAATTCCGATCGATTCGCCGCTGGAAACGCCGTGGACGCTGCCCTATCGCGGCACGGTAGGCATGGCCTGTCTCATTGTGGCCGAGTCCGCCATCTTTTTGATCTTTGTTGTCGCCTACATTTTCTACATTGGCAAGAGTCTGACTGGACCCACTCCGGCACAGGTTCTGGAGTTGCCGATCTTCGGTACCGTTTGCCTGCTGTCGAGCAGCATTACCGTGCATTTTGCGGTCGTGGCTCTGCGCAAGGGGAAGCTGAGAACGTGCACCGGTTGGCTTGCTGGCACGGTTCTGCTGGGATCAATCTTCCTTCTCACGACAGCCCGTGAGTGGTATCACCTTATCTGCGACGAGGGATTGACGATACAAACAAATCTTTTCGGCACCACTTACTATTCGCTGGTAGGTCTACACGCGACGCATGTTGTGGTTGGCCTCATTATGCTTTCCCTCGCTTTTGGATTTTCATTGTTCGGTCTCCTGACAGAAGAGCATTCGGAGAAACTTGAGACGTTGTCCCTCTATTGGCATTTTGTCGACGCGGTGTGGGTGGTGGTTTTTACAGTGGTCTATGTTTTGGGCAGGTAGATTGCGGAAGGGAGGTGCAGGATGCTGCAGGACGACGAAGTTGTACTTCCAGTGCCGACTGCATGGCCACTGGTGTTGGCGCTTGGGATTACGTTGATGATCGCTGGAATGGTTACGCACTGGGTAGTCAGTCTGCTCGGAGTGGTGCTCGTGCTGCGCTCCACAGTTGGATGGTTCTTCGAAGTGTTGCCGCACGAGCATCACGCTCCCGTCCCAGTTTACGCGGATGAGGTCGTGATCTCGACCACTCGAAAGAGACACGAGCAGTTACTGAGCGATCCGCTACACAGAAAATTGCTTCCTGTCGAGACCTTCAGCTTCACAGCCGGTATCAAGGGCGGAATTGCCGGCGGAATTGCAATGGTCGTTCCCGCAACGGTCTTCAGCCTGCTCAAATACCACAGCCTATGGTATGCCGTGAATTTGCTTGCCGCTGGAGGCTTCGTAAGCTGGGCAGGTGAAAGCAATGCGTTTCTTGCTGAGTTTCATCTGAGGGGTTTGTTGGCGGCCTCTGGTATCCACGCCCTTGCTTCGCTGCTTGTCGGTCTACTCTACGGCGCTATGCTGCCGATGTTTGCGAAGAAGCCGATCCTGACTGCAGGTTTCATCGCGCCGTTCCTTTGGACGGGAATACTTTACTCCACCTTGGGAGTTATCAGCCCGATTCTGAATGCGCGCATCGACTGGCTCTGGTTCGTCCTTTCGCAAATTGCGTTCGGGCTGGTATGCGGCTTTGTCGTTAATCTGCAAGTCAAAGTACGTACACCCCAGTTTCAAGCGCTCCCGTTTGCGGTTCGCGCCGGGCTGCAAAGCGATCACCCTCACAGCGACTCTTCCCCATTGAAAGACAAAGACAAATGAGTTGTGTTCTCAAAATCCGGAAGTCCTGTAGTACTCTCGTGCTGGCTGCTGGCTGCCTGGTTCTCATTGGGTGCGGCAATGCTCCTGGCCGGCCTGGACCAGGAGCTGAAGTCGTGCGTCCTGAAGAGGTACTCGACTTCACTGCACTCTACAAACAGAACTGTGCGGCATGTCATGGCGAGAACGGCAGAAACGGCGCGGCGATCTCGCTTTCCAATCCGGTGTACATCGCACTGGCGGGAGAGACTCATCTGCAGGAAGTAATCGCAAATGGAGTTCCCGGAAAATTGATGCCTCCTTTTTCCAGGAGCGCCGGGGGTATGTTGACTGATAGCCAAGTTACTGTGCTTGCGCAAGGCATTGCAAGGCAATGGGGGAATCCGAGCGTTCTTGCCGGCCAGGCTCCTCCACCTTATCTGGCGACTTTACCTGGCAACGCCGAGAATGGGCTTCAAGCCTATGGCGTCTTCTGCGCTCGCTGCCATGGGGCAGGGGGTGAAGGCGGTCCCGCCGATGGAAAGCCAAACTCTACACAGGGCAAGATTGGTTCGATTGTGGACCCATCGTATCTGGCAATCATCAGCGACCAGAACCTCCGTAGCATCACCATCGCAAGCCGGCCCGACCTGGGGATGCCAGACTGGCGCGGTGAAGCAGAATACCCGATGACTGATCAGCAAGTCACCGATATCCTCGCGTGGCTGGGCACAAAACGTATTGCAAATCCGGGCCAGCCGTATCCCGCCCGTCGTTAGGAACAGTGCGCGCGATGCAGAGCGAACTGATGTTATTCAAAGCAACGATCACCGTATGGAGCAGGACGCAATGAACCCCAGTGAACCTCTTTCACCAAGCGATCAAGCTACTGCGGCGGAGTCCGCGGCAAATGCCGGGAACGCAGGCCGCTCGCGCCGTGCGTTTCTCTTTAAGCTCTCCCTGCTCTTGAATGGAGCCGTCGGAGCGGTTCTGGCAGTGCCGATTATGGGCTATCTGCTCGGACCTGCTCTGAAGAAGAGTTCAAACGAAGACTCGTGGATCAGGCTCGGTCCGCTGGGCGATTTTCCTGAAGGCGAGACGCGTCTTGTAAATTTCCGCAACCCCGTGACCACACCATGGGATGGGCAAACCGGCGATATTCCTTGCTGGGTTCGCCGCATCTCCGGAAACGACTTCCAGGTATTTGCTATTAACTGCGCACATCTTGGATGCCCGGTTCGATGGTTCGCCCAATCGAGGCTCTACCTTTGCCCATGCCACGGCGGCGCTTACTACGAAGATGGATCACGCGCCTCTGGCCCACCCGAGCGAGGCCTCTTCGAATACGATCACAAGATCGTCGCAGGCAGCCTGATGATCAGCGCCGGCAAAATGCCCACGCTGGCGGCGCGCAATTGCAGTCAGCCAAAGCTCACGCAGATTGATCCAGTCCCCACAACAGCTTCAGCGTCCTTCACAGAACAGAAACAAGGCGAAGATGGCCAGAGAGGGACGAGCTCATGGCCAGCCTGAAGCAACGCGCGATCGATGTCTACAACTGGTTTGAGCTAAGGCTCGGACTCGGCACGCCTGCAATTGAAGCGGCGGAGCATGAGGTCCCATCCAATACATCGAGCTGGTGGTATGTATTTGGCAGCGCTGCGACGGTGATTCTTGTACTTCAAGTGATGACTGGAATTCTGCTTGCTCTTGTCTATTCCCCCAGCGCCAGCCACGCATGGAGCAGTCTCGAATTCCTTGACCACAACGTCAGGCTCGGCTGGTTTCTGCGCGCCATGCACGGCTGGGG
>CAZHKN010000283.1:0-6526 GCA_964532725.1 uncultured Occallatibacter sp.
AACGGCGCGCGTGGATATGGACCGCAGGGCGGCCATCTCGGTTTTTGTCAGTGCACGATCAATCGCTTTGAAGTCGTAATACTGGTATTCGCTCATTAGAACCCTTTGCGCCAATGGCTGTATGCTGCAATCCACTCCGCGCCTGCCGGTGCGGGTTTGGGCAGAGGTAGATCGAGAATTTCAATTCTCTGTTTCATCCCATCTCGTTGACAGACCGCGACAATCCGACCGTCGCGGGTCATATCGACTTTCTCCACAACGGCCTCCACACCGAGGATACTCACCGTAAAAGGCAATGCAAGATGCTCCTCAATCATAGTAAAGAAGCCGCCGGTCTGCTCTTCGTCGCCGTAAGCATCGACGATGGCTTCCTCAATCAATGCCTCCAGCTTCGCCTTGCTGAGAGTCGGAAGATTGGTTTTCGGCTCAGGTTTCAGTTTGCGAATATCCATATGGACCACTACGGGCTTGCTTTGTTTTGGTGTCATAATCCTCCCGTGTTTTCTATCATAGAATTCCAGAGACGTAGCACAGGCAGAATAACGGAAGAAACCACATTCCCCGGACCAGGAGCGCATAGCCGAGGCCCGACCCGCGTCAAGGCTCCGTGACCGCTGCGCGGCGGGCTTCGCCCGGCCTTGACACGGGCCTTGCGCCTCGGCCGTTTGCTGAATATCCGGGGAATGTCATTGCCTCGCCCTAAGACCAGCTACCGTTCACAACTTCCCGTATGCTTTTGTGTGATGAGCGAGAATGTCACTTTCCGTGATGGAAGAAAATACTCTGTCGAATTCGGACAATATCCGTCGCGCGGAGATGTCTTGGCTATCTTCCGGGTCATTCACTAACAAATCCCGATTTGCCATATTCCATCCTGCCGGACTTCTGTTTGAGGTCACGGCCTCCTTTTTGCCTAGCTTTTCCATTTTGGCCGCTGGCATTCGAGCTGATGCGAGCATTTTCTTGAGTGGCACTAGCTCTTGCAACAATCGCTCGCTGAAGCAGATTTTGGCCTGATGCATCGTTCGCACAACCTCGTATGCACCCAAAAGCCAGAACCACATCAATGATTCAGCTCGTTCGATACAACCCCCATCAATGTATGTGCCTGAGAATCCTTTGTCGAGGTTCTGTGTAATCTCATCGCCAAACGAGCACAACACATTCACTCGCCCTGCCAGGTAGTAAGAAAAGACGATTAGTGGTTCGCGCGCGACAATTTCTTCCCATGTCGGGTTAATCAGCATTTCCCGAAAGCGATCTTTGTATTTCATGGCAGATGCCATTTTATGACTATTCCTTTTTCATACGACGGATAAAATGTTTGCTCACAGATGGGCTTTCTTGTTCGCCATCGACCACCTTACCTGCCCAGCGATGAAGTTTGCGAAGGGGCGCACATCGCTTTCGATACTGGCATGGTCGAGGGCGCTCAGGTATTCGGCGCGATCATCGACGCGGATCACCGTCCAGGGATACCCGCCCGATGCCAGCAGAATTGTGGACATGCAAGTTTATTCTGCTGTGCGATTGCAAGTCTGTAGCGCTGGGAACCTGCAAGTCGATTCTGTTATTCGGGCGCTGATGTGGACAGCCCGGCATTGGAGGACAGTCTCCAGGCCACACTGGCAAAGATCGTATGAATGTATAAAAATAGAAAAATAAATCTACTTATTATATTTTGTCCTTAAAAATAGCCGTATACTTCTATCATGATCACTCTTCAAGAGCTCGGACAGGCGGTCTCCCAGCTGCGCAAGGAGCGTGGGCTAACGCAGACGGCTGTCGCCAGCCAGGCAGGCATCACCAAGGACCTGCTCTCGCGCTTCGAGCGGGGTGCGCTGGCGGAGATGGGCTCGCGCAAGCTGTTGGCGGTGCTGGCAGTGCTGGGCGCGGAACTCGCGGTGGTGGAGTCCGGCCTGTCGGGCACGCTCGATGAATTGCGCCGTGAACGGGGTGCCGCATGAAGCTTTCTGTCTACATTCAAAGCCGCGAGGTCGCCGTACTCGAACAGGTAGGCGACTTCAAAAGCGTGCTGGCCTACGGTCCGTAGGCCACGGAAAGCGATCTGGTCTCGCTGACGATGCCGGTGCGGACCGAGTCCTACGTCTGGGACGACCTACTGCATCCCATCTTTCAGATGAACCTGCCCGAGGGTTATTTGCTTCAGGTCTTGCAGGAGCAATTCGGGCCGCACGTTGGGGCCGATCCGCTGGCGCTTCTGTCGGTGATCGGCAGGAACATGGTGGGCCGCGTTCAGGTGGCCGCCGCCGGAGCCGATCTGGAGCAAGCGGCCCAGGCGGTTGAGGTCAGGGAATTGCTGCAGGGCGACAACTCCGAGGAGGCCTTTGCCGAACTGGTGCGCGCGCACGCGGCCAGCGGCGTCTCCGGCGTGTTGCCCAAGTTTCTCGATCCAGCGAAGGAGCGGACCAGCACCTTTGATCAGCACAAAAAGGCCTCCGTTCTGGTTGGCAGGCACATTCTGAAGGGCTCGACCAGCAAGCTGCCCTTTGCGGCGCTGAACGAATACCTTTGTATGCAGGTGACGGCGCGGGTGCTGCCCAGCGCACAGACTGAGGTCTCCGAGGACGGCAATCTGCTTGTCGTCGATCGCTTCGATCTGGATGAAGCGGGAAACCGCTATTGGGGCATGGAGGACTTCTGCTCGTTACTGGGCCTGCGTCCGGCGGCCAAGTACGAGACCACATGGGAGCGTATCGCCAAGGCTGTGCGCGACCACGTTCCGGGAGGGCGGCAGCACGAGACCTTCCAGCGATTGGCGGCGACGCTGCTGCTGACCTACGCGCTGCGCAATGCGGACTGCCACGCTAAAAATCTGGCGCTACTCTTTACCAGCCGCGCCGACGCGTACCTGGCCCCGGCCTACGACTTTTTGACGACCAGCATTTATGCGGGCTACCAGCACAATCCGCCGGGGATCAGCTTTCTCGGCAAAAAGACTTGGGCACCGGGCAAGACGCTCTCGCGGTTCATTGCGACAACCTTTGGCATCGCGCCCAAAGCGCAGTCGGTGATGCTGGAGTCGATCTGCGACGCCATGGCCGAGGTTGTCCCAGAGGTACAAACCAGAATGGAAGACCTGCCCGCCTTCCGCGAAACCGGCAAGCGCATGTTGCTGGCCTGGAAGGACGGCGTAAACGGCCTGCGCAGCCAGAAGGTATACGCCCTGGGTGAACTGCCAGCGAGTGGCACCTTCGAGGGGATTTCAGCTCCGGGCAAACTGCCGAAGACGCGCGCGGTTATTGGGCGGTCGCCGTTGCTGGGCGGTGGAAAGCGATCGTAGAAGCGCCACGGTTCTTCAACCGATGCAGAGGCTGGGAATATGCCAAGTCCTCTGCAAGAGAAGCCGAGGATACACAGAAAGGAAATCGAAAAATGGCAAAAATAGAACAATGGATGAAGGATGTCTTCCCCGGCGAGCAGAGAATCTATGCTGAGTATCGTCTTCTTCCTGCACGCGAGTTGGCAATTGTAGCTGCGGCTGTGCTTGACGTTGCTTTGGCGGAAATCATTTCATTGCGTCTAAGGCAAAACCGTAAAGAAATAGAGCTTTTCCTTGGTATTGATGGCGATGGACGAGCGCCTGCGGGTTCTTTTGGTGCTCGAATTCAACTTGCGCTCTTGGTCGGACTGATTACCGAAGAAGATGCAACAATTCTTCGCCAAATCAAGAATCTGCGAAACATATTTGCGCATAGAGTAAAAGTAGATTTTTTGTCACCGTCAGTTCAAAAGATAACGAAGGAAATGCATTCGGCTTGGGTTAAGCGCACGACAGGACTTGAAGGTCTCGAAAAAAATACGGATGGGTTAGCTTTTATTGAAAAGCATCTTTCAACTATCCCAGAGGCTGGAGAAGGCCTTCTACTTGCTCTTCTCGCCATTTACCAAGCCTATTTTCACCGCCTTCATGATCGGATAAGACCACTGAATGACCTCGTTGCTGACAAGGACTAAAGCACTAATCCCCGGCGAGTTTTGCGAACAGAAAGTTGAGGTCGCTGTCCACACCGTAGCCGAAGTTGCCGCTGATGACGCGCACCCGATCCAGACGCTGCTTCATCACGTCACGGTCACCGGCAGGCAAAGGTGCAACGGCTTTCACAGCCTGCTCGAACATCCGGACAAGGGCATCGAAGTAGGCTTCGTCATCCATACCAATGTCATTGCAGAACCCGGCGGCGTTCTCACAGAAGAAGACCATCAACTCGGCGAGTCCTTCGGGTGCCCCGACGGCCTTGCGGTAGCTGGAGATGGCCTGCTTGGCCTTGGATACGGAATAGTTCTGGTTGCGCAGAACATCAGGCCAGAGCCATCGCTCAATCGTTTCCTTGTACGGAGCGAGTACGTCATCGCCCAATCCGAAGCGGGCATGTAGAAAGACCTGATTGTCCTTGTTGGCGGCATAGAGGTCCTGGATCAGTCCGGTTAATGCCAGCCGGTCCAGGCAAGTGAGCCTGTTTTTGACGTCCGTCCAGGACGGCTTGGTCTTCGGTGAGCGTCCAGTAGTTTTCGCTTCAGTGTCGCGGCGGGCCATGCCCACATTTTACGTGGTGCCTGTTAAGACTACCTTGGTGACCCGGACGTTTAGATTAGCATTCAGTTTGAAATCTGGACCGGCTTCAATGCAGCTGATCGCCTGAACCTCCGGCGCTGGCCACTCGTGAAGTACAAGCATTTCCCCACCGGGGCGAAGGACTTGCCGCGTCATCCCGTGTTCTTGGGCTTCCGGTCACGGCTGGACAGGTAGCCTCCGGCGCGTCATGGAATCATTTTGACGAATGCTCTTTGATTCGCCTTTGCAGCCGCTCATCGTCTATACGACTCTTTCGCTCTTCCCACGTTTCAGATGGCTTCTTGAAAATGGCATGATACAGCCAAGGGTTTGCGGGAATAGTTGATTCGTGCTCTGTTGCCGGATGTTTCACTCGCTGGTCAACCGGACAGGCGGGAAAGAACGCTACGAGTTCCCATCCGTTAGCGCCCATCGAATTGAGCGTCTTTTCCAGTGCGGCGTGTCCGCCTTTGGACCCAGAAATCCACTCAAGCAAGTCCGGCTCATGCAAGGTGTTCACAGTGACGATTTTGTAGTCCCATTCGCTCATCGAAGAATCATAAATCAGCGTGACCAGATTCAGACCTAATCTCTGGGGCTATAATGGGCGCATGAAAAAGACGGCAAAAGAAACACAAGAGCACCGGCACAGGGCGCTGCTGATAAACAACAGCCTTGGCGAAGAGTACAGCGATTGGTTCGGCTTCTCTAAACTTCAGCCCATTGGCCGCTATGTCGCCCTTGGCGAATACATCGTTGAACTATGCGAGGAAGAACCGCATGACGAATGGTTCGACGCCGCAAAGGATGCTTACCTGAAATGGAAGGAAGCTCACCACGTCACGACAACACCGCCGCCAAGCCTCGATAAGCATTGACCCCTCACGGTGTCTCGTGCCGGGCCGGAAACGCCCCTTCTAGGCGTCCGTGGGCCGAGCTGGCGGCGATGTAGACCGCTTTTCTGGTGGCTGTTTTGATGGCTGTTTGCGCCCGGATTCCGGGCTATCTCTTGCGACTCTATGCAAAATAGTAATTTACTCTATCTGTTGTTTGCAGGATACTTATTCACAATTACGCGCCCTTGTGCACCTCTATGCAAAACGAGAAAAAATGGACTCATAATCCCTTGGTTGGGGGTTCAAATCCCTCCGGGCCCACCAAAACTAAAATATATAAATAAAACAAAATAAATAACATGCCGATTGATTGAGGGGCTTAGACAAGCAGCTTCTTCGCCATGTTTGCGCCTTGATACGGCCATCGGGTGCAGTTCTGATTTTTGGGGCACAGTTCTGGAGGTACAGTGGCGACGATTATCAAGAGACCTTCGGCAACTGGAAGGCGATTATTCGTAAAGCTGGCTGGCCACTCAAGGCAAAACATTCCGCACCGAGCGCGGCGCGGAAGACTGGGCGCGCCGCACCGAGGATGAGATGGTGCGCGGCGTTCACCTCTGCCAAGCGGCAAGGCTCGATAAGCACAGGAAAAGTCCGCATTTACATGGACGCTAGCGTCACCAGAGAGAGATTTCAGAACGTTTGCGTGCTCACCATCTATGTGAAGCTTTCAGAGCGGGACTCGCTGTAGTTCAACATCCCGAGACTATGTTTAAAGCGGATTCGATAGAGGATTGCGCTGAAGTACCTTGACCTTCGTGGAGGCGCCATTGAGCCAGGCCCGGGGTTGAATCGCTGTGCGGGGATGAGGCTTCAATAATGACAGCCAATCATCTGCGGCGTTGAGCTTTCGCGCGCTTGAAGCTCTTGAGTATCGCCTCGGCGGGCGAGAGAATCGGAATCACCTTCGAAGTTCCATAGAGCATTCGCATGGAGAAGGCGCCATCGATGACGCCAAGTATCGCCGCCGCCGCCCTTTTGTCGATTGCAAAGGGCTTGAGCAGATCGGTTAGATAGTCAAGAATCTTGTTTTGGTGTTCGATCGCCAGGCGAT
>CAZHKN010000284.1:0-6507 GCA_964532725.1 uncultured Occallatibacter sp.
ACCGCCAACGAAACCAAGAACAACGAAACCGACGAGCCGATGGTCATCAACGGCAACCAGAATTCCTCCGAAATGTACCTGGACGGCATTCCCATGACCTCCGTTTCGACTGCCGGCGACCCGCGCTATATCTGGTCTGCCTTCTCCGTCGAGACCGTCGATCAGTTCCAGCTCAAGACCTCGGCCTACTCCGCCGAGTATCGCGGCCTGGGCATTGAAAACTTCTCGATCAAATCGGGCGGCAACCAGTTCCACGGCAATGTCTATCTCATCGACCGTAACACCGCATTCGATGCGATCGGCTTCCTGCCGGGCCAGAATGTGCCAGCAACTGTCGCCAGCGAGGCGGCTGGAGGCGGTCCGGTATGGCTGAATTCACCTCCAAAGGAACACATGAACGAGTACGGCGTCTCCCTGGGTGGACCCATCTGGAAGAACAAGATCTTCTTCTTCGGCAACTACATGGGATACCGCTTTTCGACGCAAAGCAACCCCGCTTTTTACACCATCCCCACTACCCAGATGCGCGCCGGCAATTTTAGCCAGATAGCCAACACGATTTACGATCCAATCACCCAAACCTGCACTACAAGCAAAGACTGCTCTCGCACGGCGTACACAAACAATACAATTCCTGCATCGGAGATTTCTCCCATCGCGCAGGCGATGGCGCAGTATCTCCCGACGCCCACAAATGCCGGCCTCACCGGCAACCTGCTCGCATCCAATGCCTGGGGCTTGAACAACTGGTCCCAGACCGAGCGCATCGATGCGGACCTGACGGCCAAGCAAAGAATCAGCGTGATCACCGGCGCAGGCCGGCAGGGACTGATCGGGACCTATGGCAGCAGCTCCCCCACCAATGCGGCGCCGCTTCCTTATGAGACCGGCAAGATCTATCGCCCGATCACCAAGGACGCGATGTTCGAGCACACGTACCTGATCAGCGGCACACTCGTAAACCAGTTCAAGTATGGGGCCATGCAGTACTACTCGCCGGCCATCAACCCCAGCTTTCTCAACAACGCCTGGGCTGCTTCGACCCTCGGCATCAACGGTTTGCCCACAGGACAGACTCAGCAAGCCTTCCCCGATGTCACATTCACCACTACCAGCAATCCAGATGTCACTCAGTGGGGGCCTTCGGCCTCGGCGGGCAACGTCACCAACAACTACGTTCTCCTGGACAACCTGCAGTGGATTCACGGCAAGCACTCCCTCACTTTTGGCGGCCAATATCAGTGGCTTCAGTACAACTTCGAGGCAGATAGAACCGGCACCAGCCCCCTGAGCATCACGGTTTCCCCCAAGGAAACGGAAGGCTTCGTGGGCAACAACACGGTCACGGCGGCTGCCAACACAGGCTATGACTATGCCAGCTTTATGATCGGCGCTATTGACGCCTCAACCTACACCGAGTACGCCCAGATTGCCACTGAGACCGGAACGCGCTTCCATCCTTTTGCGTTCTATGCCAATGACGACTTCAAGCTCAACAGCAAGCTGACCATCAACGCCGGCCTCCGTTGGGATTACTTCCCACCCTTCCACGAGATGCAGGACCGCTTCTCCTTCCTGAACCCGACAGCCACCAACCCGTACACCAATTCGCCGGGCGCGCTTGAATTTGCCGGCCACGGAACGAATAGCTGCAATTGCTCGACTCCTGTATCGAGCTACAAGAACAACTGGGGTCCGCGTTTGGGCATCGCCTACTCGCTGAACAGCAAGACAGTCATCCGCGCTTCCGCAGGCATGTATTACGCCTTGGGCGGCGGAACAGGCGGCACCGCGAACTCCACCCAGCCTGGAAGCGCTTTGGAACTCGGCTATTCGGCCGCGCCAAGTCCTACCACTCCCGGTGTGGTTCTCCCTGCCTTCTATTTGAATGGCAACCCCGCCTTGAGCGCGCATGCAGGCAACAAAATCCTCGGGACTTATTCCAACGACCCAACCAACACCAGTTTCGGAGGACCAGGATATTCGGTCACCGCACCGCCGACCACCGATGCCGGTTACGCAACCTTTTACTCAACCAATGCCAGCCTGCTCACGAGTCCCGACTACATCTCCTCTACGCTCGCCTATCTCGATCCCAAGTTCGGCGGGCGCGCTCCCGAGTTCACCGGATGGAGTATTGGCCTCCAACGCAGCCTTACCAAGGATATGACCGCCACGCTGAGCTATGTCGGCAACGAGGGACACCACATCCTCGCCACCGGCACGGAACGCGGCATCAACGGCAACCTATTGGATCCGAAGTGGCTGACTCTGGGAGCCGCCCTGACCAGCGATACACCAACCACTGCCAACCTGGCCGCGACCGGATTGACCTTGCCCTATGCCTCCTTCACGCCCAGCCAGACATTTAGCCAGATGTTGCTCCCCTTCCCTCAATACAAGGGCGTAACCGACGAAGTCGACGCGGTCAGCAACTCCAACTACAACTCGCTGCAGCTTTCCATCAACCAGCGTTTGGCCCACGGCCTGACGCTGATGCTGAATTACACCTTCAGCAAGAGCCTCGACAACGCCGGCACCTTCCGCTCCGGCTATGCCATCCCCGCCGATGTCAGCGCCGATGGAAAAGCCTACGCGCAGGGCAAGGCCGATTACTCGCCCAGCGTCTTTGATCAGCGCCATGCTGTCACTGGCACAGCAACCTATGACCTGCCCTTCGGCAAGGGTCACATCGGCAATGGCAATGCGGTTGTCCGCAGTGTGGCAAGTGGATGGCGCCTCTCCGGCATCTACACCTACATCGGTGGCAACCCGCTGGCAATCACTCAATCCACTTGCACTGGCAACTCGGTGGGCGAACAGTGCATGCCTGCATTGACGCCCGGTTTCACCGGCCCTGCTCGTCAAAACGGTGGATGGGGACACGGCGCCACTAGGGACAACCTCAACTATACCCAGTACATCAACCCGGCTGCCTTCACAATTACCGGACAGAAGTGTCAAGCACCCTGCCCGTTGGCAAACGAGTACGTGATTGGCAATGCGGCTCGCACAGCCCCATACGGACTGCGCGGCCCAGGTAACTATAACGTGGATGGCAGTGTGCGCCGGACCTTCGATCTCTGGAACAAGGAGAATGTGAAGTTCGTCTTCGAGGCCAATGTCTTCAATGCCTTTAACCACGTTTGGTTTGGCAGCACTTCAACCAACGCCGGCGCCAGCATCGGTCAGGCGTTTAGTACCAATGTTGCCAATACCACTTCTGCAACCAGTACTTTGGGTGTGATTTCCGGTCAGGCCAACAACCCCCGCCAGTGGCAGTTTGCCGGCCACATCAATTTCTAAGACACGTTCACATGTCTTAGTTCAACCGGAGGGGCTGGGAAACCGGCCCCTCTCTTTTTTGAGCAAAATTCTACTGAAGGATTCCCGGATGTTTGACTCAAAGCTACTCACATCGCGTGGTTCGCAATCTTACCCCTCTTCCTGCTTCTCAAAATCGATCAGCGTGGCATTGCTTTTCTTGGCTGCCTCCGTTCTATCTCTGCACCCGCATCTTGCCGCTCAAAGCTCCTCCGCTAATTCGACTGCCACAGGATCAACGATGCCCGATCTCGCCTTGCCCCACGGAGAAATCGAATACCTCTGGCCCTCGGGAGCGCCGGGCGCTGTTGGCGCTGAGGAGCAAGATAAACCGCATCTTGAAATCTTCTCTGCCCCGGGTTCAGGCCCGCACTCCGCAGTCATCGTCTGTCCCGGCGGAGGATACACCCATCTTGCCTATGACAAGGAGGGGACCCGCATTGCAGAGTGGCTGAATCTGCGCGGGGTTACGGCCTTCGTCCTTACCTATCGGCTGGCCCCCCGCTATCACTTTCCGGCGCCCATTCTGGACGGCTACCGCGCGGTGCGCTGGGTGCGCAGCCATGCACAGCCGTACGGCATAGCTCCCGATAAGATCGGCATGTGGGGCTTTTCTGCCGGCGGGCATCTGGTGGGCATTGTCGGCACCCACTTTGACGATGGCAGCGCCCAGGCCGCCGATCCCATTGACCGGGTCAGCGACCGTCCCGATTTTGTCATCAGCTCTTACGGCGGCCTGACGCTTCAGGAGGGTGTCGCGAAACCCGGAGCGATGGGTACACTGCTCGGCGAGCACCCCACGCCGGAGTTACTTGACGACATGTCGCCCGACAAGCATGTTACAGCTCGCACGCCGCCCTATTTTCTCTATGCCACCACAACCGATCAGTCTGTTCCGCCGCTCAGCAGCGTCGTCTTCTATACAGCCCTGGTGCGCGCCGGGGTTCCCGCGGAGATCCATATCTTTCAACAGGGGCCGCATGGCACAGCTTTGGCCCAAAGCTATCCTGCGCTTTCTGCGTGGCCGGGCCTGCTTGAAAACTGGCTGCGGCTCAACGGCTGGATTCTCGGCAGCAATCCCGCTCAGGCACACTGAACAGTCATGATTTCTGAAAGGAATCTTCAAAATGAAGGAAAGAATGAGCCGCGCTTCGCGGTTACAGGCAATTGCAGCGGTTTTGATGGCCGGGGCTGTAGCGGCTGCTGCGTCTACCATTGGCACCAACCCTCCGGCAGAGTCGCTGACGCGGGATCGCATTGCTCTCGTGCCGCTGAAAGAGCGCAGCGCCTGGCTTGAATATCTGGAACGCTCCCAGCGGCAACGCCAGGCGGACAAGGACGCTTTCCAGGCGGAGTTGAAGAGTGCTGGCATCGAGAAGCCAATCGATCCGCCACACGGTTACTCGGCCCGCAGCATCCCGCTGGATCGCGCCGCGTCCTGGTACTCAAGCACCGAAGCCCGGCATATCGCGGATGTGATTGTCTCCTTCCAGACGCCCGCCGGCGGTTGGGGCAAGAACATGGACATGAGCAAGGAACCGCGGCGTCCAGGTGAACGATTTGGCCCCAACAATCTCTCCCATTTTTTAGCTCCGGGCGATTTCGATACTCCGCTGGAGCCGGAATGGAATTACATCGGCACCATCGACAATGACGCCACAACAACCCAGATGAACTTTCTGGCCAAAGTAATCGCCGCCGTGGGCGTCAAGGACAGTGCAACCTATCGCGCGGCCTTTCAACGCGGAATCGATTATCTGCTTGCTGCGCAATTTCCCAATGGCGGATGGCCGCAGGTATGGCCTCTGGAAGGCGGCTATCACGACGCAATCACCTACAACGACGAGGCAGTGGGCCAGGTGATGGAATTAATGCGGCAGATCGCCGATGGCCAGGAGGAGTTTTCCTTTGTTCCGCAGAGCGATCGCGAGCGTGCAGCAGCCAGTTTCGCCCGCGGCATCCAATGCATCCTCGCGACACAGATTGTTGCCAATGGAAAGCTCACGGTATGGCCGCAGCAAGATGATCCATTGACGCTGAAGCCGGTCTCAGGCCGTAACTTTGAACCCCCTGCGCAGTGCGCAAGTGAGAGCGCCGCTTTGTTGCTGCTGTTGATGAACGATCTTCCGCATCCCACAGCGGCGGAGCAGGCATCCATTCGCGCCGCTGCCGCCTGGTTCAAGAAGACAGCCATCTACGGCCAACGCTATGAGCGAGGACCTGCAGGACGCCAGCTTATCCCCAGTCCGGGAGCGGGGCCTATCTGGGCGCGCTACTATCAGACCGGCACGGACATTCCTGTCTTTGGAGACCGGGACAAGTCCATTCATGACAATGTAAGTGAGTTATCCCAGGAGAGACAGCGAGGCTATGGTTGGTATAGCCCAGAGTCGCAAGGCGCCCTTGACCGCTTTGATAAGTGGAGCAAAGAACACCCGGAGGCCAAATGAGGAATTACTGCAAGCTTGTTTGGTTGATCTTACTTACTGGCCTGCTGGGCAGTGATTGGTCTTCAGCGTCCGCGGAAGACCAATCCAGGCCGGTGCGCGCGGCCAACGCCGCAATCGAGCGGTGGCCCAACGGACGTTTCGTTCCCGCTGATGCTCATTGGGCTTGGAATTACGAACTCGGTACGCTGCTGGAAGGCATGGATGCCGTATGGCTGAATACCGCCGATCCGCGCTACTTCAACTACATCAGGGCATCTGTAGATCAATTCGTCGGCCCGGACGGGTCCATCCAGACCTGGAAGCTAGAAGAGTACCAGCTCGATAACATTCTTCTCGGACGCCAGTTGCTGTTGCTTTATGGCGTAACCCAGGACGCGCGTTACGCCAAAGCTGCGACGCTGCTCTATCAGCAGTTGCAGCATCAGCCGCGCACTCCGTCCGGCGGATTCTGGCACAAGCAGAAATACCCCAATCAGATGTGGCTGGATGGGCTGTACATGGCGGAGCCTTTTTACGCGGAATACGCCTCTACCTTTCACCGTCCGGAGGCATTCAGCGATATCACTCACCAGTTTGTGCTTCTAAATGAACATGCGCGCGATACCAAGACCGGCCTGCTCTACCATGGCTGGGATGAGTCGAAGCAGGAGGACTGGGCCAACAAGAAGACAGGCCTTTCGTCGCAGTTCTGGGCGCGCGGCATGGGCTGGCAGATGATGGCGCTGGTCGATAC
>CAZHKN010000285.1:0-6460 GCA_964532725.1 uncultured Occallatibacter sp.
ATTGCTGGTGGTTAAACGGAGAAACGCCCAAACAACTTGCCAGGGCAATCCAATCAGTTCCGGACCGGCAGAGACCATTCCCAGCCACTTTCGCGCAGCAGCATGATGCGGCGACGCACCGTTATATGCATAAAGCAGAAGATTCGCGTCGGGGACTATCACCGATAGAAGGGGCCTTCCGCCTCTTCGAGTAATTCCGCTGTGCAGTCGTAATTGAGTCCCGGCTTCTGGCCCATGTAAAACGGCGTCACCTCGAAGGGTTCGGCTGCATCCGGCTTCTCACGAGAAGCAGTCAGCCCCTCGCGCAGCAGCCGGTTGATGGTTCCCTTGAAGGTATCGCCGGAGCGCTTCACCTCGCGCTCCACCAACTTGGCAATATCGTCGTCGATGGTGAGAGTGGTCCGCACATCATGATGCTAACTAGGTAGGCATCATGATGTCAACGGATAGAGGAGCCTCCGGTAGGATTGGTCACGGATTCAACCATGACCAGTGTAATTAACTCATTCGGCCTTCGGCCAATCGACGGAATAGACAGCAAAGATTCGCCGAGTCCCCTGCTCGCAACCGTCGAATTTACCTGTGTCCAAAGCGGTGTACGCTTCATCAAATCTATCGAAGAGGCAATGCGAATTCGTTTTAAATTTGCCCGCTAGATTTTGACATGACAGAGGAGAATGCTCAGGTTCTGGTGAGTTTTCAACCCAGAGAATAACAACATCAAAACCTTCCAACCGCTTGCTCGCAGGCGGAAGAACCTCCGTAACAAATCCCCATTTCGTATCCAGAGAGACAGAGCGCCAAACCCCGTCAAATAACTCCTGTTCATAAGCCTCGTAATAGAAAAGCTTCAGATCCCGAACGTCAACTGAATTCTCCCTCGCGATGTTGACGATTGGTTCCGGAGAGTTGAAAAACCACCAGCTATTATGCTTCCAGTAGTCAACGTAGTCTGCGAAATCCTCGTTCACACAACTGCCAACCGAATAGACGTCGAAAACCTGCCTGGGGTTCGGCCATCCCTGGGGAATCTCAGTCCGCTTTGCCATGTAACCGATCGGAATCATTTGGCGTTATTCTACAGTTCGAGCGTGGCGAGATGTCGGATAAATCACTTTGTGTTTTCAAACGGGCGCCGCAATTTGAATATTCAATACGACAAAGCTCCCGCTGGACGAGCAGTCCATTGCCACGGCCAATTTGCGGGTGTTAGCCTCTAGTGTTGACGAACTGCGCGAAAGGACCCTACCCAAACCATGCCTTCCTCTTACAACGGACTTGCTTTGCCCGCTGACGGGCAGCCCATCTTATACGAAAACGGCAAATACACCGTGCCTGACAACCCCATCATCCCGTATATTGAGGGCGACGGCACGGGCCGCGACATCTGGAAGGCCTCCGAGCGGGTCTTCAACGCGGCGGTCGAAAAGGCCTACGGCGGCAAACGCTCGATCAAATGGTTTGAGATCTACGCCGGCGAAAAGGCCTTTCGCCAGTTCAACACCTGGCTGCCCGATGACTCGGTCAACGCCGCCCGTGATCTGCGCGTCTCGATCAAAGGACCGCTGACCACGCCCGTCGGCGGCGGCATTCGGTCATTGAATGTCGCGTTGCGCCAGTTGCTCGACCTCTACTCCTGCGTGCGCCCGGTGAAGTATTACCAGGGCGTGCCCAGCCCGGTGAAGCACCCCGAGAAGCTGGACATCGTGATCTTCCGCGAGAACACCGAGGACGTTTACGCCGGCGTCGAGTTCAAAGAGGGATCGGCGGAATGCGCCAAGCTGATCGATTTCCTCAACAACGATCTGCTGGCCAACACCAAGAAGAAAATCCGCGCCGATTCCGGCGTGGGCATCAAGCCGATTTCGATTTTCGGCACCAAGCGCCTGGTGCGCGAGGCCATCAAGTTCGCGCTGGAGACAGGCCGCAAAACCGTTACGCTGGTTCACAAAGGAAACATCCAGAAATTCACCGAGGGGGCCTTCCGCGAGTGGGGCTACGAGGTCGCCATCGACGAGTTCCGGTCGCAAATTGTCACCGAGCGCGAGAGCTGGATTCTGGCCAACACTGAGGCCTTCCCCGGCATCAGCATTGAAGACAACGCCGCGCTGATTGAGCCGGGGCTGGAGTTTGGCAATCAGGCCTTCCGCGATGGAATCTACGCCGAGATCAAGAGCGTGCTGGATACCATCGGCCAGACCCACGGCAACGGCGAGTGGAAGTCGAAGCTCTTCATCAACGACCGCATCGCCGACTCGATCTTTCAGCAGATCATTATTCGCCCGGCGGATTACAGCGTGCTGGCCACGCCTAACCTCAACGGCGATTACATCAGCGACGCGGCGGCGGCGCAGGTGGGCGGCCTGGGCATCGCTCCCGGAGCGAATATCGGCGATGGCTATGCGGTCTTTGAAGCCACGCACGGCACCGCCCCCAAGTATGCCGATAAGGATGTCATCAACCCCGGCTCGGTGATCCTCTCCGGCGTGATGCTGCTTGAGTTCATCGGCTGGAAGGAAGCGGCCAAGCTGATCGAGACCGCGCTCGAAAAAACGATCCTCTCGAAGTTTGTAACTTATGACTTTGAGCGCCAGACGGCTGGGGCAACCAAGGTTGGGACGAGCGAGTTTGCGACACGGATTATCGGCAATATGTGAGGCTTCACGCTTTACTCGTCCGAATATTTTCACAATGCAGGCATTGAAGGAGCGCTCGTGGTGATTCTCCGTTGGTTGAAGCACTATGTACCAAACAGAATCGTTGCGGAGATACTTCAAGCGGCTACGTGGGCTTGCATTGCGGTACATGAATGGCGAGAGCAACGAGATGGGCTGTATTTCTGGCTTACGTTGTTGCTAGTTGCATTCTCTGTATACATTTTGCGGCTTGAAATTATTACGCGGATGAAGAATCCAAGAACGCAGCAACCAAGGTAAGCACCAGCGGTCAGCCACTCGAATCATTGGCAATATGACTCCGCACAGCTAACTGCTGACAGCAATCCACAGAAGCCAATTGCCGAAGGAAGAAGTAACCGAAGAGGAGAGTAGTGGCAGGAGCAATCAATCGAAGACGCTTCCTCCAGGGTGCTGCAGCGAGTCTGGCCCTGACCCAGCCCTGGCTGCTTGCGGCTGCGCAGGCAACATCTGCCACGAATTCCACTGCGATGGAACCCTGGCGTCCCGGTTTTCTGGATATTCACCACATCTCGACCGGGCGTGGTAACTCTGTCCTTGCAGTGTGCCCGGACGGAACCTCGATCATGATCGACGCGGGAGCAGTTGGCGGTTCGACGGAAGCGCTTGGACCGGCGCGCCCGAACGGCTCGCGCAGACCCGGAGAGTGGCTGGGGCGCTATGCACTGCAGCATCTCCGCACAGCGCCCAAACAGGAGCTGGACTACTTTGTGCTGACCCATTTTCATGGAGACCACATGGGCGACCTGACTCCTGCTTCCCCGCTCTCCAAATCCAGCGATTACCGGCTTACCGGCGTCACAGATGTTGCCGAACTGATCCCGATCCGGAGCTTGATCGACCGTGGCTTCCCAGACTATAGTTATCCCGCTCCGGCAACCTATAACGCAACGCTGAACTATATTCAGTTCGCGCAATCCGCAGCCAAGCACGGGACGAAAGTGGAGCGGCTGCATGTCGGGTCAAACACCCAAATTGCGCTCCAACACGATCCGCAAAGCTATCCCTCCGTGACGATTCAAAACCTTGCGGCCAACGGCGAGGTATGGACAGGCCACACAGACCAGACGGTCAAAATGTTCCCCGATCTGAGCACGCTCAAACCCGGCCAATTGCCTCCTGAGAACGCATGCTCGATTGCTCTGCGGCTCTCCTACGGCGCGTTTCGTTATTACAACGGCGGCGACCTCACCTGCGATACGCAATTCGGCACGCAGCCGTGGCTCGATGTGGAGACAGCCGTTGCGCGGGTCGCCGGTCCGGTGAGCGTCGCTACGCTTGACCATCACGGTCACTACAACGCCACCGGGCCGGAGTTTGTCCGCTCGATGCAGTCTCGAGTCTACGTGCTGCAATGCTGGCACGCCTCGCACCCCGCGCTTTCAGTCTTGAACGAGTTATATAGTCCCATTCTTTCCCCGGTCACTCCCGACGTGTTCGCGACAGGTTTGGTTGCAGCGGCGAGTTTGGCCGACGCGCGCCTGTCAGACAAGATGCGCAGCCAGCACGGTCATGTAGTTGTCCGGGTATCCCCAGGCGGCAAGCAATATGAGGTTCTTGTCCTCGACGACAGCAACGAAGAAGGAACTGTACGCGCCCGTTTCGGCCCGTACACCAGTTAGTTCCCGGCGAGAATCTCCCATTCCGAAAACGGAAGATGCCATCAGTTGTAAACTGCCATTGAACAACCATTCCCCAAGGAGGGATGAAATGCGGAAGAAAGTTAGTATTGTGGGCGCGGGCAATGTGGGCGCCACGGCGGCGCACTGGATTGCGTCGAAGGAATTGGCCGATGTGGTTCTCGTCGATGTGGTCGAAGGCATCCCGCAGGGCAAGGCGCTCGACCTACAAGAGGCGCTGCCGATTGAGAAGCGCGACGTGCATGTGACCGGCTCGAATGGCTATGAGGCCACGGCCAATTCCGACATCGTCATCATCACCGCCGGAATTCCGCGCAAGCCGGGCATGAGCCGCGACGATCTGCTCAACACCAACTTCAAGATCATGTCCGATGTGGTCCAGAAGGTCGTTGCGCAGTCGCCGGAGTCGATTCTGATCATCGTCTCGAACCCGCTGGACGCGATGGCCCAAACCGCCTATCGCCAGGCCGGATTCAACCGCGAGCGCGTCATCGGCATGGCCGGCGTACTGGATTCGGCGCGCTTCCGGACGTTTATTGCTGAAGAACTCAATGTCAGCGTCGAGAATGTTACGGCCTTCGTGCTCGGCGGCCACGGCGATACGATGGTTCCCCTGCCCCGCTACTCGACCGTCGCCGGAATTCCGATCACTGAACTCATTGCGCCGGATCGCCTTGAAGCAATTGTGCAGCGCACCCGTGACGGCGGAGCGGAGATCGTGAAGCATCTCAAGACGGGCAGCGCCTACTACGCGCCTTCCGCCGCTGCGGTCGAGATGGCCGAAGCCATTCTCAAAGACAAGAAGAAGATTCTGCCCTGCGCTGCCTTCCTTCAAGGCGAGTATGGCATTGATGGCTACTACATCGGCGTCCCCTGCAAGCTGGGCGCGGCGGGACTCGAACAAATCATCGAGATCAAGCTCACCGCCGAAGAAGACGCAGCCCTCAAGAAGAGCGCCGAGGCTGTCAAGGAACTCTGCGCCGTTATCGGCGTCTAACCCACTTCGCTAACTCGTCCACTCCAGACATCCCAGGCCTGTGTACAAGCCTGGGATGTCTGGTTCTGGTCCAACTTGCACAACCAATCGCTACTTCCACCGCTCGCTCTTTGCCAACAAAAATTCCTTGAGCGCATACCTCCAAGGCACCATCGGCAAAAAGATCACCACCAAGCTAACGGCAAAAATATCCGCTGCGGCAGCGTCATTGATTTGGTGCGCCCTCCACATCGGCAGCGCAAAGAAGATAAGATAAATTGCCTTCCATACAATCTCAAACAACAGCACCGGCAGCATCTTCACCGGATAGCGGAAGCCGAGCGCAGCCATCGCGCCCAAGCCTGCCAGCAGTGAGTAGAGCAGGCCTTTCTCCGTTGCAAGCTCGCTGGAGTGCACAATCACGCTCGGCCAGTACACGGCTCCCAACCCCACGGCCATCACCAGATAACAAAGCCGAAGCATGTAAAGCCGAACAAGCGAATGTCCGCCCGCGCCGCGCATCGATTCTTCTATTTTCTCTTCCGTCTGCATCGATCTCTGCCTCCATGCAATTGACTTCAACTGATTCTATGCCGCGTTCAGATGAGAATTCACGAAGAAAATCTCTGTTCCATCAGAGACCCCGCTCGATCCCATAAGTTGCGCACGCATTCCTGCCTTCCTGCGGGAAAAGATTAGCAGAGATGCTGCTGAGGGGAAAGGCGGCAGCATGGCGCCCCTCAGCCTGAGGCGTCGGCTTACAGATTTTCGTTGAAGGCGAGGAGACCAGCATGCGGGTCAGCGGAGGGCGTTTTCTGTCGTGTATCTGTGTCCGCAACCGCGTTGCGCAAGACGGGCGCACCCTCAGTCGCCGTGCGCAGCAGGGGAAGCAATAGAGGACCGCTCCCAGGGCATCGGCACTTTGACAGAAGCCATCCCAGCGGCAGTCGCAGCCTGAATGCCGATCTCGGTATCCTCAAAAACCAGGCAATCGGCAGGCGCAACTCCTAGCCGCTCGGCTGCCATCAAAAAACAATCCGGCGCAGGTTTGCCGTTTTTATATTCGTCTGAAGTGACCATCGTCTCGAAGCGGTCTTCTAGGTGCACGATCGCCAATGATCTGACGACTGACTCGCGCCTGCCGCCCG
>CAZHKN010000286.1:0-6388 GCA_964532725.1 uncultured Occallatibacter sp.
GCCGACACCCCAGGCTGCACTATCGAGGCCTGCGGCTTTCGCGATACCTTCAAGAAACTTCAGGCAGCCGGGGCCGTCGTCCTGGGCATCAGCCGCGACACGCCTAAGGCGCAGGCCAAATTCCGCGCCAAGTACGATCTGCCTTACACACTCCTTGCAGATGTAGACGAAAAAATCTGCAATCAGTTTGGCGTAATGAAGGAAAAGAACATGTACGGCAAAAAGGTGATGGGGATCGAGCGGACGACTTTCGTGATTGGACCGGACCAGACGCTGCTGCACATCTTTCCGAAAGTAAAACCCGAAGGCCACGCCGAAGCGGTGCTGGAACTTCTGAAAGAATGGAAGAAGGCAAACAAGTAGAGGGTGACGCTCAACCATCTTCAAAAGAACGGAGAATCGTCGATGAACCTCAAGGAAGAAAAACATGAGGAGGCGCGCCAATCAATCAGGGAGAAGGTGCGTAAACTAGGACGACATCCGTTCGCGCTGCTATTTGGGTCACTCGGATTCGGCGGACTCATGATCTTGTTTATGTACGGCACGAGGATGTTGATTTACCACGAGAGATTTAATTTCACGTATCTCATGATCATGATCCTGATCTGGCTCCTGCTGGGATATCGCTGGGGACTTTCGATGTGGGATCGGTTACAAGCGCGTCTCAATGAACAGCCGAACAAACCCTCTTCAATCAGTGCGAAATAGCTGAAGCAGGCTCAAGAAATCACAACGAGGCAAGAATGGCAACTACAGAAGCCCCAGTCTCCCGCACCACCGGCAAAGTCCGCCCCCACCAGACCCAGAACGAGTCCCTGGTCTTCGAGAAATCCTCGCCCGGCAAGCGCGCCTACAAGCTGCCCCCGCTCGACGTTCCCGCTGTCGATCCCGCGGCCATGCTCGGCGCGGCCCACCGCACAACGCCCGGTGAACTCCCCGAGCTGTCCGAGATCGAAATCATCCGCCACTTCACGCGCCTCTCCACCTGGAACTACGCCATCGACCTGGGCATGTACCCGCTCGGCTCCTGCACGATGAAATACAACCCGCGCGTCAACGAGCTGGTCGCCCGCATTGAAGGCCTGGCCGAGGCCCACCCCTACCGCCCCGATTCCCTCGCGCAAGGCTCGCTCGAAATTGTCGATCTCCTCCAGCGTTGCCTCACCGAAATCACCGGCATGGACGCCATCACCCTGCAGCCCGCCGCCGGCGCGCATGGCGAATTTACCGGCATCCTGCTCGTCCGCGCCTGGCATGAGTCGCAGGGCAACGCCCGCAAGAAGATCCTCATCCCTGACTCGGCCCACGGGACGAATCCGGCAACAGCGGCCATCTGCGGCTACTCGGTCGAAAACCTCAAGTCCAACGCCGAAGGCGGCATCGATCTTGAAGCCCTTGCCCGCCAGGTGGACGAAGAAACTGCCGCGCTGATGCTCACCAACCCCTCCACCATCGGAGTTTTTGAGGGCCAGATCCACAAAATCGCCGACATCCTCCACGCCAAGGGCGCGCTGCTCTACATGGACGGCGCAAACATGAACGCCCTGGTCGGCAAGGCACGCCCCGGCGACTTCGGCGTGGACGTGATGCACCTCAACCTGCACAAAACCTTCTCGACGCCCCACGGCGGCGGCGGTCCCGGCTCCGGCCCAGTGGCCTGCAAGGCATTCCTGGAGCCGTTTCTGCCCACGCCGGTGCTCGTTCGCAAGTCGCAAAACTCGGGTGCCCCTGGTCCCGATTCTGGGACCTGGGATAGCACGAACGCAGAATTCACCTGGGACTACAACCGTCCCCACTCCGTCGGCCGCGTCCGCGCCTTCTACGGCAACTTCGGCATGTTCATCCGCGCGCTGGCCTACATTTTGGCCAACGGACCCGACGGCCTGCGCCAGACCACTGAAGACGCAGTCCTCAACGCCAACTACATCCGCGCCAAGCTCGAAGACCTCTACGAGCTGCCCTATAAAACCGCCTCAATGCACGAGGTGGTCTTCAGCGACAAGCGCCAGAAGGCCAAAGGCATCTCAACCGGAGACATCGCCAAGCGCCTCATCGACTACGGCTTCCACCCCTACACGGTCAGCTTCCCGCTTATCGTTCCCGGCGCGCTGATGATTGAGCCTACTGAAAGCGAAAGCCTCGAAGAACTGGACCTCTTCATCGATGCGATGCGTTCAATTGCCCGCGAGGTTGAAGACAATCCGGAGCTGGTAAAGACCGCACCGCACTCCACCCGCGTCTCCCGCCTCAACGAAGTGCAAGCCGCTCGGAATCCTATCCTTCGCTGGCGGCCTACGGTCTAGCCTCCCAAAGCGGGGCAAAGATTTATCTCTGCCCCGCTTGGAGTTCCCAAGTGAAATGCCTCCCCTCCAAAGATTTCTTCCCCTCTCCGCGCCGGTTAAACTGAGAGCAGGCCTCCGGGATCAGGCAAATTGAGGGGCCACTCTCAAGCCAGGGTATCCATGCAATTCAATTTTGCCTTCACGACGCCGCAAATTCTGTGGACGCTGACCCTTGCCGCGCAACTGGTACTGCTGGTCGTGCTCTTCGGCCTGCAGCGGCTGAAGCGTTTCCCGTGGTTTGCCGCCAGCGTTTTTGTAGTCACAATGCGCGGAGTCGCGGCAGAACTGCTCACCGGTCGCATCCCAACCCTGTCTCTCCAGCAGCTTCTCGTCTCGCTCGATACCCTGACCGCTTTCATCATGCTTCTTGTGGTCGTGGAGCTGGCGCGCCACGCCTTTGCCGGCGTGAGACGGCGTAATTGGTGGTTGGGTGTCTTGGCTCTGTCAGTTGTTGCAATCGCCGCCACTGTGGCGTGGGGGCGCTGGCCAACTTGGCAGTCGCTCACCGCGGACCGCTTAACCGCGGTTCTGCAAGTAATGAGAGTAGCAAGCGTCCGGGTGAGCCTGCTGGTCAATGTGCTTACCATTGGGTTGTGCCTGCTGGTTCTTGTCCTGGGCAGCCGCTTCAAAGGCGGTTGGCGCAGCCACACGCAACAGATTCTCATCGGGCTTTCTTCTGCCGCCATCACGCAGATCGCAGTTGCAGGGGCGCTCCAGTCAATGGCGCCACCGCACACCCGTACAGAACAAGTGCATGAATATGCTTTCCTTGACAGGATTCTCAATGCCAACAGCACCATCTACATCGCGGTACTGATCTGGTGGATTGGCTGCCTCTGGCTCGATGAACCTGCAACCGAACAAGCAACAGTGGAAGCAGAGTCCGCTGCAACAAGAGCGGAACCTGTTGAGACCTCAGCTCAGGTCGCTGCCGAGCCTGAGCCGGTAGCTGATCCAATCGCTACGTTGCCGGCTCCGACTGAGCCTGTTATCAGCGAAGAACTGTTGCCTGCACCCGGGAAGCCGGTTCTTTCAGAAGCGCCTGTCGAGGCTGCTGTTGCTCCAGCGCAGGTAGAAGAAGTCACTAAGGCGCTGTCAGAGCCGGCTGCTGCACTGCCGCAAGTTGAAGAGGCAGCGCAATCGCCTGTTGAGTCAGTTGCCCTTTCTCCAAAATCTAAGCGAGGCAAAAAGCCAGTTGGTGCCGCTGCTGGAAAGCGCGCGAAAAAGCAACCGGCAAAGGCTACACCCGAAGTTGCTGCCGCCCCGGTGGCTACAACTCCAGTGCAAGAGAAGAAGGTAAAGGCCGCGAAGCCTGTAAAAAAGAAGACCCCGCCTGAGGTTGTAGAGACTTCGTCAAGCGCTGCACCGGCGGCAGGCGGTTCACCCAGCCGCGCACGCAAGAAGGCCTCCAGCACGCCAAAGCGAAAAAAGAGCGGCCCACCGGTTCAAACTGGATAGCATTCCGCTTGGAAAACCCGTGCAGCTCCCGGTAATCTACAACCAATCGTTTGACCCCAGATATTTCCCGCTACCGCTCCGGAAGAATCAGAATTATTGCATTCAAACTTTGGAGGAGGATCGATGCTCGACGTTCATCTGCCCCATAAATCCCTGCATGGTCTGCGTGAGTTCTTCATTCATCTTTTTACCATCACCGTCGGGCTGCTGATCGCCACGCAAATCGAGAGCTTCGTCGAGTGGCGCCACCATGTTCATCTTGCAGAAGAGGCGCGCGCATCGTTGCGCAAGGAGATTGAATCGAACGTAAAGTATTTACAGATGGGACAGACGGGCCTGAAGCAGTGGCAGACGGAAACCCAAGCCAATCTCGCAGTCCTGGAGCGCATGGAAGACCAGCCCAAAAACTCCAAGGGCCAGCCGGTATCGCTGATGGTCGATGCCACCATAACGGGCGCATTCGACACGGCCTGGAAGACGGCGCAGTCTACAGGAGCGCTGGCGTACATGCCGTATGAGGAAGCACAAAGGTATTCACTGATCTATATGGCGCTGGCGTCTCTCAAGGAGGCGCAGGGAAAGCCCCTGGAAGATATGACAGCCATCTCAGGTTTGGCTGCCAAGTTTCACATGCAGGCTGGTGATACGACAATAGTGGCAAAACAGTTGACCGCCGATCAGGCCAGCGCGCTGGCGGAAAAATACGGCCAGTTGGACCAGCACCTGGGCTACGCGAGTCTAACTCTCCACATATGCATTGAAACCAGCCAGGCATTTCTAGAGAATCGCGCGATCCCTGCGCGGTTCAGTGACAAAGACTAGTGAGACAGCAGAACTGTTCACAGCTCACTAAATGTGGCAGCTCGTCTGGCCGCGCTTTTCCAGATAGCGCTGGTGGTACTCCTCGGCGCGCCAAAAGCTCTGCGCCGACTCAACCTGAGTGACAATGCGCTTCGGCTTGAAGCGCCCTTCGGTAGTCAACTGCTCGATCTTTGCGCGGGCCTGCGCCTCCTGCTCCGCGGTATGGAAGAAGATAGCCGAGCGGTACTGCGTACCCCAGTCCGGCCCCTGGCGGTTCAGCGTCGTTGGGTCGTGGAGCGCGAAAAACGCATCCAGAAGCTGCTCGAAGCTCACTTTGGCGGGATCGAAGTCCAGCTCCACCACCTCAGCATGATTGGTCGAGCCGGTGCAGACGTCTTTATAGCTGGGGCGCTCCGTCGATCCGCCCTCGTAGCCGACAGCCGTCGCCGTCACGCCGGGAATGGCGGCAAAAGCCGCCTCCACGCCCCAAAAACACCCCGCGCCGAATGTAGCCTTTTCAATCGTCATAACAAATGAGATGCGTCGACCGGCAATTCGGTGACAAATCTGCGCGTTTCGCCCTAAATGTCGAGGTTCTTGACGTCCAGCGCGTTGTCCTCAATGAACTTACGGCGCGCCTCCACGTCCTCGCCCATCAACGTGGTGAATATTGCCTCGGTCTCGGCAATGTCTTCGAGCTTCACGGAGAGCAGCGTCCGGCGCTCGGGGTCCATCGTGGTCTCCCAGAGTTGCGGAGCAGTCATCTCGCCCAGCCCCTTGTAGCGCTGCACCTGATAGTCTTTCTTGCCTTGCTCCACGATGTAGTCGAAGAGCTCACGGGCCGTCTGCTTCTCCACCGGCTCACGCAATACTCGCGCGGCACGTCGGGCTTGCTTGGCCTCCGCCTGGGCCTCGGCTGCGCTCACTTCCGGTGTATTCTCTCCCTCGCCTTCAGATTCTTCCTCTTCGCTGCCATCGGCAATCGCCGCGGCGGATGCCTTGGTGGCAAACTCAATCAGAAAGGGCGGCTCCAGATACTCCTTGATCAGCGTGTACTTGGCCATCATCTGCCGGAACTCGGGGCTTGAGGCCAGGTTCCAGTCAATCCGCCGCTCGGCGCCCTGAGAATCGGTAAAGCTGATCGACCAGGTGTGGTGCTCCTCATCCTGAACCGGCTCGCCGAGAGCCTTGAATTGCAACTCGTCGGCAATTTCAGCCAGATCGGCGCGCAGCACCACCAGCTTCTCCGGCACTTCGTTTTCGGCCTTCGAGGCAAAGTCCGAACGATGCAGCAGCTCAGCGCGGGCAATCAGTTCGGTCAGCTTCTCGTTGCGGATGCGCTTGTCCACCTTCTCCACAAAGCCCAGATACTCGTTCAGCGTACCCATGAAGCGAGTCAAATCAGCGCCCTCAATGCGCGTGGCATTTTCGCCATGGCGGACGACCATCCCCTCGGAGGCGCGCTTGACCATCACGATCACAAACTCGCGGTCATCTTTGATGTACTGCTCAAACCGGCCCTTCTTGATCTTGTACAGGGGCGGCTGCGCAATGTAGATATTGTCGCGCTTGATCAGCTCCGTCATATGGCGGAAGAAAAACGTCAGCAGCAGCGTACGGATGTGCGAGCCGTCCACGTCGGCGTCGGTCATGAGGATAATTTTTCCGTAGCGAATCTTGGTCGCATCGAAGTCGTCCTTGCCGATGCCGCAGCCCAACGCGGTAATCATCGCGCGGATTTCCTCATGGCCCAGCATCTTGTCGTAGCGGGCCTTTTCGACGTTGAG
>CAZHKN010000287.1:0-6341 GCA_964532725.1 uncultured Occallatibacter sp.
GAAGGACGGAGTCAGGGAATCCATCTACCTCAAATTGCGAACTGCGACGTTTTCGATTATGTCTGAGCTTGGTACTGGGATTATGAAGGCACTGTCCGAGCAAGTGTACATTCGGGCCTGAAGAGTGGCGTCATCGGGATAGCCGAGTGCCGGGCGCCCCATCCATTCACAGTCTCACCGTGAATGGGTGGGAAAGCACGAACCCAACCTGCCTTTCGCGACGAAGCCAGTCAGCCGCACCACAGGCGCCCCCTCAATAACTCGCGGACCACGAGCAGATCCAAAGCGTGTCGATGTAAACGTATACAAAGCGCGTTTTGCGCGAAAACAGCCCATTTTTAGCCTGTTTTTCACGTTTTACTCCGCGTATTTATAGAGACACCCGCAAAATCTCTCCGCCTGCGCCAGGACTTTTCGCCCACATAATACATCTCCTGCTCAAAGCTCCGGCTGGAGCGCGGCAAAATCCCCGTCTTTATAGGCATATATGCGCAGCGTAAAAACACAAACGCGCCCCAAAACACCTGTTTCAAGTGCTGCCCAAACGCTAAATCGCGGACCGCGCGCCGGCTCGGCTGAACTGGTTGCGCCGTTTGTCCAAAGACGATGAACGGCATCCCCGTTCAGCCAAAACCATGATCTGCACCGCCTTCGCGCAGATGCTACTGCGACGGTCCGCCAAGCTTTTTTGACAGGCTCTCAGACAATCGCATCAATGCGAGCGCCGAGGGCTATTTCGGCATCCATGATGTTTGAGCCGCTGGCGCTGGCGCCGGGCAGATTGGGAACCGAAGCCGTGTATTGCCCGCCAGATTGGTCAATGTCGCCGGTATATTGCTTGCCACCCACCGTGGTGGAGTAAACAGCCGCCAGCGTCTCCACGGCAACTGCGCTACTGACGCTGGGAGCCGGGGCAGCCCCTGCCTGGGGAGCTTGAGCAGGAGCCGGAGCGCTGGCCGGAGCGGCGCTTGCAGCCGTTGGAGCTGCCGTTTGGTTGAGAGCAGGCAGCGCAGAAACGGCCGTTGTCTGTGCCGTCCTGGGAGGACCCAGAGTAGACAAAATCGAGCTGGTGGGGGGTGCGGATGGAACTGCGCTGATCAGCATGATTCTTCCTCCTCGCGTGAAAACCGGTCTATCTCGCTTCGTTCATCGACAGATCCATCAAAACCTTTAGGAGAAATCTCACTGCGGCGATCAGCCCGTCGCTGATACACTTGACCCTCAAGGAGAATTCCCTCCAAAAGCCATGGTTGAACTGTTGCCTTCCATCCTCTCAGCGGATTTTGCCCATTTAGCCGACGAAGTTGCAGCCGCCGAGCGGGGCGGCGGATCGGCGATTCACGTTGATGTGATGGACGGGCATTTTGTACCCAATATCACCCTTGGTCCACCGGTGGTAAAAAGCCTGCGCAAAGTTACGCGGCTGCCGCTGGACTGCCACCTGATGATCGAGAACCCAGACGAGTTCATTCCCGCCTTTGCCTATGCGGGCGCAAACTGGGTCAGTGTGCATCAGGAGGCCTGCCGCCACCTGCATCGCTCCATTGAGCTGATCTCCCATCACGGCATGCTGCCGGGTGTGGTGCTGAATCCGGCCACCCGTGTCGAAACCATCTTCGATGTACTCCCCCTCGTCCACCATGTACTGGTCATGAGCGTCAATCCCGGCTTCGGCGGGCAGAAATTCATTCCCCACTCGCTTGACAAGATCGAACACCTGGTTCACATCCGTAAAGAAATGGAACTGGCATTTAAAATCGAAGTGGATGGTGGCGTGGCTCACAATACGGTTGCCGCGCTCGTCCAATCGGGTGCGGAGCTATTGGTAGCCGGCAGCGCCGTCTTTGGCGCAGGTCAACCCGAACAGGATGCCCGCGATCTGCTGGAAGCAGCGTTAGCGGCTGCAGGCAGGTAAGAACCGGGATCGGAGCACACCCGGCAGGTCAAGTAAAATTTCAAGGTATGGGATTCGCGGAAGCGCCTGCTAGCAGTAAGCGCCCGCCAAATGAGGATTTATGAACCGGTTGTCGTTGAAGGTTGCCGCTGTGGTTTTGGCCGTGATCATGCTGGGCGGGGTTGCTGCCCAGGCCAAGGTGAAACAGCCCAAGCGCAAGAAAAATGAAGACTTGAGCGCCAATCCGTTGTCTGGCGTTGCCTCCAAGCAGCCCGACAAGGAGCTGTACGACAAAGCCATGCTGGCGCTTAAGAGGGGTCACTTCGACGTCGCGCGGCTCGACCTGCAGACCATGCTGAACACCTATCCCGACTCCGAATACCGGATGCGCGCCAAGCTGGCCGTCGGCGATACCTGGTTCAAAGAGGGCGGCACCGCGGCGCTGGCGCAGGCCGAGTCCGAGTACAAGGATTTCATCACCTTCTTCCCCACCGCTCCTGAGGCCGCCGAAGCGCAGATGAAGGTGGCCGACATCTACTACGAGCAGATGGAGAAGCCGGACCGCCAATACGATAACGCCGAGCGCGCCGAGCAGGAATATCGCGCCATGATCAACCAGTTCCCGGATTCAACCCTGGTTCCGCGCGCCAAGCAGAAGCTGCGCGATGTGCAGGAGGTTCTGGCCGAGCGCGAAACCGAAATTGGCCTCTTCTACGCCACCCGCGAGTCTTACCCGGCGGCCATCGCCCGCCTGGAGACGGTGATTGACACCTACCCGCTCTACTCCAAGGGCGATTTGGCCCTGCTGACCATCGGCGACGCCTATGCCAGCCAGGCCCATAACATCCAGATAGCCCCCAACCTTCCCGGCGCAATCAAGGAACGCCTGCGCGCCGTCTACCAGGACAAGGCCGCCGCTGCCTACGACAAGGTCATTACCCGCTACCCGATGGCTCCCCGCGTTGAAGATGCCCGCGACCGGCTGGTGGCGATGAACCGCCCGGTTCCCGAACCAACCCAGGAAGCCGTAGCGGAGAACGAAGCGGAGGAGAGCAGCCGTCGGCCCGTCCGCCTTACCGACAAGACCTTCGATCTGATCAAGCACGGGCCGATGGTTGTTGAGGCCGTCCATGTAGGCGAGCCCAGCCTCGAAGATCCCAAGCGCACCCTCGCGCCGCAGATCAATAAAGAGAACATGGCCTTGTTTACTGCTGCGGTGAACGCCGGCAGGCCGGCCCAGCCTGCGGATAACACGCCGACCAGCGTCAATGAGCCGCCACGCAGCGACAAGCCCTCCGATGCCCCGCTCCAGATGGCAACCCCGGCAGGCGGCACTGGCGTAGGCGTTTCAATTGTCAGCGCACCCGCGGCTGATCGCAATGCGGTTATCAAGCCCGTTGGGCCGGTTGACACCACGCTGCCCGCCGCCGAAAAACCGGCTGAGGCGCCCGATCAGGTCAACGACATCAAGCCCGGCACCACTCCGACTCAATCCGCTGCGGACGCCAAGAAGAAAGCCGGCAAAGCGGACCTAAGCGACGAATCCTCCAGCAAGAAGAAGAAAAAGAAGGGCATCGGCAAGCTAAATCCCTTCTAAATAGCCATTTCCCCGAACTCATCATGAAACGGGCTGCCTGCGGGCGGCCCATTTCATTTCACCATTCATTTCAATTTCCCACCTGGTATTACAATAGATCTGACGGTAATACCAAAAGAGGGGGACCAATGACAACCACACTCACCAGCAAAGGCCAAGTCACCATCCCCAAGCATATCCGCGATTCCCTGAGCCTCACGCCAGGCTGCAAGTTGATCTTCGACGTCAACGATGCCGGGGAACTGGTCCTGCGCAAGGATGGACCCGTCGAGGAGCGCCGCCCTGACCGATTCGATGCAGTGCTCGGCACTGCCGAAATCAAATTGGGTTGCTCTACTGACGAGTACATGGAGTTTATTCGCGGCTACTCCGATGATCCTGCTTGACGCCAACGTAATCCTGGATATCTTCGATCCCGACCCACGATGGCACGAATGGTCCAGCAGTCAGTTGCGAAAACTGTCCCTTCTGGACGAACTGACGATCAATCCTATTGTCTACGCGGAGATATCCGTCTCTTTTGCGAATGCCGCGGCGCTGGATGAGAAGCTCGATATTCTGCAATTAATCGTTATCAACATTCCGCGCAGAGCGGCATTTCTAGCCGGAAAGGCTTATTCGCAGTACCGTCGCAACGGTGGAACCAAAGCCAATGTCCTGCCCGATTTCTTCATAGGAGCGCACGCCGCAGTCCTCGGATGCCCTCTGTTGACCCGCGACACGCGCCGCTATGCAGCCTATTTCCCCACCGTGCGCCTGATCGCCCCGTAACTCTCGCGTCGCCAAAATCTGCTAAAGTGAGGGGTGGTTCCCTCGCGCAAACCCTGTTTCCAACGGGCTTTTGCGTAGATTCCAGGACTTGAAAACGGCCCATGCCCCACGATCTTCCAAAAGCCTACGACCCAACCGCCATTGAAGATAAATGGGCCGAGTACTGGGTGAGCGAAAACCTCTTCGCCCAGCCAACGCCGACCGCTGCCGACGAAGCCGGCGGCGAGTCCTTTACCATTCTGCTGCCGCCGCCCAACGTCACCGGCCGTCTGCACATGGGCCACATGCTCAACCAGACGGAGATGGACATCCTCACCCGCTGGCAGCGTATGAGCGGTCGCCGCGCCCTCTGGCTCCCCGGCACCGACCACGCCGGCATTGCGACGCAAATGATGGTGGAGCGCCAGCTCGTCGAAGAAGGCAAATCCCGCCAGCAGCTTGGCCGTGAAGCCTTTGTCGAGCGTGTCTGGGAATGGAAGCGCCACTACGGCGGCGCGATCCTCGACCAGATGAAGCGCCTCGGCGCATCCGTCGATTGGCAGCGCGAGTATTTCACGATGGACGAGAACCTCTCCGTCGCCGTTCGCGAGGCCTTCGTCCGCCTGCACGAACAGGGACTCATCTATCGCGGCGCGTACATCGTCAACTGGTGCCCCCGCTGCCAGACCGCCATCAGCGACCTCGAAGTCGTCCACGTCGAGCAGAAGGGCCACCTCTGGGAGATCAGGTACCCGGTCATCGGCGATGATGGCAAGGACTCGGAAGAATTCCTGACCATCGCAACCACGCGCCCCGAAACCATGCTTGGCGACGTTGCGGTAGCGATTCATCCCGAGGACGAGCGCTATCTGCATCTGCACGGCAAAAAGCTGCGCCTGCCACTCGTAGGTCGTGAAATCCCCATCATCCTCGACGAGTGGGTCAGCCGCGAATTCGGCACTGGTGCGGTCAAAGTCACTCCCGCGCACGACCCCAACGACTTCGCCCTCGGCCAGCGCCACCATCTGCCCTCAATCAACATCATGGACGATGAGGCCAAGATCAATGCCGAAGGTGGGCAATACGCGGGCCTGGATCGTTACGTTGCCCGCAAGCGCATCGTCGCCGATCTCGAAGCCCAGGGGCTTTTAGGAGCAATCAAAGACCACACCAACAACGTCGGCCACTGCGACCGCTGCAAGACGGTCGTTGAGCCGCGCCTTTCCACGCAGTGGTTCATCAAGATTCAGCCGCTGGCCGAGAAAGCCATCGCCGCCGTCAAGCCGGACGCGAGCGGCAAGAAGGCCATCAACTTCACCCCCGAGCAGTACGAGAAAACCTACCTCAACTGGATGGAGAACATCCACGACTGGTGCATCTCGCGGCAGCTCTGGTGGGGCCACCGCATTCCCGCGTGGCATTGCTCCGCGTGCCACCAGATCACCGTCGCCCGTGTCGATCCCACTGCCTGCGCCCATTGCGGTGCGGTGGAGATCACGCAGGAAACCGACGTCCTCGATACCTGGTTCTCCTCCGGCCTGCTCCCCGTCTCCGTCTTCGGCTGGCCCAATTTCCGCGCCCCTCAAATGCTCCGTGCCCCATCCATTCCGCGTTCTGCAGCGGAATGGGTGGGAGACCACGAATCAGCAGAGTCTATGGGTGCCCCAGGTCCCTCGCACTTGGGGACCTGGGAAAGCAAAGCAAATCGCGCCGACTTCGACGCCTTCTACCCAACCAGCCTCTTAGTCACCGGCTTCGACATTCTCTTCTTCTGGGTCGCCCGCATGATCATGATGGGCTGCTGGTTCGCTCAGGAAGTCCCCCTACCCGACGGGAGCAAGCGCACTCTTGCGGATTCAGTTCCCTTCCGCGAGGTTTATATCCACGCCCTTGTCCGCGACGCCAACCGCGAAAAGATGTCCAAAACCAAGGGCAACGTCATCGATCCCATCGAGATAGTCAAGCAGTACGGCACAGACGCGGTGCGCTTTACTCTGGCTTCGATGGCCTCGCCCGGCACCGACATCGCCTTCAACGTGGCAAGAACCGAAGGCTACCGCGCCTTCGCCAACAAAATCTGGAACGCCGCGCGGTTTCTGT
>CAZHKN010000288.1:0-2224 GCA_964532725.1 uncultured Occallatibacter sp.
GCAGTAATTCGTCCCGTCGATACTCTGTAACCTCCCGCATACCCAAGTCCAACGCTTCTGGTTCAGCCATTCTTTCCATCCTCTTCCATTAAGCCGTTGTTCGTTCTCGATTTTAGTTCGAACTGCTATGACTCATCTTCAAAGACAGAATCGTACTGCTCAATTGGCTTAAGCCCGGAACGATAATGTGCTATCTGATCTGTAAGACCGTCGAGTGCTTCGAAACTGTTCGAGCGAGAGGGCCAAATAGCACCGCCACGCTTGCTAGCAAGATTCCACAATGCCTCAAACAACTGAGATGGCATAGGCTGCTCGGAACGTACTGACCGTACAATCAATCCTGCCGCCGCTTGGCTGCTCAGCGAATCATCAAAGTTCTCGTCCAGAAAATCGTAGAGGTTCTCCGCCAATATCGAGCTGGGGTGAGTGGTTGACCATATGAACCCGTCCTCGTAGATTCCCGATTCAGTCACAGCTCCAAATCCCGTCTGAGTGCCGTCCGATGAAGCAGAAGAGGTAACAGCCTCCACCACAAACTGCCCCATCGGGCGGGGCACAGCATTACCAGCCATGCGAAGCAGCGTAGAAGCAGAGAGACCTATGTGTCGGTTATCAAGTCTCTCGAACCCCTGCAAGCGAAGGCATTCGCGAGGACTCAGTTTTCGAATCTGATCACCCAACATGACCGCAACAGGTGCACGCCCATTGTTGTCCGTCGCGCCAATCTTTATGGCTGGGGAGTACCCCCGACAGAAACAAATTGATCGTTTACCGCCTGTCCAGTAAAAGGCGAAGGCTTCTCGGCTACTCTTGCGCTTCTCGAAGGCAGGGATTGCTGCATGTAGCGCGGCTGCATGCTCCCGGTAGAGAGAGGCCACTATGAAAAGACGTCTTCGTTGTTGAGGTAATCCAAACTGCCGTGCATTGAGAACTCGCCACGCGATGTGGACGTATCCAGCATCCGCTAGCGTTTCAATGACAACATGGAAGTCTTCGCCCCCGTTCATCGTCATGAGATTCGGTACGTTTTCGCCTATAAGCGTGTGAGCGTTCGCAGCCTTCGCAGTTCGGAGCATGTCAAAAAACAACCCTGAGCGTTCACCATGGATACCTCCGAGAACACCTGCTGAGCTGATGTCTTGGCATGGCCATCCTCCGACAACGAAATCGACAGAAGGGGGCGCGTGTAGAGCGCGAATATCGTCAACAATCGGCACACCCGGATGCGCTATTCTAAGAATGCTCTGGCACGCGGAGTCCCTCTCACAAAACAGCAGCGGGGCAACACGCGGGTGCTCAAGACCACCAATTCCGCTGAATAGACTCACATATGTTCCGGTCATCTCTGCCAACAATTACTCCTCCGTTGCCTCGAAAAACTTTATGAGTCGGGCACGAACCATATCACCGCACCTAAGTTCGCACTGCCAAACTGTTAGGACGCGGAATCCGCGAGTGCGCAGCTCAATTCTGACCGTCTCGTCTCTTCTTCGATTCTGCTCAATCTGCGGCTGCCAAAAGTGCAGATTGATCGTCGGCAGATGCCCCCACCTACAGGCGTGGCCATGCCAAAAGCATCCATTAACGAAAATACACCACTTGTTCTTTTTGTTCGAAAGATCAGGTCGCCCCGGCAAAGTCTGACAACATACACGGTATCCAACTCCGAGTGAATGAACGATTCTACGGACGGCAAGCTCCGGGGCCGTATCGCTTTGATGGACGGCCCGCATTCGCGAAGAAACCGTGGCAGGAGTGGAGGTCTGAGGTTTTCCTATGTTGCCGGATGACACTTTGGCTGAATCTGGTTTCCCATTCACCTGTTTCCGCAAGGTATCGCCAGCTCCTCAGAAGTCTCGGTCTCACACGTCAGCCATGCTATAAATTTGTTGCAATTTGTTAATGCTCCAGCTCATTCCAATCGCCAACGAATCAAGAACAGGTCTTCCTGCTCGGTCTGCTGATTAAGCCGCTGGCTGATTTCATCCAGTAGCGTATCTTTTTTCACTTCGATGTTGCGGGAATCTTCATCGTACTCCCGCCATGCAACGTTTCGCTTCTCTTCCAATTGGCGGAGCTGACGTTGAAGCTCCAGCTTGGTGGGCAGGTTCGGGGCGCTTCGTGCGTCCTTCCGTGTCTCCTTGATCTTGACATCCAGCTCTTCCAGTGCGGCCTTGAGAGATTTCCGCTGATCTTCCGCCCAGCGATCAAGCTTGTCCATCTC
>CAZHKN010000288.1:2324-6317 GCA_964532725.1 uncultured Occallatibacter sp.
AGCCAGCCAGCCTGTCCAGTCAGCGAGTCCAGCACGGCAATCCGCTTTCCACTGTCAGCGTAGCGGAATGTCAGCTCACTCGGGGCAGAAGCTAAAGCTTTGCACTTGGCGAGGATTCGCTGCGCCAGAGGATGCCCGATACGGTACGTATTGGCCTCATCCACGCGCTTTCCAAGCCTGTAAGGGCCGGGATTGATGTGGTCGCCATCGAATGGGCTGCGTTCCAGTACAAAGCCGTACCCACTCGCTTCAAACCGGGCATAAGGGGCGAGGTAGAACCGTGTAATCTGCCACAGCCATTCCTCAAAGCGGTCGAGATAGTCGTTGCTACTGACGCGGACACGCTCGATGACTTCCTGATCGAAGTTGTTGAGGAGCTGTTCGCGGGCTTCCCGTCGCTTATCGTCTATGTCTGATTCCAATTCATGCTGAAGCTGGTCGAATTCGAATGAAATCTGTTCAGGCGTCCGGCATCGCTGGTAGATGCCTACAATGCGCTTCTCAAAATCCACGCCGGACTCGATAGCACCCAACACCTCATCGCTGGCACCAAAGACACCGTTGAAGAGCCGGAACTTCTCATCGAGTAGCTGATAGACCCGCAGGTCAGCAGCGTTGTTCCTGTTGAGAAAATTCACCACCACGACATCAAACTTCTGTCCGTAGCGGTGGCATCGCCCAATTCGCTGTTCTATGCGCTGCGGGTTCCACGGAAGGTCATAGTTGACCACAAGATTGCAGAACTGGAGGTTTATGCCCTCTGCGGCGGCTTCGGTCGCAATCATGATCGAAGCCTCGTCGCGAAAATATTCCACCAGTGCCGCACGCTTGTCGGCGGTCGGAGAGTTCGTTACGCGATCAGTTCCTGCATTGCGTTCCAGCCAGCGGTGATATATCTCCTGCGATTTAGCATCGGTGTTCGACCCGTTGAAGAGAACAACTTTCCCGGCAAACTCGGTCTGCTCAAGGATGCGGAAGAGATCGTCTTGAGTCCGGCGCGACTCGGTGAAGATGAGGGCTTTCTGCTGCAACGCGGAGTGCTGGTTCTTCTTAACCTTCTTCGCCGCAGCGAAGCCGCGTCGAAGGGCAGTGAGAAGAACCTCGCCCTTGGAGTTCTTGGAGATGGAGATCGCAAGTGCATGGAACTCTCGCAGAGCAGCCATTTCCTCCTGCATCTCCCTGATCTGTTCTGGTGACAACTTCTTCTTACCGGGCTCCTCTGTGCCCTCTGCTTCCTCGTCGTCCGCAAGCCATTCGTCTTCGAATTCCGGCAGTTCCTCAAAATTCTCTGCAAGCTCATCCGGCGAGGACTGAATTGCCTCTGCCTCCACGGTCGCGGCCTGAAGACGATTGGCTAGTCCTTCAAGCGTGTTTGAAATCGCATAGGTGGATGAGGCAAGCAGCTTACGCAGGATGAGCGTCATCAATTGACGCTGGCTGGAGGGAAGAGCGTACAGATTAGGACGTTGGAGATACTCGGAGACCAGATCGTAGAGCCGCTGCTCTTCCGGCGTCGGCACAAATTCCTGCACAAGAGCATGCCGATTTGTGTACGGCACATATTCCAGAACCTGTCTGCGAAGCGTTCGCTTGCAGATGGGACGGAGACGCTCTTTTAGACCGTTGAAATCGTCATCGCCGTTCAGGCGTGCAAATTGAGCACGGAAACTCTTGAGGTCGCCGAAAGTGAATTCATCGATGATGCTGACGAGTCCATACAGCTCAAGAAGGGAGTTCTGAAGCGGGGTCGCCGTGAGCAGTACTTTTTGGAACGGTGCAATCGCCTGTTTAATCGCATGGCTGATCTTGTTGGTCGGCTTATAGACGTTGCGCAGTCGGTGCGCCTCATCCACCACGATCAAGTCCCAATCTGTCTGCCGGATGTAGGGTTCCTTCGTCCGAGCGAACTGGAAGGAGCAAATCACTACGCCGTCTTGGCGGAGAGGATTGAGATTGCCTTGGCGAACCGACTCGTTGAACGTTCGGGTCTCAAGAATTGCCGATGGAAGAAAGAACTTGTCGGCCAGCTCCTGACTCCACTGCTTGCGGAGATTCGCCGGGCAGATGACCAGAAGCCGACGACGACGTTCAGCCCACCTCTGGGCTAGCAGAATCCCGGCCTCGATGGTTTTTCCAAGCCCAACCTCGTCGGCCAGAATCGCGCCCTTTGAGAGGGGAGAGCGGAAGGCAAAGAGCGCAGCCTCAATCTGGTGGGGATTCAAGTCCACCTGCGCGTCAGAAAGCGCAGCGGCCAGCTTCTCCACGCTGTCAGAGCTGCAACGCTTGGTCAGCTCGTGGGCAAAATACCTCGCGTGGTAAGCGGTCGTGCCTGATGCGGTGGCTCCCGGTTGTTGTTTAGCACTGACCGTGTTCATAGCGGACGGGGGCTCATGTTCCTTGTGCTGATCACTGGGGGGCGTGAATACCCGGCCCTGCATTCTTCCCGGAGGGGTTCGGCCTCCAGAACCCGTCGAGCGAGAGCTGGCCGACTGTGATGGCCATCGGGCACAATTTCGGATGCAACGACTATCGCGATGAAATCGATGCGGCGGGTCGAGAAGATGATAAGGCGACGTGGCGGAACCTCCGACGACTACTCGCCGACGCCGAGGTCGGAATCGAATCCTGCTACATGACCAATTGGTTCGTGGGATTGCAGCCCGGCAATAAGCAGGTGGGCGAGTTCCTTGCACATCCCAGCCCGCGCTACGAAGCTGAATGTCGGCAACTGCTGCTCGATCAAATCGAGGGTCTCAAGCCGAGCGTCATCCTCCTACTGGGATTGCCCGTTGTGGTTCGCGGGTACGGAATCATGCCCGCTCTTCGCCCATGGGCTGGGGCTCCCAACTGGAGCGCGGTCGATTCAAGCAGCATCGGTCCTGTCGCCTTCGATGTGGAAGTCCCCGACACAGGCGTTCGAGCGAACGTTGTGGCTCTTCTGCACCCGTCGTTTTCGCCATCAAACCAGCGGCACCGCAGGAGCATGCTCCAAATGCCGAAGCCTGAAGTTGAGATGGTCAGGCGTGCTGTCACTGGTGCGTGCTCCCCGCCCGACGCACAGTAGTAACTGGACAACAGCTACTCTGAATGCCAAACTTGTGCCTCCTCGAATCCTCCGCTCGTCGGATGCACAATGCAAACTGACCTTCTGGTGTATGCCCATACCAGAGATGTTGGTTCCGGCACATGCGAAGTCTCCGGAGAGCGTCGAAAAAGTCTTTTCAAAGATAGAAAAAAGCGCAGATGGTGTTCCGTTTTGTCATTTGATGCCAACAAGGGGGTAGTGTGAGTCTACTGGAGCAAGTTGAAGATTTATGGAAGCAAGGGGCTGAGACAAAAGCCGCAGGGTGGGCAGAAAAGTTAAGAGATGCGAACAAATCCGTTCTGTTAGCGAAGCAGAAGTTTAATGAGTGGTATCCATTAAAGGTGTATCTTTCCTACACGAATGCCACGAAATCTGAGATCGACTTCTCAATTAGATATCTTGGGCAACAGGTCGCAACGCTCCAAGTAGAAAAAGTGAGCGGCGATGTTTTCATCACAATTTCACCGAAGACAGCAGCAGTGAATGGCGCTACATTCGGCATCCATTTGCAGGGCAAGCACCGCTGGAGAGGGGCTGAGGCACAGAAGTTTCGGATGCATTTTCGACGCCTAAACCCCGATGATTATTTCTCCTCCGTCAAGAGCGAGGAGCATCACATTGAGTCAGAGTTCCTTCAGCACATGAAGAACCCAAGTGCAGAGAAATTCAACGGGACACTCCGGGGAATACAGCCTGTTATGCTCGGAGGTTTTCCATTCCAGTTTCCAGTTCCTATCTCCGGTAACAGCGGAGCGCCGAAGCTGACAAATGGCAACATAGACATTCTTGCCCGAAGGGGCATTGGCGGAGCCACGAAAATCTCTATCTGGGAGCTTAAGAGACCGAAGACAACTGCACATGCAATCGAACAAGCATATATCTACTCGGTGACCCTACTAAAGATGCTT
>CAZHKN010000289.1:0-6262 GCA_964532725.1 uncultured Occallatibacter sp.
CAAGGCGCGATAGATGTCTTCGTCGCCATCGTAGGTCGTCAGCACGATGAAGCGCGCAGCAGGCGTCTCCATGCGGATGCGCTCGATAACATCGACGCCGCTCAGCCGCGGCAACCGCAGATCGATCAACGTGATATCCGGATGATGCTTGCGATACTGGGTGATCGCCTCGACCCCATCGGCAGCCTCGCCGACGACCTCAAGCCCCTCGACAACATTGAGCAACGCCACCAGCCCCTGACGCACTACGTGGTGGTCTTCAACGACCAGCACGCGAATGGTTTCCTGTGCAGTTTTTGCAGTCACGCTCGCTCCTTAGCTCGAAATCTCTTTTCGCAATTCATCCTGAGTCCTTGCATCTTTGGAGGACGCAGCCGTGAGCCGCACTGTCGTTCCCGCGCCCGGCTCACTGATAATTTCAATCTTTCCGCCAATCGCCGCGGCCCGCTCGCGCATTCCCGTCAAACCGTAATGCCCCGGCGGCGAATCAATCTTCCCATCCGCCGCAAAGCCCTTGCCGTCGTCGCGTATCTCGATCGCAATTCCGGCAGGCCTATACTGCATCTGAACAGATAAGTGTGCCGCGGCGGCGTGCTTCTTCACATTCTGAATGGCCTCCTGCGCAACGCGCAGAATCTCCTGCTCGGTGCCGGGCGGCAAGGGCCGGTAGGCGCCAAAGATGCTGAAGCTGGCCGCGAGTCCGTGGCCGTCGGCTGACTCCGCCATCCGGCGCAACTTCACCGGCAAGGTATTCTCCGCCGCATCTTGAGTACGCAAAGCCCAGATCGATTGTCGCGCATCGGCCAAACCAGAGCGGACAATCTCCCGCGTTTGGTCGAGATGCTTCGCCGCCGCCTCGGTCTTGTTCTGGCGCAGCAGTTGCGACAAGACCTCTAGTTGAACCGAGACGCCCACATACCCCTGCGCCAGCGTGTCATGAATCTCGCGGGCAATGCGGCTGCGCTCACCAAGAACAGCATTGAACTCCCGCTCCGCGTGCAGTAATCTACGTTTCAGCGCCAGCGCAACCAACCCCGCGGCAGCCAGCAAGACCAGCGCGTAAAACCACAGCGTCTGATAAAAATGCGGCCGCAACTCAAAGGCCAGCGCAGCGCCTCCGCTATTCCAGACGCCGTCATTGTTTGCCGCCTGCACGCGGAAGGTATATTTTCCTGGCGGAATCGTTGTGTAATACGCGGTGCGCCGCGCGCCGGCCTCGGTCCAGTCCTTATCAAAGCCTTCGAGCATGTAGCGATAGCGCACCTTCTGCGGCGCAACAAAACTCAACCCTGCGTAATCGAACTCGAAGTGTACATGCCCCGACGGAACAAGCACGGAAAAGTTTGGCCCTCGCAGTGGTTGCGCTACATCGTCTACCGCAAACCGCTCCAGCACGACTGGGGGTGGAAGCGAATTGACGGGGAAATGCGCGGGGTCCACTTCGACAATTCCCTTAGGCGTGGCAAACCACAGATGTCCGTCGCGTGTGCGCGCCGCCGAGGGATGGCTGTTGGTCGCAGTCTCGCGGCTGCGTAGGCCGTCTGCCGCGCCAAACTCGACCCAGTGCGTACATCCAGCTTCCATCATCCCTGCCGCAGCGCCCTTGCAATCGCAGCGCGCGATGCCACTGCCGGTAGCGAACCAGAGATGCCCGCCACCGTCGTCGAGAATCGCGTGAATGGTAGTCTTGTCCAGCCCGTCCTGCACTGAGGCTGAAAACTTGCTCCCATCCCAGAGATTCCATCCGTGATCCTGTGTGCCGATCAGCAGCGTTCCATTGCTGCGCAATAGCAGCGCGGTGATTACATTGCTGGAGAGTCCGTTCGCCGTGGTGTAATTGAGAATCGCTCCGCCGTGCATCCGCGAAAGCCCGCCCAGCGTTGCTACCCAGAGATCACCGCTGGAGTCGCGCGCCATTGCCCCCACCAGATCGCTGCCCAACCCATCGGCTAGCGTAAAGGTCTGCATGCGCACACCCAGGTGCCGCATGCCCATCGCGTTATTGCGCGGAATCATATGCGTCAGCCCGCGCCGCGTCCCAATCCACAGCGACCCATCTTTATCCGCCAGCAGAGAGCGGATAAAGTCATCGGGCAAGCCATCGGCCGAGGTAAATGCGTCCACCGAGCTGCCGCGAATCCGGTTCAGGCCGTCCGGAGTGCCCACCCAAATATCGCCGTTCGGCGCGGCAGCCAGAGAGAGAATCACATCGCTCAGCAGCACATCGCGCACTGCGTAGGTTCGAGCGGCGCCCGGCTCAATCTCGCGAGGCCTCACCACATTCAGACCGCCTCCGCTGGTTCCCACCCAGAGCTTGCCGTCGAGGCCTTCCACGATTGCGGTTGTTGCGTCCGAGGTAAGCCCCTCGGGCGCGCCGATGGTGTGAAAGCGCTGGTCACGCAGAATGTGCAGGCCGCCGGTTTCGGTGCCGACCCAGAGATTGCCTTCGCGGTCTTCCATCAGCGAGAGAATGGATGCTTTGGCGAGGGGATCGGTGATTGGGAAAAGTTCTACTCTGCCGCCAACCCATCGCGCCAGTCCGCCGTTGGTTCCGATCCACAAACTGCCTTCGCGGTCGGCGAAGAGCGCCTGGATGCGGGTGCCGGGGAGTTGCTTGCCTGCGTCTAGAATTACTTCGCGGTTGGGCGAGCGAAGCATCAGAATCACATCTTGTTTGCTTCCCGCTGCGAACTCGCCGTTTTTCAGCTCAGCCGCAAACTCCGATGCGTCGATTGGCAGGCCCGCCACCGGAGAGTGCTGATTCCAGTTGTTTTTCTCATTCGGACCCCAGTCTAAATAGGCGCTGCTCTTTCCGTTCATTGAAAAGCTGGTAATCCACGGCCCCGGTGTCCAGAAGGTTTTTACTTTGAATTGACCGCCGGTCAGTCGCGCGAGGCCAGCATCTGTATACGCCCAGAGAGCTCCATCACTCGCCTCCGTCAGCGCCCGAATAATATTGTCCGGCAACCCATCCTTGGTTGTGAACGCAGCAGCGACTCCGTCCTTCCACCGCGCCAGACCATCGCTGGTTCCAATCCACAGCGCGCCGTCCTTCGTATCGAGCAAACACCGCACATCGTTCCCCGGCAGCGTCAGACCACCTGCCCCCGGCGCCGTATTCCTGTCAAAGAGATGAAAGTTGTTGCCGTCAAAGCGCACCAGGCCGACCTCGGTTCCAATCCACACAAAACCGTCGCGTGTCTGCACCAGCGCCTGCACGGTGTTCTGCGGCAGCCCGTTTTCCATTCCCCAAGCCTGGCGGACATAGCTGGCCAGCGGAGTCGCCGGCTCCAGAGCCAGGCCGAGCGAGGCGCAACTCAGCCAGATGTAGACCAGAAATCCCGCGACGCGCCTGATAGTGCGAATTTCATGCGGCAGCGACAAAGCTGAAGCCGACGCTGCGGCCCCTTCAACTGTTTGCCAGCGCGGATTATCGGGAATCAGATTCAATGGAGCGCGGCTTTCTTTCACGATCCTTGGCTACACACAGATTTCGTGTAACTCCACAGTAATTAAACAATCCCTCAAACAACAGGCACAAATCCAGTCTGGGGCACAGCGGAGGCCTTTGTCTCCACCTTTTGATGGACCCCACTCTCACCCGAACGTCTCAAGACAGCGCCCAACGACGCTTCTAGGATAGATATGTCTCCTGAATTTATTGTGATCCTCGGGTGGTCGGCCTCTGGACAAGGTTAGCCGCCCGATTCCTTTTGTGCAGCGATGACGGGTACTGGGCCATCTCCTGATTCTGCGCCTTCGGTGCTGAATTACCTTCAGATGCAGGCAACTCTCCGGTTTTCAGACGCATCTAGCTATATACTGGGCTGTATGTGTAAAACGGTTCGCGGGTTGCGCGGTCGTCGCACTTGCATCGCTTGCACACAGTCAGGGTTCTGTGTAGAGAACTTTGGCTGCGGGGGTCTCATAGAAGCCACTTGGATCCCTTGCTAATCCCTTGTTTCTTCGCACAAATTTAGTTGCATTCTGCGGCTACTCTGCGTTACCCTTCCCCCTCTGCCTGTTGCGGTGGGGAGAGCCTCGCATTTGAGCGGTCGCAGGTCTCCCAGCCGCTATCCCCCCTCTCGATTTCAACGCCGAGCGTAATCCCCTTGTCGCAAATTAAAGCCGATGCATACCAGCAACGCGGCGCACCCAGCGCGTAAACCGACCGGCTCGAACCAACCAATGCAAGACCTTTCCGGAGGGAATGCACGAATCCCGCATCTTGGTATTTTGTCTCATGGTTGAGCGCATACTGTGGACAACGGGTTTTTCGCGGTCAGACTCGTGTGTCACGGGGTTTTGGCTGAACGTCCCGGATTAAAACCGCCTTTGCACAGAAGTGAAGGAATTCCATTTCCCCGGTTTCCTCCACCACCTTTTGACCGTTACACTTTGGAGGGGCCGAACCGCTTTTCATTGCGGCGGTGTTCTGGCTTGAAACGATTTCGGCGTGCGACGCGCGGGCCGGAAAGCGGGCTGCGCAAACCCGGAAGTTTCTGCTCCCATGTCGCGATTCGCCCCCGGCGCGGACCCTTCCGAGTCGGCTAAGATTGAAAGTTGATTCAGAGTTTACGCAAAGCAAGAGCGTAGGTCGAAGACCCGCGCATGGAGAGGGATTTTATGACGGTTGCTGCTCGCTACCCTGGCATTCGGGTTACCGCTAACGGAAATCAGCTGGTCTCTTACCATACGGAGACACGCATCGCCGACGCCGGCGTCTTTTATCCAATCACGCCTTCCACGGAGGGCGGCGAGCTCTTCCAGCAGGCCTATGCCGAAGGACACTTGAATGTCTTTGGCCACAACACCATCGCCATTGAGACGGAGGGCGAGCACGCGGCCCAGGGCGGCGCGATTGCCCACTCTGTTTGCGGCAAGCGAGTCGTCAACTTTACTTCTGGCCAGGGCATTGTCTATGGCGTCGAGCAGTATTATCACGCGCCGGGCAAAGGCTCCACGATGGTGCTCGAGGTGGGCGCGCGCGCGCTGACGAAACATGCGCTGAATGTGCATTGCGGCCACGACGATATTTATGGAGCGCTCGACACAGGCTGGATCATGCTCTTCGGCAAAGACGCCCAGCAGGCCGCCGATCAGGCGCTGATTCTGCGCCGCGTCACCGAGCTTTCGCTCACGCCGGGCATGAACATCATGGACGGCTTCCTCACCAGCCACCTGGAGCGGACCTTCTACAAGCATGAGTCGGAGCTGATTCGCGAATACCTCGGCTCACCCGAAGACATCATCGATTGCCCCACGGAGGCGCAGCGCGTTCTTTTTGGACCAACGCGCCGCCGCGTTCCCAAGATGATGGACCTGGCCAATCCGATTTTGCTCGGCCCCGTCCAGAACCAGGAACATTATATGAATGGAATCGTCGCCCGGCGCAACAACTTCACCGAGCCGATTCTCGAGTTCCTCGAAGCCGCCTACAAGGACTTCGCCGAGCTGACCGGTCGTTCCTACGGGCTTCTGTCTCTGCACAAAACCGCCGACGCCGACACAGTCTTCGTCTCGCTCGGCTCCGCGGCGGAGAACATCGATGCCGCCGTTGATTACCTGCGCCAGACCCGCAACGCATCCGTCGGCTCGATCCACGTCAACGTGATTCGCCCCTTCCCGGATGCGGCCATCGTCGCCGCGCTGAAGGGCAAGAAGAACGTCATCATTCTCGAACGCACCGACGAAGCAATGGCCGGCGACAATCCGCTGGGCCGCGACATCCGTACTGCACTCTCGAAAGCTGTGCAGACCGGCGAAATCACGGTAAACGATATTCCCAAGATCTACGGCGGGACATATGGTTTGGGTTCACGCGACTTTCGCCCTGAGCACATCATCGGCGCGTATGAGTTTGCCGTGGAGGGCTTGGCTCGCAAAGACGGCAAGACCGCCGCGGACGGCACGAGCTTTATCGTCCTCGGCATTGACCATCCCTACTCGGTGATCGGCAAAGAGACTCCTTCACTGCTGCCCGAGGGCGCGGTCGCGGTCCGCTTCCACTCCATCGGCGGCTGGGGAGCCATTACCACAGGCAAAAACCTCGGCGCCATCATCGGCGACTTGAACGACCTGCTCTACGAGCGTGATGGCCTGGTCGATGACCTTGGCAATCCCAAGGAAGTCATCCACGTCAGCGCCAACCCCAAGTACGGCTCCGAGAAGAAGGGCGCGCCTACCAGCTACTTCATGGTCGCCGCAAAAGACCGCATCCGCGTCAACTGCGATCTCCGCCACGTCACCGTGGTTCTCTGCT
>CAZHKN010000290.1:0-6075 GCA_964532725.1 uncultured Occallatibacter sp.
TAGGGATCTGCCGCACACTCAGCTCGTATGTGCTCTACCGCGTTGTAATGAGGTTCTCTAGCCATTTGAGTTCGGGTAAACCTGTCCTCTGAGCAGAAAAACTGAAGAACAGACAGAATATTCTCCTGATTATAAGGCGATGCCGGCTGCACAAGACTCGATGATCTGTTTTGAGCGCCGATGAAGCTCAGATTCCCGGTGCGTTCCACAAAGAAAGGTTGCCCCGCATTCTACTACCCGTCTTTGGCCACCCCCTCTGGGAATCAGGTATCATGAGGCTATCGGTGTAGCGATTGAAGGCATGGAAAGCCGCTCAGATTCAATGAGCGCGCTGCGATGTGTGACGGCGGGCCGTCACGGAAATCAAATCGTCGCAGCTCATATAGTCGGCGCCGCATCAAGCAACAAACCGGAAGGACTCCCATCACAGCATGAAGCAAGGCACGGCAATCATTATCGGAGCGGGTCCCGCCGGGCTCACAGCCGCTTTGGAACTCCAGCGCCAGTCGGGTATCAAGCCGATTCTGTTGGAAGCCAGCCAGGAAATTGGCGGCATCTCGCGCACGGTTCGGTACAAAGGTAACCGCATGGATATTGGCGGCCACCGGTTCTTCTCAAAGTCAGACAGGGTAATGCGCTGGTGGCTGGATCTGATCCCAGTAGAGAGCGCAGGCGATTCGCCTGAGGGGCAATTACGTTATCAGGGCCAACAACGCGATATGCCGGCCACGGCCGAGACACACGATCCCAATACCGAAGACCTGGTGATGCTGATCCGGCAGCGCAAAAGCCGTATTTATTTTCTACGCCGCTTCTTTGACTACCCAATCCGATTGACTGCCGACACGCTCAAAAAAATGGGCATGGTGCGCACTTTTCGTTCAGGCATTAGCTATATGCGTTCAGCTTTGTTGCCGCAGCGCGAGGAAAAGTCTCTCGAGGACTTTTTGATCAATCGCTTTGGAAAGCAGTTATATCTGACCTTCTTCAAGTCTTATACGGAAAAGGTCTGGGGAGTGCCCTGTCACGAGATCAGCGCCGAGTGGGGAGCGCAACGCATCAAGGGGCTTTCGCTCAAGGCTGTTGCGGTGCACTATCTCAAGAAAACTTTCGGCTCAAAGAAGTCCGGAGATCTTGCGCAAAAAGAGACCGAGACCTCGCTGATCGAGAAGTTTCTCTATCCCAAGCTTGGCCCCGGGCAGTTATGGGAATATGCGGCTGAGTTAGTTCTCAAGGGTGGCGGTGAAATCCATCACAGCATTCTGATTAATAGCATCCAGGTTGAAAACGGTAAAGTTGTCTCAGTGAGCGGCGCAAACGCGTCCGGTGAGAAAGTGACATATGCGGGCGATTACTTCTTCTCGACAATGCCGGTGCGGGATCTAATCCGCGCTGTTTCTCCGGCCCCTCCTGCGGAGGTGACAGAAGTCAGCGAAGGTCTGATGTATCGCGATTTTATTACTGTTGGCCTGTTGGCCAAAAAGCTGACGGTCAAGGAAGACGATGGGGCGCCGCTGAAGGATAACTGGATCTATATCCAGGAGCCGGATGTTACCGTGGGCCGCTTGCAGGTATTCAATAACTGGAGCCCCTGGCTTGTTAGCAGTGGCGACAAAGTCTGGATCGGACTCGAGTATTTCTGCAACGATACGGACCCAATCTGGAAGCTCTCCGACGAGGAGATGAGCAAGCTGGCAATCAGTGAAGTGGCCAAGATCGGAATTCTCAAGGCCGAAGACGTGGAAGACTCACATGTCGTCCACGTGCCCAAGACCTACCCGGCTTACTTTGGCAGTTATGACCGCTTCGATGTAATCCGCAAGTATACCGATCAGATAGAAAACCTTTTTCTGGTGGGCCGCAACGGAATGCATAAATACAACAATCAGGACCATTCCATGTTGACGGCGATGACGGCGGTCGAGAACATTCTCAACAGCGTCAAAACCAAGGACAACATCTGGTCGATCAACACGGAGATGGAGTACCACGAGGAGAAGGCGGCCAAGTAAGTTTTGCCGCCCGCTCGACTTTAAGACCCCGCAGCAACTATCCTTTGGGTGACGGGCGGTTTGTGTACGCCCAGTCACAGGACCCCACGCCATGAGTTCGTCCACAATTGCTGTTCACTTGCCCGATGGGGCAATTCGTGAAGTGCCCTCCGGCACCACTCCTTTCGAAATTGCCAACTCGATTTCACCGCGACTGGCCGCGGCCTGCGTCGTCGCGCGCTTGACGCCAGTGGTTGCCACCGAGGCGAAAAACCTTGCCTCCGACGGCCAGTCGGCTGAGGCGGCGATGTATTCCGCCGAGGATGCGTCTGCCCCCCGGCTGGTCGATCTGGCCACTCCACTTACTGCCGACACGCGCCTGGAGTTGGTAAAAGAGAGCGACCCCGAGGCGCTCAAAGTCGTCCGCCACTCGGCCGCGCATGTGCTGGCCACGGCGGTGCTTGAGCTGTATCCAGAAACAAAGCTTGGCCACGGCCCGGCTACCGACTCCGGATTTTTTTACGATTTTTATCGCGAAAAGAACTTTACGCCCGAAGATCTCGCGGCGATTGAGGCGAAGATCGCCGAGGTCATTGCACGCGACGAGAAGTTTGTTCGCGAGTACGAGGTCCGCGAGAAGGCGCTGGAGCAATTTACTCGCGACGGCGACTTCATGAAGACCCACTTCGTGACTAAATTCACCGAGCCGGGTTCTGAGGTCAGCTTTTATCGCAACGGCAAATTTGTGGACTTTTGCCGTGGGCCGCATGTGCCCTCGACCGGGCGCGTGAAGGCAGTGAAGATTACCAACCTGGCTGGCGCCTATTGGCTCGGCGATGAGAAGAATCCGCAGTTGCAGCGCATTTACGGGACAGCGTTTTTCTCGCAGAAGACGCTCGACGAACATTTTGCGCGGCTGGAAGAAGCGGCCAAGCGCGATCACCGTCTGCTCGGCAAGCAACTCGATCTTTTCAGCATTCAGGAAATCGCCGGCGCTGGATTGATCTTCTGGCATCCCAAGGGCGCGATGATCCGCAAAGTGATGGAAGACTGGATGAAGGACGAGTGCCTGCGCCGAGGCTACTCGCTGGTCAACACCCCGCATGTGATGCGCCGCGAACTGTGGAAGATCAGCGGCCACGAGGGTTTTTACGCCGGCAACATGTACACGCCGATGGAGCTGGACGACGCCGAGTACCGGCTGAAGCCAATGAATTGCCCTGGCCATATTCTGATTTACAAGAATTCGCCGAAGAGTTATCGCGACTTACCCGTGCGTCTTGCGGAGTTAGGCAACGTCTACCGCTATGAGCGCTCGGGAACCATGCATGGCCTCTTGCGCGTGCGCGGCTTTACGCAGGATGATGCTCATATCTTTTGCACACCGGGCCAGATTGAGGACGAGGTTGTTGCCTGCATCGACTTTGCTGAAACCGCGCTGAGAATCTTCGGCTTTCAGGAATTCAAAGTCGAGCTTTCTACCTGGGACCCCAACGACCGCGCCCACTATACCGGCTCGGATGAGAACTGGGCGCTGGCCATCGGCGGGCTTCAAAAGGCGTTGGAGCGGAAGGGAATCAAGTACACCACCATTCCTGGCGAGGCCGCCTTCTACGGGCCAAAGATCGACGTCAAACTCGTCGATGTCATCGGCCGTCTCTGGCAGCTTTCGACGGTGCAGGTAGACTTCAATCTTCCCGCCCGCTTCGAGCTCGAATACGTGGGCGAAGACGGAGAGCGGCATCAGCCAATCATGGTGCACCGTGCGCTATTCGGTTCCATCGAGCGCTTTTTCGGCGTGCTCATCGAGCACTATGCCGGAGCCTTCCCGCTGTGGCTGGCGCCGGTGCAGGTGGGCCTGGTGCCTATCAGCGAGCGCCATCATGAGTACGCGAAAAAGGTCGAGGCGGAGCTGAAAGCCGCCGGCCTGCGCGTCGAAATCGACGACCGCAACGAGAAGATGAACGGCAAGATCCGCGACTTCGCCAACCAGAAGACGCCGTACATTCTTGTCTTCGGCGACAAGGAGCAGGAGACCAACGCCGTCAGTGTGCGTACTCGCGCTAAAGGGGACCAGGGGTCTGTGCCGCTGGCTGAATTTATTGCCAAGGCGAAAGAACTGGTTGCGGGGCAGTCGATGGAACTCTAGAAAAATCCACCAAGAGGGAGGATGCCTTCGGAATGAGCTGGTCCAGATGTGACACACAACCCGCTGATGCAGACTCCCAATTGGAGGCATTGCTGATCGAAGGCCTGACCACCGGGGAGGAAATTACGCTCTCCCCGGATTTCTGGACCGAGTTCAAGCAGGAAGCCGCTAATCTTGCGATTCAAGCAGGTGGTTCTGGAATTCCTTCTCGATCTCTTCCGCGAACCGCTCCGCATCCTGCTCCCGAACAAGCTGGCTCTCTCCTGGGATTTTGGCAGCCAAAAGATCCTTAGCCTTCAAGAAAGCGTCTCCCAGTTTTGGGTCGGCAGGCTCCCCGAGCAATAAGATCAACTTGAACGGTTCCAAACTGTCGGATAAGCTTGTGGCCCTCCCAACCCACCTGCTCGCCTTTTCTCTGATCGAACCTGCATCCGCTAGATCAAAAGAAACGGGCTCGAAGAGATGCCAAGTCCCATTCTTCCAGGACCGTTCAAACGGGTACTCGTAGTTTGGTGCCGTTATCACCTTAGGTTCGAAGTGTGGAAAGACGGCCTTCGTTCTCAATGGCTCCTGAAAAACCCTCCAGATGTCGTTGTCATCACGGCGTGCAATCTCAGATGGATTCTCATATCGAGTCACATAGCGTCCGAAGAGTTCGCCAAGGGTCTGAGCGGGATTTTCCGTGATTCCGACACCTCCGAAAACGAAACGAATTGCGGTATCGTCTTGGGGCATTACCTCGTTGAGAATGGATTGCAGGCCCTCCTTCGGATTCTGGAAGAGAAGGCCGCGTTCCATCCTTTCGTTCATCTCTGAGACTCTGCGCTCAATATAACTAGTGGTAGCGCGAAATGAGGCACCATCTATACGGCCAAACATCTTTGAAATCCTGCCGTATCGACTGGTAAATGTTGCGCGAAGAAAACTTTGTGAGGGTGAGTACAACACGACCCCGATATTGACAAACTCCTGGGTCAAAGGGTCATAAACGTAACGAAGCAGGCTGAAATGGAACTCCGCCTTCATGCTAACCTCCTTGTTACTTCCTCTGCGAATTCGGCAGCGTGTTCGTTCATGAGCGCGAGATGCGATTCAATTTTCGGCAAATCATCCGATCTCCACTCGTTCGGAATCTGCTCTGAGAAATATCGGGTGACCTCTCCTGTAAGATCGCCAAGCCGCTGAAGAAAATCCTCTGGGAATGCTATCTGTTTCAGCGCTCTTGCAAACACATGATCCTCTAGGTACCGCTCTGTCCCAAGCATCCATGGCGTGCGATTCGGGAAGATGTGAAAGAGAAACGAAAATGCCGCCTCGTGGTCAAAAACGAACAGGTCGTCGCCCCGGCTTCCGAGATTGGGATTGGCGAATCGCCGATCTGGGTTTTGGATCAGTGCGTCAAATGCGTAAACTTTCATAGCTGCCGGTAGCAGCGGCATCGAGACTGACTTGTCTATCGGCCAAGCCGTTAGATTGACGAGAAACTGAGTTCCAAAGTTCAATCCGGTACTTCCTCGGATTACCCGTGCCTGCCGGTCTTCCCTACCGGGTTGGCTCAGCATGACGGCCACCAGATCTTCCTCTACCAGTACTATCACTGGACGCGGACAGGACATTCCGAAATATGCAGCGAGCATCGAAGCATAAAGCTCAAAGGCCAATCCCCGGACACCGAGTTCCAGCCCTCCTCTGAGCTTGACGACATACTCATTGGTGCCTTCGGATTCCCCTCCCACACAGGAAAAGATGGCGGGGGACGTTCGACCGTTATCCATGAATCGGTGAAAAGTGGTCGCGATGACCTGCTCAATCACTGTCGCTCCAGTCGTGAAGATCGATTACCCTGGAAGAAACAGCAGGATACACGAAAGAGCAGCGAAAAACGTAGACCAGAATACAGCCGTTGTAGAATCTAGAGGTTAGCTAGCCGATATA
>CAZHKN010000291.1:0-6011 GCA_964532725.1 uncultured Occallatibacter sp.
CCGCTGCGCTTCATGATGGCCGACGGCAAGACGCCCAAAGTCTCCTTCGGTTCCGCACTTACCAAGACCATGTACATCGCACGCCGCCTGCGCAATCAGATCGGCCAGCAGCACATGGTCGGTATGTTGCTGCCGCCCTCGGTCGGCGGAGCGCTCACCAACTACGCGCTGATGCTGCTTGGCCGCATCCCCATCAACCTCAACTACACTTCATCGAGCGAAGTCATCGCGTCCTGCGCCAGCCAGTGCGGCGTCGATGTCGTTATTACCTCCAAGGCCTTTGTCGAGCGCTTCCCGAACCTCGTCATTCCCGGCCGCACGCTCTTTCTCGAAGACGCCTTGGCCGCGCCGCGCCTCAGCGAAAAACTCGCCTCCCTCGCCTACGCCTGGCTCATTCCATCGGCATTTTTGCGCTCAGCCTTGGGAGCGAACAGCAGGGAACTCGCCTCGCCCATCCCCGAAACCACCGGCAAAACCGCCGCAATCGATCAATTGGCCACTGTCATCTTTTCCAGCGGCAGCACTGGCGACCCCAAGGGCGTCCTACTCACCCACTTCAACATCCAATCGAACATTCAGCAGGTCTCGCAGGTCTTCATGCTCGATGGGCGCGACAAGATCATGGGCATCCTGCCCTTCTTTCACTCCTTCGGCTTCATGGCCGCGCTCTGGATGCCCGCCTCCTACGGCGTCGGCGTCGTCTATCATCCCAACCCGCTCGATGCGCAGGTCATCGGCGAACTCATCGAGCGCTATCGAGTCACATTCCTCATCGCCACGCCCACCTTCCTGCAAGGCTACATGCGCCGCTGCACTCCAGAGAGCTTCGGCAGTCTGCAATATGTGCTGGTAGGCGCGGAAAAGCTCCCCGAGCGCGTCGCCCTGGCCTTTGAAGATATCTTCGGCATCCGCCCGCTTGAGGGCTACGGATGCACCGAGTGCTCACCCGTCGTCACCGTCAATGGCCGCGACTTCCGCGCTCCGGGCTTCCGCCAGGTCGGCGGACGGCGCGGCAAAATCGGCCATCCCCTCCCCGGCGTCTCCGTCAGGGTCGTTGATCTCGATACCGGCGAACCGGTCGCGCCCGGCGCCGCGGGCATGTTGCTCGTCAAGGGGCCGAATGTGATGAAGGGCTACCTGGGCAAGCCGGAGAAGACCGCCGAGGTGCTGCGTAACGGCTGGTACACCACCGGCGACGTCGCGCTCATGGAGGAGGACGGCTTTCTCACCATCACCGACCGGCTCTCGCGCTTCAGCAAAATCGGCGGCGAGATGGTGCCGCACATCCGCATTGAAGACAAGCTCCAGGAACTGGCCGGAGTCACCGAGCAGGTCTTCGCCGTCACCTCTCTGCCCGATGAAAAGAAGGGCGAGCGCATCGTCGTCCTCACTACGCTTGCGGCAGACAAGCTCTCGCCGGTTGTAGAAAAGCTGCCGCAGTGCGATCTGCCCGCGCTCTGGAAGCCGCGCAAAGACCAGTTCTTCCACGTAGATGCGCTGCCGATTCTAGGCACCGGCAAAATCGACCTGCGCGGCGTAAAGACCGCTGCGGCAGCGCTGGCAGAAGCAGCGCCGGTGTGAGGGATTTTTCCTAGAAGCAGTTTCATAACTCGGTCTTGAAAGGGCACGGCTTTAGCCGTGCCGCAAGTGCCAACAAAATCGGCACAGGGCTTTAGCCCCTGCGGAATGCACTCGGCACACGCGTGGAAAGGCCGGCGCGTTTTTGCCTGCGGTTTGTATTTTGCCTGCCATGCCTGCCTTCCCTCAGAATCGAGGATTTATAGCGCCGGTCTCCGCATCTTCTTCCCATAAATAGTATTGGGGGTCATTTTCGTATTTGATCGCTTGCTGGCGCATCGCGGCGTAGGACCGGATGAGCACGATCACACACAAGATAAAAGACGCTAACGCAATCAACCCGGTACTAATCCTATGTGATCTTTCGATGGCTATTAACCAAGCCCTGTACGAAGGTTGTTGCATAGGGTAAGCCCGCAATAAGAAGATCACATAAGGCTCAGTACAAACGGTCAAGAGTCCGATATGGAAGGCAGCTTTGGCGGAAGCAGCTCTCGGATTGGGTGCCTTATAAAGTAACAGCGCCCTGCGATACCACTTGAGGTTCGATCTAAAGGCTTGAAACTGTTTGAACGTTATCTTGTATATAATGTAAGCCGGGTCGGTCTTTGGGCGATAAAGGCCCTTCGCTACTTGAGCCGCACGCACTAACTCTCTCCGAGCATCCTTTGCAAGAGACTCAAGATATGCCTCGTCTTTCGGGTCTGATTGCTCTTTAGGAAGCGCAGTAGAAGAAACAGCCTTCGACCAATTCTCCCAGAAGGCGGCTCTCTTGGACTGCTCATCGAGACTGCGCTGCCTGCGGGCTGGTGTGCTAAAGTCCCGTGCCCATGTCATGAAAGCCGGAACAAAGATCCCCGCAAGGGGGATCGCTATGAGTACGAACGCAGTTCGGAAGAAGTCTGAGATACTCTGCCTCCTGGAATGGAACAGGTCTACATTTTAGCGACTAAGTCCCGACAGACGTCTAATTTTTCAGATTTGCGCTCGTTGCGGCGCGGTCTGAGCTGCAACGCGAATCCGAGAATTGACGACATGGCCTGGCCTATTCCGGCCATGCTGGGCTTCCAGCAATAAATCTACTTGATGCTACCCTGACACTGCGGTCCCGTAGCTAAGGTTGATAGACCGACGGTTTCCTAAAATGAAGAAGTGTATTATTTTCAACAGAGTATAGGTAATCAGCAGCCCTAAAAAATACTGAAAGACACTCTTTCGTAGCACATTAGATGAGTGCCAAAGTGAGTTCGTTTGCGCCAAACACTCTTCAACATTTCTGTAAAAACTACTACTCAAATTCCAATATTCTGGCTACTCTCCTAGTGCCCCACAAAAAAAGGCAACGGTGAGGAGGCGTTCAACAAAATGGCTCAATCGGAGAAGAGTAAAACACCGCACGTAACTGGAGCGCAGGTATGGATGTCGATTCTTGTTAGTGTGGCTGTCGGTGGATCTGCACTTTACATCATCCTCTCAAATAAGTATGGACAGCATTCTTCAAACTGGGCGTATGGAGTAGTTGGAACGCTCTTCGGCTATTGGCTGAAGAAATGAAGCCAATCGCAGAAGGGGGTAAAATTCATAGTATTTTCGCCTATAGTTTGCCTATCTTAGATTCATGTTCCACGACATTGGAAGCTGGAAGTGTTTCGCGGTGGGTGTAAGCAATACCTCCCAGGTACCTTATACATACGTTTTTTCTAGCGCAAAGCTGGGATCGCACAGACCCCAACCAGCCACGCAGAAGGCAATCAGTCGCACCGCAGGTGCTTTCAGACAATTACCCGCGCCGGGCGCAAACCACCCAATAGAACATCCCCGTCCACTGGCAATTGAGAACTGACAACTGTGAACTGATCTACGCACTCGCGGCGCGCCGCCGTCTTCCACTCAAAAGGTAAATCGCCGCACGCAGTTCGAGCAGCGGATCGGCCGAAGGCTCGATACCATCCACCCTCGGGATCGGGTCGAAGATGATGTGTTTCTGCTGCGGCAGGTGGCCCGGCCATGAGGATCGCAGAGAGCCGTAAAGCCTGTGCCCATTCATCGCAGTTCTATCGCGATGAGTGGGGGGCGGGTGCTTGCCGTCCACTCTGACTCAATTTCAGCGACTCCTCGGATTCCGGTAGAGTAGTGGTTGAAACTAGGGAACAATCAAGCCTCCAGGAGCCCAGCGCGCTGTCCGTAGGCAGAACTGCTCATACTTCGGGTTTGAATCGCTGTGACCGGCGAGATCGTGGACCGATTTCTCGTAGGCGGCAAATAAGGACGCCTTCCAGTACAGGTCCGCGATGGCGATGTCGGGAGGAAAGGTGTTTACCACGTAATCGAGATAGAGAATGCTCGCGGCAGGATGCCACAATGGCATCTGCTGGACGATCAATCCGGTGTTGGTGTGATCGGAGTGGTCTCCCGTGTTGAGCTTAGTGTCTGGATTCTGGTAGTTCAGGGTTGGCGTCAGATTGGCCTGCGCTGTTTCATGGGCCACGATCGCGTTGAGCGTCGCAACCAGATCTGGCAACGTGTACTTGGCAGTGCCATCGATCGAGTTGATTTCAGAGATGCAGTTTTCTCGCAGCCTTTCCAGGCTCTGGTAACCGGTGACCTGGTAACCACTTCCATCCAAATTTCCGTCTGGTAGCCGCAGGTAGTAGCCGGCGGCATTCTTGCTGGACCAGAAGCGGATCGGGTGTCCGTTGAAGGCGAGCGTACCCTCGCTCTCATTCGGAGGGATGAAGTATCCGCCGTCGGCTTGCGCCAGCACATAGCGGATGGAGCTGATGGCTCCCTGTTCCCGCGCCAGCCAATAGGGAGATGGCATGCCCGCATCTCCGGCCGTCAATTGAATCCAGACCACCCTTGTCGATGGATTGGAGAGATCGTTCACTGCGTTCGGCATCATAAACAACTGCCAATCGTCCGGGTGCGCGGTGATGTAAATCGAAAGAGACTGGTAGGTTGGTGCTGACATTGGACGCCCCCCTCGAAAGCATGATTTTGGATTGATGAACCGCCCCGTAGTCGAATGCTGGATGCGAGCAGCGCACAATCGCGCTTATTTTGCTACGCGAGAAGCATAACCCGTCATCCGCGCCGCTGCAAGAGGAAGTATTGGCGGGTGGCCCAGATATCTGTCACATACAGAAGATGGGTGCCCCAGGTCTGGACTTCCAGACCTGGGATGCCGCCGATCCCCAACTCGCGACGAATTGATAATCGAAGTTTCCCATCTCGCAGCGGCGAGACATTGGGCGCCCGGCAATAAAGCAATCGACCATATGGCTGTAATCTGGTTCTTGCATCCCTTGGAGGCTGTTGATGGCGTGTAAGCCGGAAGTACTAAGAAAAATTCCCCTCTTTGCTCTGCTCGACGATGAAGAAGCAGCCGTGCTGGCTAGCCAGGTAGATCTCAAAACCTTCGCACTGCGCGAGCGAATCTACAAAGTAGGTGACTCCGGCGCTGCGGCCTATGTGGTCATCTCCGGAAAGGTGCGGGTATTCACAGTGGACAACGACCAACAGGAAGTCGTCGTCGATGAGCCGGGGAGCGGCGAGTTCTTCGGTTTCGCTTCCATGCTTGAGGAGACGCCGCACCAGACCGACGCCCTCGCGATCGAGGAATCCGTCTGCATCGAGGTTGCGCGAGACGACATCGCCGTCCTGCTCAGCCGAAAACCCATGGCGGGCATGGATTTGCTTACTACACTCGGCCGCCAGCTCCACGCAACCCAGGGATTGGTGCGGGGTCGCGCCAACCGGAATCCTAATGATCTCATCGAGAAAGAAGCCACAACCGGAGAGAGGGTCGCCGACCACGTCGCCCGTTTTGGCGGGTCTTGGACCTTCATCATCCTCTTTGCTGTTTTGCTCACGTGCTACACGGCTGTCAATGTCTTGCTCGATAAGCGGGCGTGGGATCCCTATCCATTTATTCTGCTCAACCTCTTTCTTTCGATGCTGGCCGCCGTGCAAGCGCCCGTCATTATGATGAGCCAGAATCGGCAGGACACAAGGGATCGGCTGCGCGCGGATCTGGATTTCGACGTGAATAGGCGCGCGGAGTCTGAGATCCAGGGGGTGTCGCGAAAGATGAGCCTGCTGGACGAAAAGATGGATGATATAGCAGACCTGCTTCGCAAAAAGGCGTTCGAGGACACGCCAGCGGAGCAGTAAAAACCTCTCACTTCAATTGCCGGTGACAGCCCGCGGGTGGCCCCGATTGGGGTCTCTCAGTGAAGAAAGGCGCCCCAGGCCCGGGGACCCCGCGGGCACATCTTCGTCCTTGGGGTGTAGGTCAGAAACGAGACATATTGCCACCTGTCACCAATCTACGCACTCGCCGCCCGCCGCCGTCTTCCACTCAAAAGGTAAACCGCCGCACGCAGTTCGAGCAGCGGATCGGCCGACGGCTCGATACCGTCCACTCTCGGGAT
>CAZHKN010000292.1:0-5985 GCA_964532725.1 uncultured Occallatibacter sp.
ATGAAAGCGCGGCCTCTTCGCCAGCCAGTCGCGAATCAGTTGCGTTTTGTGAGTGCCGTAGTTGTCCAAAATCAGGTGGATGTCCAACTGAGGCGGCACGTTTTGCTCAATCGTATCGAGGAAGCTGCGCAACTCCACCGAGCGATGCCGACGCTGGGTCTGGCCAATCTACGCGCCGGTTTTGGTGTCCAACGCGGCGAATAAGCTGGTCGTGCCGTGGCGGGCGTAATCATGGGTGCGGCGCTCGATCTGTCCGGGGCGCATGGGCAGCAGCGACGCGGTGCGATCCAAGGCCTGTATCTGACTCTTCTCGTCCACGCACAGCACCAAGGCGCGCTCCGGCGGAGCCAGATACAGGCCGACAATATCGCGAACCTTGGCAATGAACAGCGGGTCTTCGGATAACTTGAACGTCTCAGAGCGATGCGGCGCCAGGGAAAAAGCTTGCCAGATGCGATGAATGGAGTTGCGGCTCAGACCAACGCGCTTGGCCATCGAGCGTGCCGACCAATGGGTAGCATGAGCCGGGGTTGACTCCAGGGTGAGCGCCAGAACACTCTCCACGTCACGGTCGCTGAGCTTGTGCAAGGCGCCTGGGCGCGGCTCGTCCAAAAGTCCATCCAGACCGGACTCCAGATAGCGCCGCCTCCATTTGCCCACAGTGTGCTGCATGGTGTGCAGTTGACCGGCGATGGTTGTGTTGCAAAGTCCATCGGCAGCCAGTAGAACAATACGCGGGCGCATGGCCAACGCCTGAGCCGTCTTGGGCCGCCTCGTCCAGGCAACAAGCTGAGCGCGATCCTCGACAGTGACCGACAACGGAGTGAGTGGGCGACCTTTCCGCATCGGACTTCCTCCCACTCTATCCGATGCCGCAGGCGATCTCATTTATGTCAATTACTTTAGAGACAGGACGCTAGTGTGTCTGCCGCAGGCTGAGCCAGCCTCCGGCAGATAAAATAAGCCGTGAGACACCTGCAATTCGGCGTTTTGTAACCGATGCGGACAAATGCCGGTCGAGACACTGTATAACTCAGCGATTTTCAGAGGCTCCTTAGCAGGTTAGGAGCTATCGGTAAGTTATGCTTGCTGACGGTGGTCGTAACTCGAAACTTGCGCTTGCCACGCGCTTGAATGCCGTGCTCCATCGTGACCCGCGCCAGTTCGGCCCGCAAACGACCGATCTCCATCTACTCGGACGTCACCTGTTGCTTGCCAGAAACACTCTTCAACCTTCCGGAACGGTGCAGCTTGATCCAGTCGCCCAAGGTCTGCTCAACCACTCCCAGACTGCGGGCTGCCGCCGCCATCGTCTGGCCCGACTCCGCCAACCGGACTGCCTCGTGCTTGAATTCCAGGTATAATGACCACGCTTCGCCTTCGTCATCTTCGTGTCACTTTCGCTATTTAACCAGCAAGCTAAGGGATACGTTTTTTTGCGGGGCAAGGTCAATTCCACGAACTCATGCCTCAAGCCAACCCGCTATGATGGTTCAGAGCACAGATGCTGCTGGCAAACCACGAACGAATGTCCAAAAAGATCTTTATATCGGCGGGCGAGGCCAGCGGCGAACACTACGGAGCGCTGCTGATCGCTGCTCTCAAAAAGCGATTGAATGCCGCAGGCGAAGATGCTTACTCCATAGGCATGGGTGGCGAACGGATGGTCGCGGCGGGCCTTGAGCGCATTGTCCGCTCGGAAGATATGGCCGTTATGGGCATCACCGAGGTCGTCCGCCACCTGCCGCGCATCTATCGCGAGTTCCGCAAACTCAAATCGGCAATCCAGCAGCAGCGGCCGGACGTGGCCGTTCTGATCGACTTCCCTGACATCCATTTCAAGCTGGCCAAGGAACTGCACCGGCTCGGCATTCCGGTGATCTTCTTTGTCAGCCCGCAGTTGTGGGCCTGGAAGAAGGGGCGCATCAAGCTCGTCCAAAAATATGTCAGTAAAATGCTGGTCATCTTTCCCTTCGAGGAGCCGTTTTACCGCGAGCGCGGCGTCGCGGCGGAGTTTGTCGGCCATCCCCTCGCCGAGTTGCCGCTGCCGTCGATCAGCCGCGAAGAGTTCGCCTCAGCCAACGCCCTCGACTCAGCCAAAACCTGGATCGGCCTCCTGCCCGGCAGCCGTCCCAAAGAAATTCGCGACAATCTGCCGGAGATGCTACTGGCGGCGCGGGGGCTGACGAACCTGGATGAAGGAAATATAGGTCCTTCGACTCCCCCTTCGCTCCGCTCAGGGTCCGCTCAGGATGACAAATTTAATCCACATGGAGATATTGAGTTTGTGCTTCCGCTGGCCTCCACGCTCAATGCGGAACAGCGCGACCAGGCGCGGCAGCTGGTTGACGCCCTTGGCGGGGGGCTGAATATCCGTCTGGTCGATACCCCTAGAGCCGCACTTTTTCACGCCCGCGCTTCGGTCGTCGCCAGCGGCACGGCCACGCTCGAAGCCGCGCTGATCGGCAATCCCTTCGTCGTCGTCTACCGGGTCTCGCCGCTCACCTACGCCATCGCCAAACAGGTGGTAACGGTGGACCATGTGGCAATGGCTAACCTCATCGCCGGCAAGCGTGTCGTTCCGGAACTGATTCAAAGTGACTTCACAGCAGAAAATATCGTCCAACAGTTGCGGCCCCTGCTATCCGATGGCCCGGCCCGGCAGTCCATGATGGAGGAGCTAGCGCGGATTCGGGGTTTATTGGATACTGGCCGGAACGGTGCCGGCTCCAACGGCGGAGCCATCGACCGCGTGGCAGAGGTTACATTGAAAGTGATCTCAACAAATTAAGTGCACGAACTGATTCCAGGCTGCGAGAATAACTGCGATGCGTAAGAATCTTCTGAATCTGCGGATGTTGCCCTGGGCGGGCGCTCTGGCCTGCGCGCCCTTCTTCCCCTCGCCACTCGTTCAGCATGTTGAAGCCCAACGCGTCGAGCGCCCCACGCTGGCCATCACCGGCTATGTAATCGACGCCGAAATCGATACGACGGCGCATCATCTGGTGGCCACAACGACGGTCAGCTTTACCGCACCCGAATCCACCGAAGTGGTCAGCTTCGGCTTCCATCCGGCGCTCAAGATCAGCAAAATCACCGACCAGGACGGCAAAGTGCTCACCGGCGACCGCTCCGCCGACGGAACTGTCCGCATCACTCCTGCCGCGCCGTTTACAGCAGGTCAGGTCTCCCGCTGGACCTTTGTTTACGAAGGAGTGATTACCGGCAACGACGACGGACCCATCGAGGGCATTAAGCTGGCCGCGATTCAGGAGCCGATCACCTACCTGCTCTACGCCGCCCGTTGGTTTCCTACGACCGGCTACCTGACCAACCGCTTTACCGCCGAGATGCACATCCGCGTGCCGCAGGGAATGCGGGTCTTTGCCAGCGGTAGCTCCGGCAAATCGACGCCTGTGACGTTGGCCAACGGAAAGCCCGGTGACCAGTACGATTTCAACTGGAACAAGCCGGGATTTCCGGGCACCGTGATCGCCGGGCGGTATGTGGACCCAGTCTCCGCAGGTCCTGGAAACGTGAAGGTTTATCTCACCCCCGCCCATCAGCAATCCGGCAATGCGCTGGCGCAGACGGCTACCGGCGAATTCGATTTCTTCACTGACAGCTTCGGCGCGCCGGAGTCCAGCCATCTCAACGTAGTCGAGTTGCCCGATGATACGCTGCCTGCAGTCTGGGCGCCGGAACTCGCGGCGATTCTCGGCTCCCGTGTCGGCGACAAGAGCGGCGTCCGCCTGCTAGCCAACACCATCGCCCGCCAGTGGTGGGGTTCCGAGGTGAGTCCGCGCACGCTGGCAGACGACTGGATCGAAAACGGCATGTCCCGCTACGCCGAGCTGATGTACGTAGAAGACCAGAGCGGTAAGAATGCGATGAAAACGGCCTTGCAAGATGTCTCCGCCGGCGCGCTGGCCTATGACACCGTGCCGCTCTCCAGTATCAGTCGCATGAGTCCCTTCTCGCCGGAGTTCCAGTCGATGACGCTGGAAAAAGGCGCGATGATCTTCCATATGCTGCGCTGGGAGATTGGCGACAAGGCTTTTCTGGCCACGTTGAAAGGCGCGCTCAGCCAGTATACCGACAGCCCGATGCGCGCGTCTGACTTCACCAAAGTAGCTGAGTCGCAGAGCCAGCAGCAGTTAACCGCCTTCTTTGCCCAATGGGTCGATGGCACAGGCGCGCCGCAATTCACCAACAAATATGCCGTTTACCGCCTCGGCAACAACAAGGGATTCCGGACGATCGGCGAGATCGACCAGGATCTCGACCTCTTCCGGATGCCGGTCGAGCTGCGCGTAGAAACCGACGGCAAGACGGAATCGCAGAAGGTGGATGTCGTCGGCACCAACACCCAATTCGTAGTAGATACATTCGGCCGCCCCCGCCGCATCAGCATCGATCCGCAAGGCTGGGTACTCAAGTCCACTCCCGATCTCCAGGTGCGCATCTCGATCCTGAAGGGTCAGCAGTTGGTGGCCCAAGGCGATCTGACCGCAGCCCTGGCCGAGTATCAAAAAGCGCTGGAGGCCAACTCACAGAGTTCCTTAGCCAGCTATCGCATCGGCGAGCTGCTCTTCACCCAGCGCAACTATCAGGCCAGCGTCAACGCCTATCGCGACGCGCTGCGCGGCGACGGCGAGCCGCGCTGGACCGAAGTTTGGAGCCATATTCAACTGGGCAAGATCTTTGATCTGACCGGGCAGCGCGATCGCGCAGTGAATGAGTACCGGCTGGCAATCCAAACCAACGACAACACTCAGGGCGCGCTGAATGAGGCCCGCCAGGATCTACAGAAGCCGTACGTTCGGCAGGAGAACGACTGAAGCGAAACGAGACAGTTCTGAGATCGTTCCCAATCCCCGGCGAGGTCCGGAAGGCAGATTTTTTTCGTCTGCGCCTGCGCGATGCGCAAGCTGGCGGTTGATTTTTTGAATTTTCTAATAAGTTATTTAACTGCAATGTTTTATCAGATATTTCCAATAATCCTCTTCACTCCGAAATCGCCCAAAATTTTCTCCTTACCCTGTTGGCGTTTCTATAAACTGCTAGGAGAACAGGTACCTTTCTAGTAAAATTTCCGAATGCGTGATCGTACGGAAATCGGAAAACGGAACCTCATGCCCCGGCTCGGAATCTCTGCCGGAGTTGTCTCCGTGTGCGTCGCCGGAGGGCTGTATGCCTCCTCGATGCTGAGCGTCCACGCGGACGCCCCACTGACCCGCCCACCGGCAACGCTGCCGCCGGGCGTACCCCTGGCCAGCCTGACTGATGCGGAGTTTGCTCCAGCCAAGGCCCAGCAAGATATGCTGCACGGCGTCGCCTCCTGGTATGGAACGGTCCTGAACGGCCACCTCACCGCCAGCGGCGAGCGCTTTGATATGTACGCGCTAACCGCCTGCCACCCCACGCTACCCTTTGGAACGCTGGTGCGGGTGGTTGACCAGAAAAACAAGCGGTCAGTCGTCGTCCGCATCAACGACCGCGGCATTCTGGACGAAGGCCGCATCATCGACCTCTCCTACGCCGCTGCCGCGGAGCTGAATATCATCAAACCCGGCCTCGCCGAGGTCAAGCTGGAAGTGATCTCACTCGGCAAGCCAAGGCACAAAAAGGGATAGCCGCTCCCTCTTTTCAAAGAGCAGAAGGGCCAGCCTCCCAGCCTCGGGACTGGCCCTTCTGCTCTTTGCAGCCGGAAAACTCATTCTTCGGGGAATCCGACCGGGAGCGGGCGCGGGTGGGGAATCGGAGTCGGAATCGGCGAGGGTAGCGGGTGCAGGATCGGACCGATCGGAGTGCCGCTGCCCGAGGAACTGATGGCATAGGCGGCAATCGCTACCGGACTGGGATTGAAGTCGCCGCCGATTGCAATCGCCTCAATGGTCTCGCTGGCGCTCACAGTGATCGCCCCGGTGTACTTCGTCGAAGCAGCCGTTGGGGTGGTCTTGTTGGTGGTGTAGTAGATCGTCA
>CAZHKN010000293.1:0-5977 GCA_964532725.1 uncultured Occallatibacter sp.
CCAACCAGGCGCTGGCGCTCGGGCCGGAGGCCGTTTTGCTGACAGCAGCTAAGGCGGAGGACCTTAAATACCTGTCTGCGGAGAATCTTCGCTCGACCGAACACACGGTGCTTGGTTTCACCTGGAAAGGGATCCCGGTGCGAGTTGCAATCAATCGCTTCAATCACCTGCCAGATGCAGTCGAAACCAAACAACAGTTCCGGGATTTCTGGTTCTACTGGGGTGACGTGGAGCAGCGGGTCTACTTTGACAATTGGAGGCTGGTGGAGGGAATCACCTACCCGAGCAACCAGATTGTCGAGCGCAACGGGATCGAGTGGAGCTCGTCGCAGGCCGTAGATATTGATTTCAATACGCCCACCGATGAGAAGGAGTTCAACGCTGATGCAAAGACCGCTGCGAAGAGCTTGCAATCTCCAGGGTGGGAGCGGGGTTTCCGCAATGACCAGCACCGGGAGCTGGCGCCGGGGGTGGACCTTTTCGTAGGATCGTGGAATACGACGATTGTGAAACAGCCGGACGGAATTGTGATTCTGGAAACGCCCATCTCCGGCACTTTTACCGAGGGAATTCTGGCCGAGGCCAGGAAGCGTTACCCAGGCTTGCCGGTGAAGGCTGTGCTTTCGACTTCGGACTCCTGGCCGCATGTTGGCGGGGTGCGCTACGACGTGGCCGAAGGGTTGCCCGTCTACATTCTGGACCTGAACAGGCCACTGCTGGACCGGATGGTAGATGCCGACCACACGATCAATGCCGATTCGTTGCAAAAATCCAGGAAAAAGCCCGAGTGGAGAATTGTGACGGAGCAAACCGAGATTGGCGCCGGGGAAAACCGGATGGTGCTTTATCCTCTGCGCGGAGCTACGACTGAAAGGCAGTATATGGTGTATTTCCCGGAGCGGCGGCTGCTCTATGCCAGCGACACACTCGCCTTGAATGCCGACCATTCGCTCTATGCTCCTGAGTTGATGCACGAGGTGCAGCAGGCTGTCGAGAAGGCCCATCTGGCTGTCGATACCGTCTACTCGATGCACGAAGAGCCAACGCCATGGAGCCAGGTGGTGACGCTGCTTCAGAAGTCGGAGCAGGCGAGCCAGCATCCGGCGGGAAGCTAGATTCAATTGGAAATAAATTTTCGAGGGAAGGGGCAGCGCGGCCGAGGTCGATATGAACCTCAGTTTGCTCCACATGGGCGTGCCAGCCGAGCGAGCAGTGCGGCCAGCAATGTGAGCGCCAGTGGCGCCACGATCATTTGCGGGTTGCCCCACACCGGGTCTCCTTGCAAACGGGTGAAGGAGATCACGGTTGCCAATCCTACAGTGCAGGCGAGCATGGTTGCTCCATAATAAGTCCATCGTGGCATCCAAAGCAGCGCTGCTCCCGTAATATCGAGAAGACCTGTCAGGTAGCGGAACCATTGTCCCCACCCGATAGCTGCAAAATACTCTACCGTGTGCGCTGATCCCGTAAGTTTGGTGGCTCCAATTGCCAGAAATGCAAGGCCAAGAACTAGTCGCAACGTCAAAATTGCAATTGTTCGCCATTTGGCTTGTACATCTGCTGCCATAGGTCATCCCTGCCTATAGAGACTTTATTGCTGTGGACATAATAAATCCACGGCAGGGCGATACTTTTTTACGCCGTTCCACTTCAGGTAAAAACTCTGCTGGGCCTGTCTTGGCATCTGGATCTGAAACTTGCCGGGGATAGGAGATAAGGGAATTCTTCAATATGTCCGTAAGCTGGAACTGTATGCGTCTGATTCATCGCAGGTTCGTTTTCTGTCGATATACATTGGGGTTGGCCATTGGAGCGACTTGACGCGTCTATCTGACAGGCCTAGACTCACTGGGGTTTGGGCTTGTGCGAGAATAAACGCCAGCCCAAGGTAGGGTGGGTGGATTTTATTGCCCGCCTGAGAACTAAATCTTCCGCGAAAGCGGAGATAAAGTCAGCATTTACTTTAGGTTGCTGACGAATAGCGTGTTCCTGTCTATTGGCTGACGGGGTCGTGCGACAGCGGACGAGGGGAAGGTAGAGAGGGTTTATGTCACCAGCAGCACCGAGCGTTACGTTGGATCAGGAAATTAACCCATGGGAAGCGCAAAGCGCGCGCTTTGATTTTGCCGCGCGTAAATTGAACCTCGATCCGGGATTATGGAAGGTACTCAGCAGCCCGGCGCGCGAGATTATTGTGCATTTTCCGGTCAGCATGGACGATGGCCGGATTGAGATGTTTACCGGCTTCCGGGTGCAGCACTCGATTGCGCGCGGACCGGGGAAAGGCGGCATCCGCTACTCGCCGGCGGTGACACTGGACGAAGTCCGCGCCCTCGCCAGTTGGATGACCTGGAAGTGCGCGGTCGTCAATATCCCCTTTGGCGGCGCGAAGGGCGGCGTCATCTGCGACCCGAAAAAGATGAGCCTGGGCGAGCTCGAGCGGATGACCCGCCGCTATACCTCGGAGATCATCGATTTCATCGGGCCGGAAAAAGATGTGCCCGCGCCCGATGTGAACACCAACGAGCAGACCATGGCCTGGATCATGGATACCTACTCGATGCACATGCGGCAGACGGTGACCAGCGTCGTCACCGGCAAGCCGCTCAATATCGGCGGCTCCCGCGGACGGATCGAGGCCACTGGCCGCGGCGTCATGGTCATGTGCGACGAGAGCCTGCGCTACCTGAATATGCGCATCGATGGCTGCCGGGTTGTGCTGCAGGGCTTCGGCAATGTCGGGTCAAACGCCGCGCGGCTGATGTGCGAGCATGGCTACAAGATTGTCGGCATCGCCGAGCAGGACGGCGGATTGCTCAATCCCAACGGCATCAATGTTCACCAGTTGATTGAGTACAAGAAGCGCAATGAGACGATCCTCGGCTTCGGCGGCGCAGAGGCCGTGCCCAGCGAAGAGCTGATCGTCTCCGATTGCGAAATCCTGATACCGGCAGCGACAGAGAATGTGATTACCAGCCGCAATGCCGACCACATCAAGGCGCGCATTGTTGTCGAGGGAGCCAATGGGCCGACGACAGCGGTAGCCGATGAAATTCTGGCCGACAAGCGCATCTTCATCGTGCCGGACATTCTCGCCAACGCCGGCGGCGTCACGGCCAGTTACTTTGAGTGGGTGCAGGACCGCCAGGGCTACTTCTGGAAAGAAGCCATCATCAACGAGCAGTTGGAGACAATCCTCCGCGACAGCTTTGAAGATGTCGTCCGCTATGCCGAGGCGCACAACGTGAACAACCGCATCGCCGCGTATATGCTGGCAATTGACCGCGTCGCCTTTACCATCAAGCAGCGTGGCATTTACGCCTAAGCACCTCCAGTGCGGGTGACAGCTCGCTTTTCGCTCGCATAGGGTTAGTGCTTTCCGTTGCTCCCAAAAGGCGAGGCCTGGGGCACCCGGCGTCGCGATGGAGTATCCTGCATCCTGCGTCAGCCGAGGAACTAACCGCATTTCAATTTATCAAACGTGAGGGCTTTCAGTATGGATACTTTCCTTTGCAAACCAGAGGTTTTCTGGGTTGGCGTGCAAGCGCTGACAGCCGTGGCCGCACTGGCCATAGCTACCCTTGGATTGATCGGCCTCGCTTTCTACACGATCTACACTCGCAACATGATGAAAATCAGCGAGAAGGCATGGCAACTCAATCTGCTGCCATCCCTGGTTATAGAAGTGGGTTCATCACAGTCCGGAGCCCGCGAGTTGACCATTACAAATGTCGGGGTTGGCCCAGGACTTAATCTCAGACTTTGGGTGAAGCCGGTGACTCAACAGTTCGAGTTGAACGGTGATGTTTTAGTACATGAACAAAATGTACCGGAGACATTTCTCGGCTCCTTGTTAAGCCAAAGCACACGCCAAGTCACTGACAATAACTCTTCCGACAATAAGCGGCTTCTGTATGTTGTCGAGGCGGACGACCTTGCCGGTGGAAGCCAGCAAATTCAGCTCGTTGCTGGGCCGGACCCCGGAGAACGTCATACTCTGCAAGTGCGCAAGCTGAGCACCGATTTGCCGATCAACTGGGACGCGAGCTTTATACAGAAGGTACTCTGGCTGTTTAGACGCTCTGCAAAGGAGATGAAGAGAACATGAGGAGGCCCGTCTGCGGAGCAAAGCGTTGAAATACGTAAACCTCTCAAACATGAAGCACCTGACAGAAGGATTCACTTTCAACTTGGAGCGGTGCGCTGAAGTTCTCGATTCTACACTCGTGGGGCTAAACGAGAAGACTCGGATGTCAGATTACGTCGTTTCTTGGAATGAGATGAGTCCATCCGACCGCGCGCCACTCGCGTTTCGAGATCGAGGCAGAATCATCGTGGAAATATGTCAGTCGCTCACGAAGCGTGGGCCGCTCTTTACCTCTACGGTTCTCGAAGCTAAGAAAGAGAAAGAAACAGCGCCGGTCGTATTCTTTAAGATGCACTCGCCCACGCTCGACATCCCAATGCGCGTGGAGATTCCGTTGCGTGCTCTCATCAAAGGTGGTCAGAGCCTCGAAGGAACATATTCCGTTTACCTGCACGCGCTCATCTGTAACGATGGGCGGGAGTTCGTCTACTACGGAATAACCAAAAGAGGCTGGAATAAACGCTTCACCGAGCATGTGAAATCAGCACTCGCGGACGAATCTCGCCGGTTATTTCCCTCCAAATTGAAGGAGCTAATATCCGCGCGTGTGCAGCATGTCCAAAGAGAAAGTCAGACAGGGCCAATGTTGACTGGTTTCGTCAGTTCAATTTGCGCAGTCGGCCTAAATGAGGATTCGGCGATGGACGCCGAGGAATACCTCGTGGACAAATACAGCTTGTCGTCCAAATACCCGAACGGCCTGAACATGATCCCAGGTGGCCGTGAGGGCATCAAGGTATTGCGAAAACTATCACCTGTCGGCGGAACATCTTTGACCGAAAGTGATGATCGTGAAGCGCTGCTCGATGAGTATTTGAAGACTCACCCACATCTTGGAAGGCCGAACCCAGGAGTCGCCGAAAGTTGGAATGATCCGGCGTACGCTGAGGCCGTCATCTGTGGCCGCGAGAATCGGTTAAGCGCGGAACAAGTTCGCGAAATCCGGTATCTTGCGGCAATGGGAAACGGCATCGACCGAATCAGAGAGCTGATCGGCGCATTGGACGACGGCCAAGTCTCTCGCGTCTTGTCGGGTCGAACATATACTCGAATTTCTTAGAAATGACTCGGCACGATCCTAGGCGGGCCGCCCTAGTCTGACTAACCACAAATGATTGGGTGCCCCATGTCTGGATTTTCAGACATGGGAAAGCACAAACCTCAATCCCAACTAACGGGGTCCCCACGAAATGTCTCGTTGAAGACGACGTCTACCCCAACGGCTACCCACAGGTGGTCCAAGACCTGGGCGCAGCTCCGCCACAGGCACCGGAGGGAGCAGGGGCCTTCCAGGCCCCTGAATAAAGGCCTCAAATGAAAGTGGCTTTAGCCACGGGCCTTTGATTACAGCCACGTCAGCCCCACCGCGGGAGTTTGCGGAAAATTACCCCCGCCGGGCGCAAACTACCAAATAGAGCACCACGGCTCACGGCTCACTGTCCACTGTTCACTGTTCACTGTTCATCAAAACTCTGCCTATATGCCCAGCTTTTGAGAGCATATGATTTGTGCAAACAATTAAAACTCAAATACTTGCCACAAAATAACGCGGCAAAATCGCGTACGGCAAATAAAATTCCCCGCTGTGCGTCAGTATTTTCACTCTAACCAACATGGATTCAACGATTTAACTCATGCGGCGGCGCAACAATACTGACGCAGTATGCCAATACTTCTCAATAACCATCATAGAATCAACTATTTAACAAACATCGCCGCGCGTCATACTGGCCCAGTACGCCAGTAAACCGCCGAACTCCTCGCCAAGAACCCCACTCAACTCGCAGTGCAATAATGGAGGCAGGCTCCAGGGAACATTCCCGCGCACTG